>NZ_JBEPMD010000010.1:0-119123 GCF_040545555.1 Curtobacterium oceanosedimentum
TTCCGTGGTCGTGATGACCGTGCGCCGTTCCGTGGTGGCGATGACCGTCGTCCTTCGCGCGATGGTGACCGTCCCTTCCGTGGTCGTGATGACCGTGCGCCGTTCCGTGGTGGCGATGACCGTCGTCCTTCGCGCGATGGTGACCGTCCCTTCCGTGGTCGTGATGACCGCGCGCCGTTCCGCGGGGGTGATGACCGTCGTCCGCAGCGTGATAGCGGTGACCGTCGTCCGTTCCGTGGCGGCGATGACCGTCGTCCGCCGCGTGATGGTGACCGTCGTGATGACCGCGCGCCGTTCCGTGGCGGCGATGACCGTCGTCCGCAGCGTGACGGCGGTGATCGTCGCCCGTTCCGTGGTGGTGATGACCGTCGTCCGCCGCGCGACGGTGACCGTCGTGATGACCGCGCGCCGTTCCGTGGTGGTGATGACCGTCGTCCGCAGCGTGACGGTGACGAGCGTCGTCCGTTCCGTGGTGGTGATGACCGTCGTCCGCAGCGTGACGGCGCAGACCGCCGTCCGTTCCGTGGTGGCGACGACCGCCCCCGCCGTGACGACGACCGCGGCGACCGCTCCCGCTTCGGCGACGGCTCCCGGCACGCCGGCGCTCGCTTCGGCGAGGCCGCCCGCGACGACTGGGAGGACCGGGACCCGTACGGCACCCGCTCCGTCCGTCCGCGCCACGACGACCCCGAGATCGACGAGAGCGTCTCGGCGCGCGACCTCGACCCGGCAGCCCGCGCAGAGCTCAAGACGCTCAGCAAGGACAACGCGGACTGGGTCGCGAAGCACCTCGTCATGGCGGCGCTGCTCGTCGACGAGGACCCGGAGACGGCGAACCTCCACGCCCTGAGCGCCGCTCGTCGTGCCGGCCGTGTCGCGGTGGTCCGGGAGACCGCGGCCATCACCGCGTACCGCACGGGCGACTTCGCGACGGCGCTCCGCGAACTGCGCACGTACCGCCGCATCTCCGGCAAGAACGACCAGCTGCCGATGATGGTCGACTGCGAGCGGGGTCTCGGCCGCCCGGAGCGCGCGCTCGAGCTCGGCCGGTCGATCGACCGTGCTGCGCTGGACACGGCGGTGCAGGTGGAGCTGGCGATCGCGATGTCCGGCGCACGGATCGACCTGGGCAACCCGACGGCGGCGCTCGGTGAGCTCGAGATCCCCCAGCTCGACCCGACGACGGCGTACAGCTGGTCGCCGGCCCTCTACAGTGCTTACGCGGCCACGCTCGAGGAGCTCGGCCGCCAGGACGAGGCCGACGAGTGGTGGGCGCGGGTCGACCGGGCCGCCGCCGCCCTGGCCGAGATCGCCGACGAGAACGCATGGGAGACTGTCGATGTGGTCGAGGAAGAAGTCGAAGGACACGACGAGCACGACGCCGTCGTCGGTGACGAGTCCGTCGCCGGTTACGAGCACGGAGCCGGAGCGCTCGACGACACCGACCAGCTCGGCGACGACGTCGACCCCGACGACGACCTCGGCGAGATCGACGACGACAACCCCCGCGACGTCGACGGCTCAGCAGCCGACTGACGTCCCGAAGCCGCCGAGGGACGGTGTGGACGTCGTCCTCACCGACCTCGACGGCGTCGTGTACCGCGGGCGGAACGCGATCCCGCACGCGGTCGAGGCGCTCACGCGCGCGTCGCTGACGGCTCGGGTCGGCTACATCACGAACAACGCCTCCCGCCGTCCGTCTGACGTCGCCGAACACCTGCAGGGCTACGGGCTCGAGGTCTCGGTGGACGATGTCGTGACCTCGTCGCAGGCGGGTGTCCGTCTGCTCGAGACACTTGTGCCGGCCGGGTCCACCGTGCTGGTCACCGGCGGCCTCGGGCTGACGAGCATCGTCGAGCAGGCGGGCTTCACCGTGACGACGAGCGCCGACGATGCTCCGGCAGCGGTCATCCAGGGGTTCTCGCCGGACCTCGGGTGGACGCACCTGGCGGAGGCCTCGTTCGCCCTCGCCGACCCGGACGTGCCGTGGGTCGCGACGAACATGGACTGGTCGATCCCGGTGGAGCGTGGGATCGCGCCCGGCAACGGCACGCTCGTGTCCGCGGTGCACCAGGCCGTCGGGCGGATGCCGGTGGTGGCCGGCAAGCCGGAACGTCCGATCTTCGACGCCGCGATCGCCCGGTTCGGCGGGGAGCACCCGCTGTTCATCGGTGACCGCCTCGACACGGACATCAAGGGTGCGAACGACGCGGGCATCCCGAGCGTGCTCGTGCTGACGGGGATCGACCAGGCGAAGCAGGTGCTCGCGGCGGACCAGCGCTCGCGGCCGACCTACGTCCTGCAGGACCTCCGCGGACTGTCCGAGCCGTACCCGGTGACGGTGCGGCGTCAGGACGCGGACGGCACCCGGTACGTGTCGGTCGGCGACGCCACGGTGGCGATGCACGGGCACGTCGTCCGGGTGCTCGACAACGGCTCCCCGATCGACCTGCTCCGGGCGGGCGCGGCGCTCATCTGGGAGTCCGGGCTGGCGATCTACGGCCTCGACGTCGACCCGAAGCTGTACGGCGGCGAGTAGCGTGACCGACGTGCCCCACCCGCAGCAGCAGCCCGAGCCGCAGCGGCGCGAGCACCCGACGCCGCAGCCCGAGCCGCAGCAGGTGGACGACTTCGCGGCCCGCACGGCGGCAGCCGAGGCCCTGCCCCTGCCCGAGCGAGCCGATGCCTTCGCCGCGCTGCACGACGACCTGCGCACCCGACTCGAGGGCGGTCAGGCGCCGCAGGGACACAGCTCGGGTCGCGCTGCCGGTGCCTCGCAGGTGTGGGGGAGCGCACGCGGCGACGGCGGCACCGGTGCCTGAGCACGACGCGCACCGACCGGTCCGCCTGGACGCCCTGCTCGCCGCCCGCGGGCTCGTGCGCTCACGGACCGCCGCGGCGAAGCTGGTCCAGGCCGGCCGTGTGTCGGTGGACGGGACGGCCGTCGTGAAGCCCTCGGCCCCGGTCGCCCCGGACGCCGAGCTCGTCGTCGACACCGAGGACGAGTGGGTGTCGCGTGCGGCCCGGAAGCTCGTGCGTGCCCTCGAGGTCTTCGACGTCGACCCGAGCGGGCGCGTGGTGCTCGACGTGGGCGCCAGCACCGGAGGGTTCACGCAGGTGCTGCTCCACCACGGTGCCGCCCGCGTGGTCGCCCTCGACGTCGGGCACGGCCAGCTCGACCCGGTGATCGCGATCGACGAGCGGGTGCGTGTCGTCGAGGGGTGCAACGCCCGCGACCTCACCCCCGACACCTACACGGCACTCGACGACGCAGCACCCCGCACGAGCCTGGTCGTCGGTGACCTCTCCTTCATCTCCTTGCGCATCGTCCTCCCCGTGCTGGCGGACGCCGTGCCCGCCGACGACTTCGTGCTGCTCGTGAAGCCGCAGTTCGAGGTCGGTCGGGGCGGCGTGCGCGAGGGCATCGTGCGCGACCCCGCGCTCCGGAACGACGCGCTCATGAACGTGCTCTGGTCGGCGTGGGACGCGGGCCTCGGCACCGTCGGCCTCGCCGCGTCGCCCATCGTCGGGACGCACGGCAACCACGAGTACCTCGCGCACTTCCAGCGTCGTGTCGGGGGTCATCCGGCAGGATGGGGGAACCCGACAGCGTGGATCGATCGGGCCACCGAACTCACCGAAGGGGCTGCATGAGCGACGACGACCGGCACATCCTGCTCGTCTCCCACACGGGGCGACAGGACTCCATCGACGCCGCCGTCGAGGTCTGCGACCTGCTCCACGCCGCCGGACTCACCCCGGTGATGCCGTTCGACGAGTACGCCGACGTCCGGCGGGCCGAGGCGTCCGTCGGCCAGGTCCACATCCTGGGCGTCGACGTGCAGGCCGACCAGCTCGAGATCGTCATCGTCCTCGGCGGCGACGGCACGATCCTCCGTGCCGCCGAGCTGGTGCGCGGGACGGGCGCCCCGATCGTCGGCGTCAACCTGGGACACGTCGGGTTCCTCGCCGAGAGCGAGCGCGACGGGCTGCGCGCCACGGTCGAGCGTGCACTGACGGGGGACTACAAGGTCGAGGAGCGCGTGACGCTGCAGGTCGACGTGGTCGTCGGGCACGAGGTCGTCTACTCGTCGTGGGCACTGAACGAGGCCACGATCGAGAAGGCCTCGCGCGAGCGCATGCTCGAGGTCGTGACCGAGGTCGACGGCCGTCCGCTGTCGTCGTTCGGCTGCGACGGCGTCGTCGTGGCCACCCCGACCGGGTCCACGGCCTACTCGTTCTCCGGCGGCGGCCCGATCGTCTGGCCGGACGTCGACGCCCTGCTCATGGTGCCGCTCAGCGCGCACGCCCTGTTCTCGCGACCGATCGTCGTCGGGCCGGACTGCACGCTCGCGATCGAGGTCCTCCGACGCACGAGCGGCGTCGGTGTCCTGTGGTGCGACGGCCGTCGGACCCACGACCTGCCGCCGGGTGCCCGGGTCGAGGTCCGTCGTTCGCAGGACCCCGTCCGGGTCGCACGTCTGAAGGACGCACCCTTCACCGACCGTCTGGTCGCCAAGTTCCAACTGCCCGTCGCCGGGTGGCGCGGCCCGGCGACCGAGGACGACGCATGATCGAGGAGATCGTCATCTCCGACCTCGGCGTGATCGGCGAGACCACGCTCGAGCTCGGGCCCGGCTTCACCGTCGTCACCGGCGAGACCGGTGCCGGCAAGACCATGATCGTGACGGCGCTCGGGCTGCTGCTCGGTGCCCGGGCGGACGCCGGCTCGGTGCGCCGGGGTGCGTCGAGCGCGGTGGTCGAGGGACGCTGGCACGTGCCGGACCACGCCGCCGTCGCCGAGCGTGTCGAGGACGCGGGCGGAACCGTCGAGGACGGCGAGCTGATCCTCACCCGCACGGTCTCCGCCGAGGGCCGCAGCAGGGCGACGGTCGGTGGTCGCAGTGCGCCGGTCGCGGTGCTCGGCGAGCTCGCTGACCAGCTGGTGACCGTGCACGGGCAGTCGGACCAGATCCGCCTGACGTCGGCCTCGGCGCAGCGTGCAGCCCTCGACGGCTTCGGCGGCAAGGGGGTGCAGCGGGCACTGGACGCCTACGTCGCCGCCTACGACACCTGGCAGGCGCACACCGGCGAGCTGGAGACGCTCGTGCGCGACCGCGACGACCGGGTCGCCGAGGCCGAGCGGATCCGTGCCGCGTCGGACGAGATCGAGTCGGTCGACCCGCAGCCCGGCGAGGACGTCGAGCTCGCCGAGCGCGCCGAACGCCTCGGCAACCTCGAGGAGCTCCGGCTGGCCGCCGGTACCGCCCACGAGGCCCTGTCGAGCGAATCGCTCGACGGCGTCGCCGACGTGGTCGGCCTGGTCGAGGCGGCACGTCGGGCCGTCGAGCGCGTCGCCGGCTCGGACCCGGCCCTGCAGCCCGTGCTCGAGCAGCTGACCGAACTCGGGATCCAGGCCTCGGACGCGTCCGCCGGCCTGTCCAGCTACCTCGGCTCGCTCGAGCCCGACGCCGGCCACGACCTCGAGCTCGTCAACGAGCGTCGGGCGCTCCTGGCCGGCCTGACGCGCAAGTACGGCGAGACCGTCGACGACGTGATCGCCTACGGCCAGCGTGCGAGCGACCGGCTCCTGGAGCTCGACGGCGACGACGACCGCATCGTCGCGCTGCAGCAGGCGGTCGAGCAGGACGAGCAGGCCCTCGCACAGGCGGCCGCAGCGCTCACGGCGGCCCGGACCAAGGCGGCCGGCGACCTGGCGAAGCGTGTCACCGCCGAGCTGCGGACGCTGGCGATGGCCGGAGCGACGCTCGTCGTCGAGGTCACCGACGGCGGCGAGTACCGTCGGCACGGGCGTGACCAGGTCGCGATCCTGCTCCAGCCGCACTCCGGCACCGACCCGCGTCCGATCGGCAAGGGCGCGTCCGGTGGTGAGCTGTCCCGCGTGATGCTCGCGATCGAGGTCGTCACGGCGGGCAGCACGACCGTCCCGACCTTCGTCTTCGACGAGGTCGACGCCGGTGTCGGCGGCGCGGCGGCGATCGAGATCGGGCGGCGGCTCGCGAAGCTCGCCGAACGCACGCAGGTCATCGTCGTCACGCACCTCGCACAGGTCGCCGCCTTCGCGAACAACCACCTCAACGTCGTCAAGGACGCCAGCGGCGCCGTGACCTCGTCGAGCGTGCGGCGGCTCGAGGGCGAGGACCGGCTCCAGGAGATGGCGCGCCTGCTCTCCGGCCTGGGCGACAGCGCGAGCGGCATCGAGCACGCACGAGAGCTCCTCGACGTCGCCGGCCAGCGCGCCTAGCCGAGGGTCCGGCCTGGAGGCACGCCCCACCTCCGCCCCGCAGCATCGCCCGCAACACGCAACGGAGGCGGCTGCTCGCAGCGGTACAACGCTGCGCACCGTCGCCGACGTTGCGTTCCGCGGAAACGGGGGACGGCGCGGGGACGGCGGGGGTGACCGACCGGCGGGCGCAACGCCCGCGGCGAACGCAGGTCGCGCCTCCCGGCAGTTCTGACGTACGATGGAACCCCGTGGCGGACACTCTCAGCGGCGGAACCAATTCTTCGACCTCGACCCCGAAGGTCACGAAGCAGATCTTCGTGACCGGCGGGGTCGTCTCGTCCCTCGGCAAGGGCCTGACAGCGGCCAGCCTCGGCAACCTGCTCACGGCGCGCGGCCTCAAGGTCGTCATGCAGAAGCTCGACCCGTACCTCAACGTGGACCCGGGCACCATGAACCCGTTCCAGCACGGCGAGGTCTTCGTGACCGACGACGGCGCCGAGACGGACCTCGACATCGGGCACTACGAGCGCTTCCTCGACATCAACCTGTCGCAGGCGGCGAACGTCACGACCGGACAGGTCTACTCGACCGTGATCGCCAAGGAGCGGCGCGGCGAGTACCTCGGCGACACGGTCCAGGTCATCCCGCACATCACCGACGAGATCAAGCGCCGGATGCGCGAGCAGGCCGAGAACGACCCGCAGCCCGACGTGATCATCACCGAGGTCGGCGGCACGGTCGGCGACATCGAGTCGCAGCCCTTCATCGAGTCCGCGCGCCAGGTCCGTCACGAGCTCGGCCGCAACAACGTGTTCTTCGTGCACGTGTCGCTCGTGCCGTTCATGAGCGCCTCGGGTGAGCAGAAGACCAAGCCGACGCAGCACTCCGTCGCCGCGCTCCGCTCGATCGGCATCCAGCCGGACGCGCTCGTGCTCCGCTCGGACCGCCCGGTGTCGGAGTCGAACAAGCGCAAGATCGCCCTGATGTGCGACGTCGACGAGGACGCCGTGGTGAACGCGGTGGACGTCCCGTCGATCTACGACCTCCCGACGCTGCTGCACGATCAGGGCCTCGACCAGGTCATCATCGACGCGCTGAAGCTCGACGCGCACGACGTCGACTGGTCCGCGTGGAACCCCGTCCTCGACGCGGTGCACGAGCCGAAGAAGCACGTCACCATCGCGCTCGTCGGCAAGTACATCGACCTGCCGGACGCCTACCTGTCCGTCACCGAGGCCCTCCGTGCGGGCGGCTTCGCCCACAACGCGAAGGTCACGCTGAAGTGGGTCGTGTCCGACGACTGCACGACGCCCGAGGGTGCCGCGAAGCAGCTCGGCGACGTCGACGGCATCTGCGTGCCCGGCGGGTTCGGCGTGCGCGGCATCGAGGGCAAGCTCGGCGCGCTCCGCTTCGCGCGTGAGCAGGGCATCCCGACGCTCGGCCTGTGCCTCGGCCTGCAGTGCATGGTCATCGAGTACGCACGCCACGAGGCCGGCCTGACCGACGCGTCGAGCACCGAGTTCGACCCGGAGACCTCGACGCCGGTCATCGCGACGATGGCGGAGCAGGTCGACATCATCGCCGGTGGCGACATGGGCGGCACGATGCGCCTCGGCCTCTACCCGGCGCACTTCACCGACGGGTCGCTCGCGGCCGAGCTGTACGGTGCGTCCGAGGCATCGGAGCGTCACCGTCACCGCTACGAGGTGAACAACACCTACCGCCAGCAGATCGCGGACGCCGGCCTGGTGTTCTCGGGCACCTCGCCCGACGGCACCCTGGTCGAGTACGTCGAGCTGCCGCGCGACGTGCACCCGTTCTACATCGCCACGCAGGCGCACCCGGAGCTGCGCTCGCGTCCGACGAACGCGCACCCGCTGTTCGCCGGGCTGGTGGACGCGGCGATCGCGCGGCACGAGGCGTCCAGCCTGTTCGACCCGGCCGAGGAGTCGGCGGAGGTCGTCGCGTAACGCGACCGGACGGCTGACGGGAGGCGCGGTGCCAGCTGGCACCGCGCCTCCCGTCCGTCCCGGGAAGGGCTGACGGGGGTGCGTGCCAGGATGGGCAGGTGACTGACGCTGACGCTCCGATCGCCGACGAACACGCCTCGTACGAGGTCACCGACTCCACCGTCGTGTACGAGGGAGCGGTCTGGGACGTCCGCCGTGACCACGTCGACTACGACGGGCACGACATGGTGCGTGAGTACATCGACCACACCGGGGCCGTCGCCGTGTTCGCGGAGGACGACGAGGGCCGCGTCCTCGTCATCCAGCAGTACCGGCACCCGGTGCAGCTGCGCGACTGGGAGCTGCCGGCCGGCCTGCTCGACCACGAGGGCGAGGACCACCTGACCGCCGCGCAGCGGGAGCTCGGCGAAGAGGCCGACCTCGAGGCGGACCACTGGGAGCCCCTCGTCCGGTACAACACCTCGTCCGGCGGCAGTGACGAGTTCATCCAGGTCTACCGGGCCCGTGGGGTCCGCGCGACGGCCTCGGCGTTCGAGCGTGAGGCGGAGGAAGCCGACATCGTGACGCGGTGGGTGCCGCGTGCCGAGCTCGTCGAGGGCATCCTGGCCGGGCGCCTGCGGAACTCGGCGCTCGTGGTCGCGACCCTCGCGGTCGACGCGATCGAGCGGGGCGCGGGCGAGCGGAGCACGACGGCGTGACCGCCGACAGCGGGCTCGGTGCCCTGCTGCGGGACGGGCACTGGACGCACGAGCCCGTCGCCGTCGAACCCGTCGTCGACCGCGCTGCACTGCTCGTGACAGCGGAGGAGGGCAGCGACGCCTGGCGGACGACCTCGTACGGGTTCGTCCACGACTCGGAGCATGCGCTCCTCCGACCCACCGACCGCGCGTTCGCCGTGGAGGTCTCGTTCGTCCTGGACTTCGCGGAACAGTTCGACCAGGCCGGGGTGTTCCTGCGGGTCGACGAGCAGGAGTGGGTGAAGGCGGGCGTGGAGTTCTCCGACGGGCTGCCGCAGGTCGGAGCCGTCGTGACGCACGGCACGTCCGACTGGTCCGTCGCACCCGTGCCGTCCTGGACCGGGCGGGTCGTGACGGTTCGGGCGAGCCGGTCCGGTGACGCCGTGACGATCCGGGCCTGGGCCGACGGCGAGGAGCCTCGGCTGGTGCGGGTCGCACACCTCGACCCGGACGCCGTCGTGTCAGCCGGCCTGTTCTGCGCCGCACCCACCCGGGCCGGGCTCACGGTGACCTTCACCGCCTGCCGCGTCGGCGAGCCGGACGCCGGGCTGCACTGACGACCTCCGCAGGGCGGTCCCGCACTAGTTTTGTGGGGTGATCCCGCTCGACCGTGCCACCGACACCTACCTGCGGCACGTCGCCGTCGAGCGTGGGCTCTCGCAGCACACGGTCGCCGCCTACCGACGGGACCTCGCCGTCTTCGCGGAGTGGCTCGCCTCGACGCCGGCGGTCGACTCCGCGGGCGCGGACCGGGCCGGGGGAGCGGAGGCGCTGACGGACGTCGCACGCCTCGCCCGCGCGGACGTCGCCGGGTTCGTCACGCACCTGACCTCGCGCCCGGAGCAGCCGCTCGCGCCCCGGTCGGTGGCCCGGATGCTCAGCTCGGTGCGGTCCTTCACCGCGTTCGCCGCAGCCGAGGGCTGGCTACCGCTCGACCCCGGCACCGCCGTCCGTCCGCCGAAGGCACCGTCGCGACTGCCGAAGGCGATCTCGGTGCACGACATGGAGCGGCTGCTCGGCGCCGCGGGCACCGCGGACGACGACCCCGTGCAACTGCGGGATCGGGCGCTCCTGGAGCTGCTCTACGCCACGGGGGCGCGCATCTCCGAGGCGGTGGGGCTGTCGGTGGACGACGTCACCACGCTGTCCGACCCGGAGGACGACGCGGGCGACGGGCTCGCGGTCGTGAAGGTCACCGGCAAGGGGAACAAGCAGCGCATCGTGCCGCTCGGCAGCTTCGCGCGGGCCGCGGTCGACGCGTACCTCGTGCGGGCGCGGCCCGTGTTCGCGGCGCGTGGGGCGTCGACCCCGGCGCTGTTCCTCGGGGCACGCGGCGCCCGGCTGTCGCGGCAGAGCGCCTGGCTCGTGATCCAGGCGGCGGCGGAGCGGGCCGGGATGGCTTCGCACGTGTCACCGCACACCTTCCGGCACTCGTTCGCGACGCACCTGCTCGAGGGCGGCGCGGACGTGCGCGTCGTGCAGGAGCTGCTCGGGCACGCGAGCGTCGCGACGACGCAGATCTACACGCTCGTCACGGCGGACATGCTGCGCGACGTGTACCAGACGGCGCACCCGCGGGCGCGGCGGTAGCGGCCGCCGGGCTCAGAACAGGTGGAACTGTGCCGACGCGGCGACCACGCCCGTGGCGACCGCGACCACGAGTGCGCTCGCCGCAGCGCTCCGCCAGAGCACCCGCCAGCCGCCGGTCGCGCCGGGACGGACGATCGCGAGGACGCCCGTGACGACGGCCAGCGTGCTCGCGATGCCGACGGGGTTCCACACGACTGACACGGCCGCGAGCAGGACCGCGACGAGCGCCGCCGCCCCGACCCGCTGCACGGAACCGCCGGACGCCCAGGACCCGGTGCGGACCGATGCGCCCTCGACGGAGAACGACGGCCCGGCCGGTGCGACGACGACCGGTGCGACGGGCTCCTGCCGTGCCGGGAGCACCCGCGTCGCCCCGCCCCACGCGTGGCCGTCCCACCACCGGAGGCGGTGGGCGTCCTGGGGGTCCGGGAACCAGCCGGCGGCCGGCAGCGTCACGGGGTGCTCCTCGAGGGTGCGGTGGATGGTGCACGTCCACGCTACGCAGCCGGGAGGCACGGCCACAGTCCCACAGCGGGTGTCGGCAACAAGGGGGACCGGCCGCACCTGCGCTACGGTCGGTCGGTGATCACCGCCGACGCCGAGACCCTGTCCGCCTTCTGGGCCGCCCGCCGCGACGAGGCACCGGAGCTGCCCGAGACCGTGCCGGAGGCGTGGGCGTTCGGCGCGACGCCGGACCACGCGGACGGCCTGCTCGACCTGGTGCTCCGCGGCATCAAGGACGGCACGGCGTCGTCGATGTGGGACTACGAGGCGACGGGTGACGCGCTGCCCGAGGTCGGCGAGCTCAGCGTCATCCTCGACGGGCGGGGCGAGCCCCGAGCCGTGATCGAGACGACGGACCTGCGGGTCGTCCCGTTCGACCAGGTCGGCGAGGAGCACGCCCGCGCCGAGGGTGAAGGTGACCGCACCCTCGCGTACTGGCGCGCAGCGCACGAGCGCTACTGGCGTGAGCACTCCGAGAACCCGCGCGGGTTCGAACCGGACATGCCCGTCCTGTGCGAGCGCTTCCGCCTGCTGTGGCCGAGACCCTCGGCGAGCTAGTTCCATGCCCTCGAGCGGCTCCTGTGTCGGCGCTTGTGCGGACACCCGTCTTGGGGTCGCCACGCTGCAATTATGAAGCCATGCTGTAGGGCATGGAGTCGACGACGATCTACCGAACTGAACCGATGGCTACAAGAGCGCTCGGCGCGGAAATTCGGCACGATCACGGTCGTTTCGTTGCTCTCTTGGAGCGGGTGAGCGGCCTGCAACTCGATGCATTCAAATCGGTCGACTGCGAGGTTCGAAGGCTGGTCGAGAGCGACGAGAAGAAGCGGAAGTCTGTTCGTATCGATGTCGAGCTCCAGTTCGGGACCCAAGGTGCGGGAAATACGCGTCTGGTGGGAATCGAGGCGAAGCTCGACCACGAGTTGACCCCGACCCAGGTCGACGAGCAACTGTCGGCCCTAGGCAAGGAGGGGGCGTTGTTCGTCCTCGTCCCACGGAAGAGTCTTGCTCCCGCATGGCTCGAGCAGCGCGAGCGTGTGTGGCGGATCGACTGGGAAGAAACGATTGCCTGCTTCGCGGAACCGCGTTTGCGTTTGGAGGACATCAACGGCGAGGGTCGGCTCCTCAAGACCACTGCGGAGGCTTGGCTGACAGCGTTGCATCTTGACGAACGGCTTGAGGACTGGGACGTAGAGGTACGACGCGGAGGCAGTGGGATGCCATCGGTCGTGTTCGAATCGAAGGCCCTGCCGGATGGCAAGTGCATCCGGGGCCAAATTCAGGTCGTTGGCCGCAGGATGCCTGATCACGAGGATGACATCAGGTTCGAGGGTTTCCTCGGAATCTCCGTGAACGGAACGGACAAAACGGACTTCCCGTACTTCAGACGGGCAGCCACGCCTCCCGCGTGGATCGGGCATCTCGAACGGCTCCACACATCTGTACTCGAGGGTAGCCACGACATCGCCCAGTTCAGTCAGCGCGCCCCGGGGGGTAGCAAGAAGGACCGAGGCAAGTGGAAAGCGGGACTTATCGAGCGGTTCATGAAGAAGCGATCGTGGCTGGCGAAGGGCTACACGGACTGGTCGCTCGGCCCGAAGACTGTCGACCACACGAAGGAACAACTTCCGGGACTTGCCGACCTGATCGTACGAGTTGCACGCGGTTGGGAATCGGCCGAACGGGCCGCTTGATCAGAACGCGGGGACGGGCGCCGCGTCGACCTCGTCCATGACGGCCCTCGTCGCTGCGAGCAGCCGGGCGTTGAACTCGACGCCGAGCTGGTTCGGCACGGTGACGAGCACGGTGTCGGCAGCGCGGACCGCGGCGTCGGCGGCGAGCTCGGCCACGAGCTGCTCCGGCTCCCCGATGTACGAGCGACCGAAGCGGGCGAGCCCGCCGTCGAGGTGCCCGACCTGGTCCTGCCCCTCGACCTGCGCCCGCACGCCGAAGTAGTGCCGCGACTCGTCGTCGGTGATCGGGATGATGCTGCGCGACACCGAGACGCGCGGCGTCCGCTCCCAGCCCATCTCGCTCCACGTCGTCCGGAAGCGCTCGATCTGCTCGGCCTGCAGCTGGTCGAACGGCACGCCGGTGTCCTCGGTGAGCAGGGTCGACGACATGAGGTTCATGCCCTGCTCGGCCGTCCACTCGGCGGTCGCGCGGGTCCCGGCACCCCACCAGATCCGGTCGGGCAGCGTGTCCGAAAGCGGGGACACCGACAGCGACCCTGCCGATCCGGTCATCTGCGGGTTCGCGTGCGCCATCGGCTCGCCGGCGATCGCGCGGCGGAACACGTCGGTGTGGGAGCGTGCCATGTCGCCGCCGTTGGTGTCGTGCGCCTCGGGCACGTAGCCGAACTGCTGGTACCCGGCGAGGGCGGTCTCGGGTGACCCCCGCGAGACGCCGAGCTGCAGTCGGCCGCCGGAGATGAGGTCGGTGGCCGCGGCTTCCTCGGCCATGTAGAGCGGGTTCTCGTACCGCATGTCGATCACGCCGGTGCCGATCTCGATGCGGCTGGTCCGGGCGGCGATCGCCGAGAGCAGGGGGAACGGCGCGGCCTGCTGCGGAGCGAAGTGGTGCACGCGGAAGTACGCGCCGTCGACGCCCGCCTCCTCGGCTGCGACGGCGAGGTCGATCGCCTGCACGAGGGCCTCGCGGCCGCTGCGGACCCGGGAGCCCGGCACGTCGCGCCAGTGCCCGAAGGACAGGAACCCGATCTTCGTCATACCGATGCGAACGCATGCTGCTGCGGCTGCATTCCGACACGACTACGGTCGTCGGCATGGACGATCCCCGCACCGCGCTGACCGACGAACGGCGGCGCAACGAGCGGCTGCTCGCCGACGTCGAGCGCAGCATGCGGGACGTCAGCGATGCGCGCCAGGACGCCAACTCGGACGACGAGCACGACCCCGAGGGCGCGACGCTCGCTTGGGAACGCGGCTCGCTCGGAGCGGTCCGGGACGCTGCTCGGGAGCGCATCCGCCTGGTCGACGCCGCGCTCGCGCGGCTCGACGCGGGTACCTACGGGCGGTGCGCCGTCGGCGGCGAACCCATCCCGGAGGCCCGTCTCGCCGCGGTCCCGTGGGCCGCGACGTGCGTCCCTCACGCGTGACGAGCCTCCAGGCCGGCGCGGACCGCTGACGGGGCTGCGGCCGGCGCGACACGGCCCCGTCTGCGCGAGACGGCGCGGGGCGCGTGAGACGCCGCCACTTCTGACGCCGTCTCGGCACGAGCGCGGCGTCTCGACGGAACGAGGGCGCCTGCAGATCGAGGCCCGTGACGGCCGGGAGGCGCGGCGCACCCCCGCCGGTGCCGCTCACGTCGCGTGGACCGGTTGCGCCGCCGTTTCCCAGCCGCGCGCCCTAGGTTGCCGCCATGGACGACACCCACGAGCGACCCGACGCGGTCGTGCGTGCCGACACCACGGCTCCCGAGACCGACGCCGACGACCGGCACCACCGCTTCCGGTGGTTCCGTCGGATGCGCGCGTGGATCCACGCGCGGCCGGGTGTGCACCTCTTCTACAAGGTGCTCGTCGGGATCGTCGGCGGGCTCGTCGTGGTGATCGGGCTCATCCTCGTGCCGCTGCCCGGCCCGGGGTGGCTCGTGGTGTTCATCGGCCTGACGATCCTGGCCAGTGAGTTCCACTTCTTCCACCGCATCATCACGTGGCTGCGTGCGCAGCTGCACCGCTTCTGGGACTGGGCGAAGGCGCACGGGCCGCAGTGGCTGCGGAAGGCCGCCGACCGCGGCAAGGCCGACGTCGACGCGGCGCACGCCGATGCGCACCGCAGCACCGGGGTCCGCGCGCAGCGACCGAACCGGGCGCGACCCGGTCACTGACCTCGAGCTGACACCAGCCCCGGGCGGCCCTAGTCGGCGGTGCGGACGGAGCCCGTCGCCGTGCGCTCGACGGCCTCGGCGGCACGCTCCTCGACCCCGGCCGCGCTGCGCGACGCGAGCTGCAGCACGAGGGCGATCGCCGCGGCGAGGACGATGAACGCGCCGTAGCCGGCGAGCACGGGGACGAAGCCGAACGCCGGCTCGACGAGGCCCGCGACGACGGCCGGCACGCCGAACGCCAGGTAGCTGACGATGTAGACCGACGACAGCAGCCCGGCGCGGTGCGTGGGGGCGGCGGTCGCGAGCAGCATCCGCAGCGGCGCCTGGAAACCCGCGCCGAAGCCGACGCCGGCGATCGCACTGCCGACGACGAGCCCGGGCAGCGAGTGCGCGAAGACGAACGACACGGTGACGACCGGACCGACGATGAGCGCGACGAGTCCGAGGAACAGGCTCCGGCGCGTGTCGAGGCGCTGGATCGCGAGCCCCGTGAGTCCGCCGACGCCGGTGACGACCGCGATCAGGGCCCCGGCCGCGAAGTGGTCGTGGATGCCGAACACCGCACCGAGGGCCGACGGCACGAGCGACAGGAACAGCCCGCCCAGCGCCCAGCTCGCGACGAGGGCACCGGCGACGCCGCGGAACAGCGCGCGTGACGCCCGGGGCACGGACACGGTCGGGCGGAGGGAGCGGAGTGCGCCCGGTCGGCGGGTGACCCGCTCGGGCACGACGACCAGGGCGGCGACGAGCAGCAGCAGGAGCGCGCCGAAGAGCACGTAGACGAGCTGCTCCGGTGCCGGACCCCACTCGACCAGGGCGCCGCTCGACACCGCGCCGGTGGCCAGGGCGAAGGGCGGGACCGCACCGTTCAGGACGCCGGCGAGCGACGGGAAGCGCTCGAGCGAGTTGTCGATGAGCGCCGCGCCGAGGGCCCCGATGAGCAGCCCGACCGCGACGCCCTGCACGATCCGGTCGACCACGAGGGCCGTGAACCCGTCGGCACCGGTGAACAGCACGAGCGACACGACGAGCAGCAACCCGCCGGCGACGAGCACGGGCTTCCGGCCGACGTGGTCCGACAGCCGACCGGCCACGAGCATGGTGACGAGGAGCCCGGCGACGTAGATCGCGAACACCCCCGTGAGCATGAGCGGTGTGAGGTCCCACTCGGCGGCGTAGACGGGGTAGATCGGGGACGGCACGGAGGACGAGGCCATCGCGACGAAGAGCATGGCGGCGAGGATCCAGAACCCCGCGACTCCGCGTGCTGACTGCATGGTGGTGCCTTCCCGTCGGATCGACTGCTGTACGACAGCATTCGTACAGCAGTCCATCAGTACGACGCAAGTCGTACTGTCCGGTCGGCGGTGCTACCGTCGTCGCATGCCCGCCGCGCCCGTGGACTCCGTCGTCACCCCAGAACGCCTGCCGCAGCCGACCGTCGCCGAGCTGGACCTGCCCGTCGTGCTCGACGCACTGAGCGACCCGATCCGGCTCACGATCCTGCACCGCTACCTGGTGGACGCGGCCGGCGGCGTCCGCAGCTGCGGCTGGGTCGGGGTCGACCGACCGAAGTCGACGCTGACGCACCACTTCCGTGTCCTGCGCGAGGCCGGCCTGCTCGAGCAGCACCAGGAGGGACTGACGCGCTCGAGCCGGGTCCGGATCGAGGACGTGCAGCAGCGCTTCCCGGGGCTGCTCGACCTGGTGGCCGCGTGGCAGGTCCCCGCTTCCGTCATGCGCGAGGAGGTCCCCGCGTGACCGGGCGGGCGCGGGCAGCAGCGGCACACGAGCTCCCCACGATCACGACCGACCCCGCGGTGACGACGGCGCTCGCCGCGGACCTCGACGCAGCGGGCTTCACCGTCGAGCGCATCGACGCACTCTGGGGCACCGAGGTGGCCGCGTCGCTGCACCGGGGCTCGCGGGTCGCCGCGCTCCGGGCGCTCGCCGCGCGGGACACCACGCCGCTGACCACCCTCGCGACACTGTTCGTGCTCGGCCTGCCGGTCGACCGGAGCGACGCCGAGCGGGCGTTCCCGTCCGCCGGGCTCGACCGGGTCCTGGCCGCGGGGCTCCTGCGCACCGACGCCGGCACCGACCGCGACGAGATCGACGACTCCGGGCTACCGGACACCGAGCACCGACGGGTCCACCCGACCGTCGACCTGCGGCCCTACGCCTTCGTCGACGACCAGGGCGCCGGCAGCTGGTGGATCGTCTCGGACCTCGGGGAGCTCGCGCTCGGCACCGCACTCGGCGAAGAGCACGTGCTCGGCATCGGTGGCGCGTCCACCACGCTCTCCGGGCTCCAGGTCCCGGTGCCGGTCCGCCGGGTGCTCGACCTCGGGACCGGGTGCGGGATCCAGGCCATGCACGCCCGTCGCTTCGCGGAGCAGGTCGTCGCCACGGACATCTCCCGCCGGGCGCTCGACATCGCCCGGTTCAACGCGGCGCTCAACGGCATCGACGGCATCGAGTTCCGGCTCGGGTCGCTCTACGAGCCGGTCGCGGGGGAGCGCTTCGACCGGATCGTGTCGAACCCGCCGTTCGTCATCACGCCGCGTCGCGACGACGTGCCCTCCTACGAGTACCGTGACGGCGGCATGGTCGGCGACGCGCTCGTCGAGACCGTGCTCCGAGGGCTCGCCGACCACCTCGAGCCCGGAGGCACCGCGCAGCTGCTCGGCAACTGGGAGTACCGCTGGGGCGTCGACGGGCTCGACCGGGTGCGCTCGTGGTTCGCGGACGCCGAGGACCTCGACCTGTGGGTCGTCGAACGGGAGCGCGAGGACCCTCCGGCCTACGCCGAGACCTGGATCCGCGACGGCGGCACCAAGCCCGGCACCGAGGCGTTCGACCGGCTCGTGGACGCCTGGCTCGACGACTTCGCCACGCGTCGGGTCACCGGCGTCGGCTTCGGGTACGTGGTCGTCCGGCGCGCGTCGGCCACGGACGCCGGTCGGCCGGGAGGCACGGCTCGCCTCCGCCGCGCCGAGCGGGTCGCCGAGGCGCTCGGTTCCAACCCCGTGGGGCTCGGCGCGACGGTCGCGCGGGTGCTCGACGCCGCCGAGTGGCTCGGCGCGCACGACGACGGGGCCCTCTCCGCCGCACACCTGCGGGTCGCCGGTGACGTCACCGAGGAACGGCACTACTGGCCCGGGAACGACGACCCGACGGTGATCACCCTCGTGCAGGGCGGCGGCTTCGGCCGACGCGTGGACGCGGACACGGCGCTCGCCGCGTTCGTGGGTGCCTGCGACGGGGAGCTGTCGGTCGCGGCCATCGTCGGCGCCATCGCGCAGATCACCGGCGTCGACGAGCGCGCGCTCGCGGCAGACCTGCTGCCGCGCGTGCGCGACCTGGTGCTGGACGGCCTGCTGCTCGCACCGACGTCCTGAGGCCGCCCCGCGCCTCCCGTCCGGTCAGTGCGAGCGGTGGTTCCGCCAGGTGTGCTCGGGGGCGTAGCCGAGGAGCTCGCGGGCCTTCTCGCTCGAGAGCAGGGAGCTCGTGCCGTCGATGTCCGTGCGGCGCTCGATGTCCGGCACGAAGCGCTCGACGAGCTCGATCGTCGGGGCGTCCATCACCGTGTCGGGGCTCGCGATGACGAACGCCTCGAACCCGGTCAGCTCGGCCTCGAGGGACTTCCGCACCGCCTGCGCTCCGTCGCGTGAGTCGATGTACGACCACAGGTTGAAGGTCTTGGCCTCGGGGGAGGCGTCCCAGGGGAACGACGGGTAGTCGGTCTCGTCCATCACGTTCGAGAAGCGCAGCCCGATCATCTTGAGCTCCGGGTCCCAGCGGGTGAAGTGGCGGGCCATCTCCTCCTCCACCGCCTTGCCGAGCGAGTACGAGGACTGCGGGCGGACCGCGAACTCCTCGTCGACGGGCAGGTACGGCGGGTGGTGCTCGCCCATCGGGATGCCGAGCAGGGTCTCGCTCGACGCCCACACCACGTTCCCGATGCGAGCGACGCGGGCGGCGTGGAAGACGTTGATCGACGCGGTGACGTTGTTCGTGATGAGCGCGACGTCGGGCACCTGACCCGGCGCGGGCACGGCGGCGAGGTGCACCACGGCGTCGACCCGGTCGTAGCGGTCGTCGATGCCGGTGAGCGCGCCGAGCACCTGGCCGTAGTCGCTCAGGTCGATGCGGACGAAGGGCACCCGCTCGGGCTTGTCGGGGGAGGGCACCCGGTCGAGCAGGACCACGTCGTACCCGTGCTCGTCGAGGTCGCGGACGACCGCCCGTCCGAGCTTGCCGCTGCCTCCGGTCACCACAACACGCGTCATCGCGTCACTCCACATCGTCGTCGGACGGCCTGGTCGGCCGGAGCCCATCCTGCCGTGCGCGCCTGCACCGGGACCAGGCACTGGTGGTACCTGTCCGAGCGGCGCGGCCCGGTACGGCTCCTCGATGTCGGGCGTCGGCCGCAGGGTGCCGTCAGGCCGAGGCGGGCGTGACGGACTGGGCGACCGCGAGCCGCGCGACGAGCTCGACGTGCTCGGCCATGTCCCGCGACGGGTCGTACAGCCACTGGATCTGCATGCCGTCCGAGATCGCCAGGAGCACGCTCGCCAGCTGCTCGGTGTCCACGTCGGTGCGGAGCCGCCCGTCCTGCTGCATCGCGCGGAAGTCCCGTGCGAAGTCGCCCCGGCTGCGCTCGTAGCGTTCGCGGAAGTACTCGTGCGCGGGGTGCTCGGCGTCGGTCGCGGCGGCGGCGGACAGGTTCACGAACATCTGCACGAGGCCGGGGACCTCGGTGTTGTGCCGGACGATCGCCGCGAGGAACGCGCCGGGGTCCTCGGCCGCGGTACCCCAGTCGTGCGCCAGGTCGACCTCGTCGCGACGCCGGAGGATCTCCACCCAGAGGTCGTCCTTCGAGTCGAAGTAGTGCAGCAGCCCGGCCTGGGTGAGACCGACCGCGTCGGCGATGTCCTTGATGCTCGTGCGCCGGAACCCCTGCCGTGCGACGAGGTCGAGCGCGACCGTGAGGATCTCCTCGCGCTTCGCGATCCCCTTCGCGTACGAACCCCGTCGTGCCATGGCGCGAGCGTACAGCGCGATACCGGCCCGAGAAACCTACTCGCGATAGGTTTTGCCTGCTACGCTGACGCCAGCCGCCGACGAAGGCGCGCGGAGGTCATGCCCCGGCGCCCGTCGCACAACGAAGGGACCGACCATCGTGACCACCGTGGACGACACCACCCGCGCCTCCCGTCCGACCGCCGCGTCGCCGCTGGCCGAGCGCATCGACGCGCTCCTCGGGCAGCTGACGACCGAGGAGAAGGTCCAGCTCCTGACCGGACGCGACTTCTGGACGACCTGGCCGGTCGAGAAGATCGGGCTGCGCCGGATCCTGATGTCCGATGGCCCCTCCGGCGTTCGCGGCGAGGTCTGGGACGAGCGCGACCCGTCGCTCAACCTGCCGTCCGCCACCGCGCTGTCGGCGAGCTGGGACCGGGCGATCGCGAAGCGCTACGGCGCCGCGGCGGCGGTCGAGGCGCGTCGCAAGGGCGTCGACGTCGTGCTCGGTCCGACCATCAACCTGCACCGCTCCCCGCTCGGCGGCCGACACTTCGAGGCGTTCAGCGAGGACCCGGTGCTCACCGGGGACCTCGCGGCGTCGTACGTCGACGGCGTGCAGGAGAACGGCGTCGCCGCGACCCCGAAGCACTACGTCGCCAACGACTACGAGACCGACCGCTTCACCGCCTCGACCGAGGTGTCGGACCGTGCCCTCCGCGAGCTGTACCTGCTCGCGTTCGAGAAGGCCGTGACCGAGGCGCACGCCTGGGCGGTCATGTCGTCCTACAACGCGATCAACGGCGTCACCGCGTCCGAGAACGACCTGCTCGAGACCCCGCTCAACTCGGAGTGGGGCTTCGACGGCATCGTCGTGTCCGACTGGACCGGCGTCCGCTCGGTCGACGCGGCGAAGGCGTCGCAGGACGTCGCGATGCCCGGCCCGAACCAGTGGTGGAGCGAGGGGCCGCTGCTGCAGGCGGTCGAGTCGGGCGAGGTCCCGGTGGAGGCGATCGACCGCAAGGTCCGGCGCATCCTGACCCTGGCTGCCCGCGTCGGCGCGCTCGAGGGCTTCGAGCCCGTCGCGGCCGAGCCCGTGCACGTCGAGGACGGCGTCGCGTTCGTCCGCGAGGCCGAGGCCGAGGGCACCGTCCTGGTGCGCAACACCGGGATCCTGCCGCTCGACGCCGCCGCGGCGTCGCGGATCGCGCTCCTCGGGCACAACGCCGACCAGGCCCGCACCCAGGGCGGCGGATCGGCGACGGTGGTGCCGGAGCACGTCGTCACGCCCATCGAGGGCATCCGCGCGGCCTTCCCCGGCGCAACGGTGGACTACGCCATCGGTGCCGTCGTGCAGGAGGGCATCGCCGAGTTCCCGCTGTCGACCATCACGAACCCCGCGACCGGCGAGCCCGGAGCGCGGGTGGCGTTCGTCAAGGACGGCGAGGAGCTCTTCGTCGAGGACCGCCGTGCCACCGCCCTGTTCTGGTTCGGCGGCGACGCCCCGATCCGGGAGTCCGACCGACTCGACGTCACCACGACCTACACGGCCGAGACGACGGGCACCGTGCGGATCGGCATCGGCGCCGCCGGCCGTTCGCGCATGTGGGTCGACGGTGACCTCCTGCTCGACGAGACCGTCCCCGTCGAGGGCGACCAGCTCGGCGCGGCGTTCCTCAACCCGCCCGCGCGTTCTGTGCCGGTGTCGGTCGAGGCGGGGCAGCAGCTCGCGATCCGGATCGAGCACGACATCGTGCAGGACGACGCGCTCGGCGGTGTGCTCGCCTACCAGTTCGGCACCGAGCCGAGCGACGCCGACCCCGCGGCGCTGATCGAGGCCGCGGTCGCCACGGCCCGCGACGCCGACGTGGCGATCGTCGTCGTCGGCACGAACAGCAAGGTCGAGTCCGAGGGCTACGACCGCTCGTCGCTCGCACTGCCCGGCCACCAGGACGACCTGGTCCGTGCCGTCGCCGCCGCGAACCCGAACACGATCGTCGTGGTGAACTCCGGTTCGCCGGTCGAGATGCCCTGGCGTGACGACGTCGCCGCGGTGCTCCTGACCTGGTTCGGCGGACAGGAGTACGGCAACGCGCTCGCCGACGTCCTGACCGGAGCCGCGGAGCCCGGTGGTCGCCTGCCCACCACGTGGCCGGTCATCCTCGCCGACGTCCCGGTGCAGGACGTCACGCCGGTCGACGGCAAGGTCGCGTACGACGAGGGCGTGCACGTCGGCTACCGCGCCTGGCTGCGCGCGGGCACCGAGCCCGCCTACCCCTTCGGGCACGGCCTCGGCTACACCACGTGGACGATCGACGGCGTCTCCGCGTCGCCGACCGTGACCGAGGGCGACACCGCGATCGTCACCGCGACCGTCGCGAACACGGGTGACCGCGCCGGGAAGCACGTCGTGCAGGTCTACGCCTCGCGTGCGGAGTCGTCGGTGGACCGTCCGGTGCGGTGGCTCGTCGGGTTCGCGCCCGTCCGGCTCGGCGCGGGGGAGTCCACCGAGGTGTCGGTCGAGGTCCCGGCGCGTGCCTTCGCGCACTGGGACGGAGCCTGGCGGTACGAGCCGGGGACGTTCGAGCTCCACGTCGGTGCGTCGGTCGTCGACCTCGCGGGTTCGGCGACCCTCGAACTGGAGTGAGCCGATTTCCGCACGCGCGCGGGTTCATTCAGTAACATGAACCCGCGCCAGTCGGCTGGTTACCGTCGGCGCGCGCACCACCGAGGGCTCGTCGTGTGAGCGAAGCGGCCTCCTGATCCGGTCGTGGAGCCCCTTCGAGCCCGGTGCGTCCAGAATGCGTCCCCGCGTCCGCGCGGGGGCGCATTCGTCGTTCCGGGGACAAAGGTCTGCGGGCGGGCCTCCCCGCTCCTGACCAGGGGTTGTCGCGGGTAGCTGACGGTCCGTCAATATCCGCGCAGCGATGATGACAAATCCTTCGAGAAGTGAAAGAGTGGGGCCACCATCCCGTGCGGATCAGGGACGAGATGGTCATCCGGACCGGGGCTCGTCGGACCTCACCAACCCGACTCGAGCCCCGGCCGGATGCCCCCTCGCCACGTGGCCGATCGCCGGTGGAGCGTCAGCCCAGGCGCGGGACGACCTCTTCCGCGACGATCCGCAGGATGCGCTCGTGCGCGGCGGCGTCACCGTTCGCCGGCAGGGTGATCACGAGCTCGTCGGTCGCCTGCACGGCCGGGTCCGCCGCCAACGTGTCCACGATCTCGTCCACGCCGCCCGACACGATCCTGCTGAAGCGGAACGGGGGACCGCTCAGGGGGCGGCCCTCGTCGTCCATCCCGCTCGCGTAGCCGGTGAGGAACTCCTCGTGCACCCGGCGGTCGTGCTCGTCGAGCAGCGGCACGACGATCCGACCGACGGCGACGCGCGGCGTCCGGCCCGGGTGCTCGCCGGCTGCCTGCAGCTCGGCGAACCGGTCACGGTAGGCGGCGAGCTGGTCGGCCTGTGCGCGCGCGAACGGGGCGCCCGTGTCCTCGGTGTTGAGCGTCGAACAGTGCAGCAGCAGGCCCTTCTCGGCCGTGCGGACCGCCGTGCCCGTGCTCCCGCCACCCCACCAGACACGGTCACGCAGGCCCGGGGACAACGGCTGCAGCGCCAGGTCCGCGCCGGCCGGGATGCTCTCGTAGCCCTTCCCCGCGGTGCCGAGCGGTTCGCCCTGCAGGACCTCGAGCAGCCGGGCAGCCCGGGCCTCGGCCTCGTCGCGGAAGCTGCGCTCGGACGCGCCGAACACCGGGTCGAGGATCGGACCGTAGCCGGCGATCCCGGTGCTGATGCCGAGCTGCACCCGACCGTCGCTGAGCAGGTCGACCGTGCTGGCGTCCTCGGCGAGACGGATCGGGTCCTCGTAGCGCATGCCGAGGACGGCGGTGCCGAACCCGATGGTGCTGGTGCGCTGCGCGGCGGCAGCGAAGAAGGTCATGGGGCTGGTGAGGAACGGCTCGAAGTGGCGACCGCGCACCCAGCCGGTGCCGTAGCCGAGCGACTCGGCCGTCTCGAACAGGCGCAGGCCGTCCTCCAGCGCGGCGGCCGCACCGGCGGTGCCGCCGTGGTTGGGGACGAAGGAGAGGAAGCCGAGTTCGCGCACGCCCCGAGTCTATGCGCGTGCATTCAATCGCGACAGGGCGGCGGACGGGAGGCTCGTGGCGGGCTCGCCACGAGCCTCCAGCCCGTCTCCGGGTCACCACCCACCTGGGAGGATGGACACATGACCGACGTCACCACCACCCCGCCGCTCCTCGCCGCCCTGCCGGCGGCGGTCCACGGCGTCGTCGACCCCGACGCGGTCTACCAGGCCTTCGCCGACTGGGCCGAAGCCGGCGGGCGACCGCTCTACCCGGCGCAGGACGAAGCGCTCATCGAGCTCGTCTCCGGGGCGAACGTCGTCCTCAGCACGCCGACCGGCACGGGCAAGTCGCTCGTGGCGGCCGGAGCGCACTTCGCTGCGCTCGCCGAGGGCAAGCGCAGCTGGTACACGGCGCCGATCAAGGCCCTCGTCTCCGAGAAGTTCTTCCAGCTCGTCGACCTGTTCGGCGCGCAGAACGTCGGCATGGTGACCGGTGACTCGAGCGTCAACGCGGACGCCCCGATCATCTGCTGCACGGCCGAGATCCTCGCGAACACCGCGCTCCGCCAGGGCCCCGCCGCCGAGGTCGACGTCGTCGTGATGGACGAGTTCCACTTCTACGGCGACCCCGACCGCGGCTGGGCGTGGCAGGTGCCGCTGCTCGTGCTCGAGCGCGCGCAGTTCCTGCTCATGTCCGCCACGCTCGGCGACGTCGCCACCATCGCCGACGACCTGTCGCGCCGGACCGGACGGCCGACCGCCCGGGTGACCGGGGTCTCGCGGCCGGTGCCGCTGGACTACGAGTACGTCATGACGCCGGTGCAGGAGACCGTCGAACGGCTGCTCGAGGAGGGCAAGGCGCCGGTCTACATCGTGCACTTCGCCCAGGCTGCGGCGCTCGAGCGGGCGCAGGCGCTGATGTCCGCCAAGGTCGCCAGCCGCGAACGACGGGACGCGATCGCCGAGGCCATCGCCGGGTTCCGGTTCAGCGCCGGGTTCGGGCAGACCCTGTCCCGGCTGATCCGGACCGGCATCGGGGTGCACCACGCGGGCATGCTGCCGAAGTACCGGCGGCTCGTCGAACAGCTGGCCCAGCGCGGTCTGCTGCCGGTGATCTGCGGGACGGACACCCTGGGCGTGGGCATCAACGTGCCGATCCGGTCCGTGCTGCTGACCGGGCTGACGAAGTTCGACGGCACGAAGATGCGACAGCTCTCCGCCCGCGAGTTCCACCAGATCGCCGGACGAGCCGGTCGCGCGGGCTACGACACCGAGGGTGACGTCGTCGCCGAGGCGCCCGAGCACGACATCGAGAACGCCCGGGCCGTCGCCAAGGCCGGGGACGACCCGAAGAAGAAGAACAAGGTCAAGAAGAAGAAGGCTCCCGAGGGGTTCGTCTCCTGGGGGCCGGCGTCGTTCGACCGGCTCATCGCCGCGGAGCCCGAGCCGATGGTGTCGCGGATGCGGATCACGCACGCGATGGTGCTCGCGGTCGTCGCCCGCGGGGGAGACGCCTTCGCCGACGTCCGGTCGCTCGTGTTCGAGAACCACGAGCCGCGCTCCCGGCAGCTCGCGATGGCCCGACGCGCCCTGTCGATCGCTCGCACGCTCATCAACGCCCGCGTGATCGAGAAGGTCGACGGGCAGTACCGGATGACCGTCGACCTGCCCGTGAACTTCGCGCTCAACCAGCCGCTGTCGCCGTTCGCACTCGCCGCCTTCGAACTGCTCGACCCGGAGTCCCCGACGTACGCGCTCGACATGGTGTCGATCGTCGAGGCGACCCTGGACGACCCGCGCGCGATCCTCGCGCAGCAGCAGTTCAAGGAGCGTGGCGAGGAGGTCGCCCGCATGAAGCGCGAGGGGATCGAGTACGAGGAGCGGATGGAGCTGCTCGAGGAGGTCACCTGGCCGAAGCCGCTGGACGAACTGCTGACGGCCGCGTACGAGGCCTACGCGGCCGAGCAACCGTGGGTGCTCGACTTCACGCTGTCACCCAAGGCCGTGGTGCGCGACATGTACGAGCGGGCGATGACCTTCGGCGACTTCGTGCGGTTCTACCAGCTGACCCGCTCCGAGGGGCTCGTCCTCCGGTACCTCTCCGACGCCTACCGGACCATGCGCCAGACCATCTCCGAGGAACAGCGCACGCCCGAGCTCGACGACCTGATCGAGTGGCTCGGCGAGGTCGTGCGGCAGACCGACTCCTCGCTCGTCGACGAGTGGGAGGCGCTGGTCAACGGCTCCGTCGCGGAGGCGGCCGCCGAACACGACGAGATCGCGCCGCCGCAGCCCGCGCGGCTCACCGGCAACCCGAGGGCGTTCCGGGTGCTCGTGCGGAACGCCCTGTTCCAGCGGGTGCTGCTCGCCGCGGCCGACGACGTCGCCGGGCTCGCCGCGCTCGACGGCGCCGCGGGCTTCGGGCAGGACGAGTGGGACGCCGTGCTCGAGGAGTACTACGAGGAGCACGACACGATCGGGACCGACGGCGACGCCCGGTCGATGGCGTACCTGGTGCTCGACGAGCACGGGTCGGGACGGACCTGGAGGGCGCGGCAGATCTTCGCCGACCCCGAGGGCGACAAGGACTTCGGGTTCTCGGCGACGATCGACCTGGACGCCTCCGACGAGACCGGTGAGGCCGTCGTGCGGGTCACGGAGATCGGCCGGTTCGACGGCTGGGCCGAGGTCGACGTCGACTGATGCCGGCCTCGCTCGGCGGTCACACGGAACCTCGCCGCCGCGGTCCGGGTACCTTCGACGCCAGCCCCGGACACCCGGGACGGGGCACCACGGAAGGACCCGTCATGCGCATCGGATCGAGCATCGCCCTGATCGTCATCGGAGCGATCGTCGCCTTCGCGGTCGACTACCAGATCGCCGGCATCGACCTGCGCCTGATCGGCTACATCCTGATGGCCGCCGGCGTCGTGCTGCTCATCATCAGCCTGGCGGTCGGGTTCGGCGGGCGTCGGACCACGACCACCACCCGGTCGGGCGTCGACCCGGCGTCGGGGGAGCAGATCACCCGGCAGGACCGCCGCGACGGCACCTACTGAGCGCACGTCCTGAGCGGACGACCACGGGCCCGGGCGAGGACATCGCCCGGGCCCGTCGTCGTGCGGCCCGTCGTCGCGCGGCCCGACAGGGCGTGCGGCTCGTCAGAACAGGGTGGCGGGCGGTTCGACCTGCACCGGCTCCGGAGCGGGCGGCACGACGGTGTCCGGCCAACCCGGTCCCGTCGGCACCTCGGTGTGATTCTGGAAGGCGGTCGCAGCGCCGCGGGCACGGACGTCAGCGGCCTCGTTCATCTCGTGACCGACGTGCCCGCGGACCCACTCGAAGGTGACCTTGCGGCCCTGCAGCTCGGCGTCGAGCTCCTTGATGATCTCGACGTTCAGCACGGGCTTGCCGTCGGCCTTCCGCCAGCCCTTGCGCTTCCACCCGGCGAGCCACTCGGTGCACGCCTTGATCGCGTACTGGCTGTCGCAGAGGATGTGCAGCGGCTCGCCGGTGTCCTTCGTGGCGCGGAGCAGCTGGAGCACGGCCGTCAGCTCACCGATGTTGTTCGTCGCCCGCGGCCACCCACCGGCTGCCCAGCGGTCGTCGTCGACGTACCAGGCCCAACCGGCCGGTCCGGGGTTGCCGAGGGCGGAGCCGTCTGCGGCGGCGACGATGGTCACGATGTGGCCTCCTGGGTGGTGCGGGGTGCGGATCGAGCGTAACGGACCCGCATCCGGCTCCGTGTCAGCGCGAGGCCGGGTCCAGGTTGATCCAGGAGCCGGCGAGCACCCACCCCTGGCCGTTCGTCTGCATGCTGGGATTGAGCCACCGCAGTTGGGACACGGTGATGCCGAAGCGCTCGGCGATCGTCGTCTGGTCGTCGCCCTCGTTGACCCGGTAGGCGACCGGAGTACCGGTCGTCCCACGGAGCGTCTCGTCGTCGGCGTCGAACGCGTATCCGTACGCCCCCGGGCGAGCCGTGCCGAGCGTGACGTGCAGGTCGGGCTCCGGGTTCGGGATCGACCACGACAGCGTGCCCACGGCCAGCACCTTGTGGACCCACGGCCGGTTGCTGTCGCCGCCGTCGGACTGGTCCGGCACCAGCACGACCGTGTGGAGCCAGTCCGGGTACGGTCCGGCGTCCGCCAGGCTGACGGTCGCGGGCGGCTGCCCGTCGGCCGCCCAGCGGGTGTCGGCCACCGCTCGGCTGTCCCCGCCGTCGCCGTACTGCGCCGTGCGCCGGAACTGCACCCCCATCGGCTGCGGCTGCGTGGTGCGGTAGTCCGACAGTTGCGCGTCGAAGGTGCCGTGGTCGTTCGCGACGACCCGGACGTGGATCGACGTGTCGCCGGTCTTCGACACCGCGTCGGTCTCCGCGACCACCGTGCCCGCCGGGACCGCCTGCGCCGCGGCGACGGGCTGAGCGGTGTCGCCCGAACCGTCGACGGGCCCCGGCGCCGCGGAGGCGCTCGGCGCAGCGTGCCCGGTCGGCTTCGGCAGCGGGGCGTCGTCGCCGAACAGCGAGCACCCCGTCAGCAGCAGCGCGCTCATCCCCACCAGTGCGACGGCCGCCGCGCCCCGTGCCCTCGTCCGATCCCTCGTCCGCCCCATCGTCCGGCCCCCTTCGTCGCGACGACGGTACCCGAGCGGGAACCGGATCACGCCCGTCGTGACCGAACCGGTACCAGGAGCCGCGGCCTACTGTGCGGGGCATGAGCGACAGCATCCCGAACGTGCCCGGCCCCGACGAGTCCGACGACCGTGCTCGGAACGACGAACTCCGTGACGCGGCGCACAGCGACGACGTCGACGGGGTGAGCGACCGCGAGCAGCGTGCTGCCGACACGTCCTACAGCCCGTCGAGCGAGCGGGAGACGGTCGCCTCGCAGACGCAGCAGCGCGACGACGCGGACCTCGAGGCAGACGGCATCGACCCGTCCCGCGTGGTGGCGGCACCGGGGACCGGCGGCGCGGACGACGCCGGCGACGTCGAGCCCGAGCCGGGCGACCTGCACCTGCCGTGGCAGTCGGAGGAGGACCGCCAGGGCTAGGAGCGCCCGAGCGGCGTCAGGACACCGCGTCCGGGTGCGACCCGGTCCGCTGTCCGTTCTCGAGCCCGTCGATCGCCGCCAGGTCCTCGGCGGTCAGCGTGAACCCGTCGACGTCGAGGTTCGACCGGATGCGCGACGGCGTCACCGACTTCGGCAGCACGACGACCCCCTGCTGCACGTTCCACCGTACGAGCACCTGCGCCACGCTCACCCCGTGGGACTCCGCGATGCGGGTCAGCACCGGGTCGTCGACGAGCCGGCCGCGTCCGAGCGGTGACCACGCCGCGGTCCGGATGTCGTGCTCCTCGTGGAACGCCATCAGCTCGTGCTGCGGCAGCCACGGGTGCCGCTCGACCTGGTTGACGGCCGGCACCTCCCCGGTCTCGTCGACCACGCGCTGCAGGTGCGGCACCTGGAAGTTCGAGACACCGACGCTCCGCGCGCGCCCTTGCTCGCGCAGCTCGACGAGCGTCCGCCACGTCTCGACGTACCGGTCGTTCGCCGCCGCCGGCCAGTGGATCAGGTACAGGTCCACGGTCTCGAGCCCGAGCCGGTCGAGGCTCGCGTCGAACGCGCGCAGGGTCGCGTCGCGCCCCTGGTGGTCGTTCCACACCTTCGTGGTCACGAACACGTCGTCGCGGTCCGGCCGGGAGGCACGGATCGCCTTCCCGACGCCCCGCTCGTTGCCGTACATCTCGGCCGTGTCGACGTGGCGGTACCCGGCGTCGAGCGCGGTCGCGACAGCGGTCTCCGCCCCGGCGTCGTCGACCTTGTAGACGCCGAACCCGATCGCGGGGATCGACCGGCCGTCGCGGAGGGGGAAGGAGGTGACCATGCACCCATCCTGCCCACCGAGGCGGGGGTGCGTCGTGCCTCCCGGCCGTCAGCTCGGGAGCGTGACCGGCTCGGTGTCGGGGAGAGGGCTCGCGTCGCGGCCGCGCAGGTCGGGCAGCCACCGCTTCGTCACGAGCGGCAGCACGACCCCCGCCGCTGCCATGACCGCCCCGACGGTCATGCCTCCGGTCGGGCCGTTCGCGTCGATGAGGAAGCCGGCGACAGCGGAACCGCCGGCCGCACCGATGAGCTGGCCGGTCCCCATCCAGCCGTAGGCCTCGGCCGTGTCGGAGAACTTCACCGTCGCGGACACCGAGCCGAACATGACCGCGAGGGCGGGCGCGATGCCGGCACCCGCGATCACGAGGGCCAGGCAGAGCCACCAGAAGTCGGTGCCGCCGACCGCCAGCGCGAGGCCGACGAACACGATCGACATGCGGGCCCACAGCGTGTTCTTCGAGATCGGTCGGTGCCCGAGCGCGAGACCGCCGGCGAGCGACCCGACGGCGAAGACCGCGAGGACGATGCCGGCGTTCGGGCTGCCCTCGCCGAAGACGCTCGTGACGCTGGCCTCGACCGCGGAGCACGCACCGATCAGCAGCAGGCCGGTCAGGGTCGCGACGATCACCGACGGGCGCTTCAGCACGACGCCGAACGCACGCTTCGAGCGGGGGATGCGCACCCGGCCGAGCTCGGGGGAGGCGATGAACCACACCCCGCCCACGACCAGGAACACCATCGCGACGACGATGGCCTGGACGGTGCCGACCTGCGTCGCGACGAACGTGGTGATGACCGGGCCGGCGACCCAGATGAGCTCCTGCGCACTGGCGTCGAGCGAGAACAGCGGGGTGAGCTGCGACGAGGTCACCATCTTCGGGTAGATGGTGCGCACCGCCGGCTGCACGGGCGGGACCGCCAGGCCGCCGAGGAACCCGACGACGACGTAGCCCCAGAGCGGCATCGAGACGAACGCGATCACGACCATGCTCGCCAGGGCGACGGCGCTCGTCAGGATCAGCACCGGGCGCATGCCCCAGCTGCCCATCCACCGGCTCGTGAGCGGGCCGGCGATCGCCTGGCCGATGCTCGTCGTCGCGAGGACGAGGCCCGCCGCGCCGTAGGAGTGGAACACGTGCTCGACGTGCAGCAGGTACGCGAGCGACAGCATGCCGAACGGGAAGCGCGCGGTGAGCTGCGCTGCGATGACGCGACCGACTCCGGGGGTCTTCAGCAGGGGTCCGTAGGCGCTCACGGGACGAGCGTACCGACCGGACGGATCGTGCCGTCACCCGTCCGGGGGTGCTGTGGACAGACGGGCTGCTCGCCGTGCTCGGAGGACGCTCCCGCGACACGCCGACGCGCCGATTCCACACATGTGGATCGACGCTGTCCACGGGTGTGGGGAAGTGTCGGTGGTCGGCCGCAGACTGGCGGAATCACGGGCCTCCCCGAGGTGTTCACATTGTGGAGGGGCTTGTGGAGAACTACACGGCTGTAACACTTCCTCTTGTGGTCGGTGACGCAGCCAGCCACTAGATGTAGTGTGGATGCCATCGCAGCGGCCCCTCCCGGACTCGTCTGCGCACAGGCATCAGCACCACCCTCCACAGCACGAAACACCCAGCAAGAACCAGGGGAGATCATGGCCGTCACCGTCTACACCAAGCCGTCCTGCGTCCAGTGCACCGCGACGTACCGCGCGCTCGACAACAAGGGCATCCAGTACGAGGTGCTCGACGTCTCCGCCGACGAAGCCGCACTCGAGCACGTCAAGTCGCTCGGCTACATGCAGGCTCCCGTCGTCGTGACCGACGACGACCACTGGTCGGGCTTCCGTCCCGACAAGATCGCGACGCTCAGCGCCGAACTCGCGTGAGCTGCGCGGGTCCCGTCACCGGGACCCGCGCCTCCGCCGGCCTGGAGGCGCCCAGCACCTCCCTCAGGCCGCCCCCGATCTGCTGTCCGCACCTCTCACAAGGAGCGCGCACATGAGTCGCCTCGTCTACTTCTCGAGCGTGTCCGGCTACACGGCCCGCTTCGTCGAGAAGCTCGGCCGTGAGGCGGACCGCATCCCGCTCTTCCCGAGCGACCCGTTCCTCCATGCGGACGAGCCGTACGTGCTCGTGCTGCCCACCTACGGTGGCGGCAACGGTCAGGGCGCGGTGCCCAAGCAGGTCATCAAGTTCCTCAACGACGAACGCAACCGCTCGCTCATCCGCGGCGTGATCGTCGGAGGGAACACGAACTTCGGCGAGGCCTACGGTCTCGCCGGGGACGTCATCGCCGAGAAGTGCGGCGTCCCGCTCTTGTACCGCTTCGAACTCTTCGGAACGCCTGACGACGTGCAGGCGGTCAACTCAGGATTGGATGCATTTTGGACGCAGCAGTTGCAGACGTCGATCTGACGTCGCCGCAGACGGGGATGGACTACCACTCCCTCAACGCGATGCTCAACCTCTACGACGCGGACGGGAACATCCAGTTCGACAAGGATCGTGAGGCTGCCAAGCAGTTCTTCCTGCAGCACGTCAACCAGAACACCGTCTTCTTCCACAACCTGAAGGAGCGGCTCGACTACCTGGTCGAGAACGAGTACTACGAAGCCGCGACGATCGAGCAGTACTCGCTCGACTTCATCCAGCAGCTCAACGACCTGGCGTACTCGAAGAAGTTCCGGTTCCAGACGTTCCTGGGTGCGTTCAAGTACTACACGAGCTACACGCTCAAGACGTTCGACGGCAAGCGCTACCTCGAGCGCTTCGAGGACCGCGTCGTGATGACCGCCCTCGGCCTGGCGCAGGGCAACGAGCAGCTCGCGATCGACCTCGTCGAGGAGATCATCGCCGGCCGCTTCCAGCCCGCGACCCCGACGTTCCTCAACACCGCGAAGGCCCAGCGCGGCGAGCTCGTCTCGTGCTTCCTCCTCCGCATCGAGGACAACATGGAGTCGATCTCGCGCGGCATCAACTCCTCGCTGCAGCTCTCGAAGCGCGGCGGCGGCGTGGCCCTGCTCCTCTCGAACATCCGCGAGGCCGGCGCCCCGATCAAGCAGATCGAGAACCAGTCCTCGGGCATCATCCCCGTGATGAAGCTGCTGGAAGACTCCTTCTCGTACGCCAACCAGCTCGGCGCGCGTCAGGGTGCCGGTGCCGTCTACCTGTCGGCGCACCACCCCGACATCATGAAGTTCCTCGACACCAAGCGCGAGAACGCGGACGAGAAGATCCGCATCAAGACGCTGTCGCTCGGTGTCGTCGTGCCGGACATCACGTTCGAGCTCGCGAAGAACAACGAGGACATGTACCTGTTCTCGCCGTACGACGTCGAGAAGGTCTACGGGATGCCCTTCGGCGACGTCCCGATCTCCGAGAACTACCGTGCGATGGTCGACGACTCGCGCATCAAGAAGACGAAGATCAAGGCGCGTGACTTCTTCACGACCATCGCCGAGATCCAGTTCGAGTCGGGCTACCCGTACATCGTGTTCGAGGACACGGTGAACAAGGCCAACCCGATCAAGGGTCGGATCAACATGTCCAACCTGTGCTCGGAGATCCTGCAGGTCAACACCCCGACGACCTTCAACGAGGACCTCTCCTACAAGGAGATCGGCAAGGACATCTCCTGCAACCTCGGGTCGCTGAACATCGCGCTGACGATGGACTCGCCGGACTTCGGCAAGACCATCGAGACGGCGATCCGCGGTCTGACCTCGGTCTCGCAGATGTCGCACATCTCGTCGGTGCGCTCCGTCGAGGACGGCAACGACAAGTCGCACGCCATCGGCCTCGGCCAGATGAACCTGCACGGCTACCTCGCTCGTGAGCGCGTCTTCTACGGCTCCGAAGAGGGCATCGACTTCACGAACATCTACTTCTACACGGTGCTGTTCCACGCCCTGCGCGCCTCGAACAACATCGCGATCGAGACGGGGGAGACGTTCGACGGCTTCCGCGACTCGAAGTACGCGTCGGGTGAGTTCTTCGACAAGTACACCGACCAGGAGTGGACCCCGGCGACCGAGCGCGTCCGCGAGCTCTTCGCGAACGCGAACGTGACCATCCCGACGCAGGACGACTGGAAGGCGCTGAAGGCGTCCGTCCAGGAGCACGGCATCTACAACCAGAACCTGCAGGCCGTCCCGCCGACCGGTTCGATCTCGTACATCAACCACTCGACGTCGTCGATCCACCCGATCGCGTCGAAGATCGAGATCCGCAAGGAAGGCAAGCTCGGTCGCGTCTACTACCCGGCGCCGTTCATGACGAACGACAACCTGGACTACTACCAGGACGCGTACGAGATCGGTGCCGAGAAGATCATCGACACCTACGCCGCTGCCACGCAGCACGTCGACCAGGGCCTGTCGCTGACGCTGTTCTTCAAGGACACCGCCACCACGCGCGACATCAACAAGGCCCAGATCTACGCATGGCGCAAGGGCATCAAGACGATCTACTACATCCGTCTGCGCCAGCTCGCCCTCGAGGGCACCGAGGTCGAGGGCTGCGTTTCGTGCATGCTGTGACGCCTTCGGCGTCGTGCATGCTGTAGCGCTGCCGCTCGCAGCCTGGAGGCGCGGGGCGGGCCCCGCCCCGCGCCTCCAGTCCGTCATCAGATCACCATCTCGAATCCGGAAGACAATCCCATGACCCTCACCGACCCGGTCCACGCCACGGGCAAGTCCATCCCGCTGATCAGCGCGGTCAGTGCCATCAACTGGAACCGCATCCAGGACGACAAGGACGTCGAGGTCTGGAACCGGCTGGTCAACAACTTCTGGCTGCCCGAGAAGGTGCCGCTGTCGAACGACGTGCAGTCGTGGAACACGCTCACGCCGGAGGAACAGCAGCTCACCATGCGGGTCTTCACCGGCCTGACGCTGCTCGACACCATCCAGGGCACCGTCGGCGCGATCAGCCTGATCCCCGACGCGATCACCCCGCACGAAGAGGCCGTCTACACGAACATCGCGTTCATGGAGTCGGTGCACGCGAAGAGCTACTCGTCGATCTTCTCGACGCTCGCCTCGACGCCCGAGATCGACGACGCCTTCCGCTGGTCCACGGAGAACCCGAACCTGCAGAAGAAGGCCCAGATCGTCCTCGACTACTACACGGGTGACGACCCCCTGAAGCGCAAGGTCGCCTCGACGTTGCTCGAGTCGTTCCTGTTCTACTCCGGCTTCTACCTGCCGATGTACTGGTCCTCGCGCGCGAAGCTCACCAACACCGCCGACCTGATCCGCCTGATCATCCGCGACGAAGCCGTCCACGGGTACTACATCGGGTACAAGTTCCAGAAGGCTCTCGAGGGCGCTTCCGAGGAGCGCAAGCAGGAGATCAAGGACTACACGTTCAACCTGCTCTTCGAGCTCTACGAGAACGAGGTGCAGTACACGCAGGACCTCTACGACGGTGTCGGGCTGACCGAGGACGTCAAGAAGTTCCTGCACTACAACGCCAACAAGGCGCTGATGAACCTGGGCTACGAACCGATGTTCCCCAAGGAGACGACGGACGTGAACCCGGCGATCCTGTCGGCGCTGTCGCCGAACGCGGACGAGAACCACGACTTCTTCTCGGGGTCGGGCTCCTCGTACGTCATCGGCAAGGCCGTCGTGACGGAGGACGAGGACTGGGACTTCTGATCCTGGTCTGTCTCGTGGGGGCGCCCCGCTGGCTTCGGCCGGCGGGGCGTTCTCGTTCTTACCGCGCAGCGAGCGTGTGCGGATGCCGCCCGCCGCCGAGAACGTTTCCGGACGGGTCAAATGAGACAGACGGTCACTGAGCGCGTCCCGCGTGCGATCGAGTCCGGTTCAGGACCGTCTGTCGGACACGGTGTGTGCTCCCCATCGCACCACTGCGCTTCTGGTGTCCGCCCTATCTGGTTGCAAAGGTGAGGTGTGTTCGAGCTGGTGAGACCGCGTGCGGAGTTGTTCCAGGAGTGGAGCGAAGCACATCGCGAGTGGGGTCCCGGGCTGCACGAAGACGGCTTCGGAATCACCTCGGACGATGAGGTGAACACGGTCGACGGCTTCCGCGACTGGGTCGCTCGGATCGAGCACGGCCCGACCGAGCTGTGGTGGATCGTCGAAGAGGGGGAAGTCCTCGGTGGGATCGCGCTCCGTGCTGCTGATGACGAGCGCGTGCAGAGCGTCGGTCACATCGGGTACGGGGTCCGGCCGTCCGCCCGCGGGCGAGGTGTCGCGACGTGGGCGCTCGGTGAAGTGTTGCTTCGCGCCGCTTCGCTGGGGATCGACCCCGTGGTGGCGTTCTGTCTCGAAGACAATGCGGGGTCGGTCGCGACGCTCGAACGCCACGGGGCGACGCTCGAAGCGGTCGAGCAGCACGGGACGGCGCGGGTGCGGCGCTACGCAATCCGCTCCGGAGTCCGCTTCGTTCACCGATCAACTGTCGGTACGGACTACTCGTAGGCTTGCTGGGTGATCGCGCGAGTTCTTGGTTCTGGTCGTCCGCTCGTCGCCCTCCACGGCTTCGGGGTGGACCACCGCATCATGCTGCCGCTGGCGGACGCGGTGCAGGGTCTGCCGTGGCGGCTGGTGTTCCTCGACCTGCCGTGGGCTGAAGCCGCCGCCGTGACCGCGACCGCGAAGAGCGCGGTCGACGTGGCCGCCGAGGTACTCGCCGACATCGACGACCACCTCGGCGACGAGCCCTTCGCCGTCATCGGGAACTCCTTCGGCGGCATGATCGCCCGACACGTCGCCCACGAACGCCGAGACCACGTCCTCGGCATCGCGACCCTGGCGGGTGTGGTGCATCCGGCACACGCAGACCGTGCTGTCCCCGAGCGCACCGTGCTGTACACCGAACCGTCCGTCCTCGAGGCCGCCGGTGATGCGCGAGCAGCGTTCGAGGAGGTCAGCGTCATCCAGGACGCCGCCGCGTTCAGAGCGTTCGAGCGGTACGTGCTGCCGGGTCTCCGTGGTGCCGACCCTGCTGTGATGGACCGTATCGCCGCCGACTACGCACTCGATGCCGTGCCGGAGGAGCGCCACCCGGAACCGTTCACCGCTCCGGCGCTGCACCTGTTCGGTCGGCAGGACGACGTCGTCGGCTACGAGGACGGGCTCGCACTCCGGGACCACTACCAGCGAGGGAGCTTCGTCGTCCTCGACGGTGCTGGACACAACGTGCACCTCGAACAACCCGGGATCACCGCCGCCCTGATCCGCGACTGGCTCGCACGCATCGACCGGTAGACGATCCCTTACCGGGACGCGATCGTGACTCAGAGCGAAGCCAGAAGGACGACACGGAGCGACGCTGCTCACAGCACGGGTCGATGAGCGTCTCGTGAACGACCGTCTGTGAACGGACACTCCCGATGTCACTAGTTGCCCATTGAGCAAACTTGCCCAATGGGCAAACATGTTCTAGTTTGGTGTCATGACAGACGAGGTTTCGCTCCGTGAGCAGAAGAAGGCAGCGATCCGTGACGCGTTGAGCGTGACCACCGTGCTGCTCGCCCGGGAGCGGGGACTCGACAACATCCGTGTCGAGGACATCGTCGGTCGAGTTGGAGTGTCGAGGCGGACGTTCGGGAACTACTTCTCGAGCAAGGAAGACGCGATCGCGGACCGCCACGTGCAACGCGTGCGCAGGGCAGCCGATGATCTGCTCCAGCGGCCACGCGAGGAGCCGTTGTGGACTGCCATCACGGAGGCGCTGCTCGCGCCGTACGAGACAGAAGCGACGACGACCCCGTCCCGCGAGGAGCAGAGCGGGCTGCTTGCAGTCCTCTCGACGCCGGGCATGCAGTCAGCCGTCGACCGAGGTGCTCGCGCAGCGAACGCTGTGTTCGCGGCCGCCGTCGCCGCTCGCTCAGACGCAGCACCGGAAGATCCCATTCCTGGTCTGGTGTCCGCCGCTGCGCTTTCGACCTTGTTGACAACGCTGGAGTCCTGGGCGGCGCGCCCGGAGCCGCACCCCCTCCAGCCGTCCCTCCGAGCTGCGTTCCAACTCCTCGGCGACGGTTTCGGCCGCCTCCGCTGACCCCTGATCCCACACTCTTCGTCAGAAGGAAGACCATCATGCACGACGTCGTCATCGTCGGAGGCGGCCCCGTGGGCATCTTCGTCGCCTGCGAGCTGAAGCTCGGGGGTGTGAACCCCCTCGTCCTCGAACGCCTCCCCGAGATCAACCAATGGGACAAGGCGCACGGCTTGACCGGGCAGGTCGTCCGACTACTGGATCACCGCGGCTTGTTCGAGCGGTGTGCCGGGAGGGCCGTCCCGGAGCCGGCTCCGGGCTTCTTCTTCGGAGCGCTGCCGTTGCCGCTCCACACGCTCGGCGACCGCAACCCGATGTACCTGCTCCACATCAACCAGCGCGACCTCGAGAGCGTGCTCAACGACCGCGCAGCAGAACTCGGCGTCGAGATCCGTCGCGGCGTCGAGATGCACTCCTTCACCCAACACGACGACTCCGTCACCGTCGACCTTGTCGACGTCGCGAGCGGAGCAGCGAGCACCGTGTCGGCGCAGTACCTCGTTGGTAGTGACGGGGCGCGGAGCACTGTGCGGAAGCTCTCCGGTATCCGCTTCCCCGGCAACACCGACCACCACATCGTGGACCGCACAGTCCTGATCGCACCAACTGAGCAGCTGATGCCCGCCGGCCCCGGGAGAGTGCACGTTGCGGGTCTGGGAGTGATCGCGGACAGCTTCCACCGTACCGAAACCGGCGTCGTCACCATCGCCCTCCGTGACCCGGAGCACCCGCTGGTCTACACCGCGGAATGGGAGGACCAGCCTGACCGCAGCTTCCCCGGTGAGGGAGCAGCCATGACGTTGACCGAGATGGAGGACAGCCTCGAGCGCGTCCTCGGCGTCCGCCTCGACCTCCACGCGCCAGCCGACGGTGAGCCGACGTTGCTGCGTCGTCTGACCGGTCGGAACACCCGCGTCGCGGACCGCTACCGCGACCGGCGGATCTTCCTCCTCGGCGATGCCGCACACGTGCACTCCGCCGCCGGCGGGCCCGGCCTGAACCTCGCGCTGCAAGACGCGGCGAACCTCGCCTGGAAACTCGCCGCCAGCCTCCACGGCTGGGCCCCCGCGGGCTTGCTCGACACCTACGAGACAGAGCGCCGCCCGCTCGGGCAACGCGTCTTCATGCAGACCCAAGCGCAGACCGCGCTCATGGCGCCCGGCTCGGATGTCACAGCCCTCCGCGACCTCTTCGCCGAGATGCTCGCCGACACGACCACCGTGCAGCGCGTCGCAGATCTCCTCGCCGGCTCGGACGTCCGATACGACATGGGCCCCGCGGACCCCGACGGCACCACCGGATGGTTTGCACCGTCGACACAGGTCGAACTCGCCGACGGGACCCTCCGCAGGATCCCGGAACTGCTCCGCACCGCCCACGCCATCCTGCTCGACGCGACCGGCGGACTCCACCACGCCATCGCCCCGTGGAACGACCGCGTGGACTACGTGCCGCTGGCCGCAACGAACGAACAGACCTCGATGCTGATCCGACCCGACGGATTCATCGCCTGGTCCGACACCGACCCCGCCTCCCTCACAGAGGCACTTGCCGCATGGTTCGGAACACCCGAACACGGCTCTACCGGAACGGTGTGAAGCGTGAACCTCGACGTGATCGGAGCCGCGATCGTCTCGATCAGCGGCGCGCTCTTCGCGACCGCTTCGAGCTGGTGTCTGATCGGTCTCTGCCTCGGAACACGAACAAAGCCCGTGCTCCCAGCAGCTTCCAGGGCCCACCTGTTCACGTCGGCATCGACGATCTTCGCCGGGCTCGTGGTCCACATCATCGGCTTCTTCCCCGAAGCCTTCGTGCTCATCTACGCGGGTGCAACGTCAACGCTTGTCGCCGTCTTCGTCGCACGTACGACGGAACGCACTACTCCCCGCCGGGTCACGGGACCAGCACTACTCACGGCAAGCGGGATCGTCGCGCTCACCATCGGGCTACTCATCTGACAGCTGAACAGTCCCAGGGGGCGAAGGTACGTGCGCAAGGACGTGCCGTTCAGCGTCCTCACCTACACCCGTCTCTCCGCGGAGCGAGTTCCGCCTCGTCGTCGTCCGGTAGCCGATGGCCTGGCGGACTCCCACTCAGTAATCGGGGTCCTGACGGTCCTGGTCCTGCCAAGGGAGCATCCGGCCAGCGACGAGCGACAGGACCCCGCCGAACACGAACACGAGGGCGACAGCCCACCACGGGTTGCGTCGCTCTCGCTGTCCTTCATTGCTCATACGCTCACGGTAGCGAACCGCCATCGCCGTCCGATAGCCGACTGGCTACTGGGACGGCCCGCCGCCTTTCGTGCGACTACCCAGAACGCTCTCCACCATCCAGCACGCCAAACCCAACACGATCAGAGCGCCACCGATCCAGATCGCGGCGGAGCTACCGGCTTCGACGTTGCCGGCGATCACCGAACCACCTGTCAGTACGAAGAACAGCCCGACACCACCGATGACCGCGCTGAGCATCTTGGGCCGAGGTGATTCCTTCGACCGAGTGATGCCGAGGAATTAGAGAACGCGTCTCATGCGGCGAGCGTACGGCGTGCGACAGCCCGGTGACCGATGGTCAACCGGTGCGACGAAAGGCCTCAGCGTCGGCGGTTCCGGAGCGCAATCCGAAGCGCCTGTACGAAGAAGACGACAGCGGCGATGACGAGGATGCCGCCGAACAGCACACCGCTGGTCGCATCACCGAGGAGCTTGTGGCCTCCCTCGATCGGACGACCAGCGGACGCAGCCAGGAGCGGGATGCCAGCGGTACCCAGGCCGAGGAGCAGCAACACTGCACTTGCGATGAAACCACCCCGCGCCGACTGAGCTTTCGACGGCTCATCCTGTTCTGTCCTCACCCTTCGAGAGCCTGGCACGAAGCTCGCCAGCCGTCCGGTAGCCGATCGGCTAGCGAACGCGGATACGGCCCGACCGTCACCGCGTCCGATAGCCGATCGGCTACCTGGCGTTCTCTCGTCATGAGCTGAGTGCCGGTCGAGACTGCCCCCTGCGGACGCTCATCTCGTTGGAACGATTCGGGGTGGCCGGCGACCGGAATCTCGCGCGAGATCGCGGTCACCATGCGAGCTGCGTGTCGTCCTCGAAGACCGCACCGGTGGGGCCATTAGCAGGCAGGGTCGCGAGTCGCACCGCCACAGCGGCACCCTCATCGGGGGTTCGGGTGCCGCGGAAGTCGTTGAAGTCCGTGGCGACGTGGCCTGGGGCGGCGCCGTTGATCTTCAACGTGGTCGCCGCGAATTCGCGGGCGTAGTGCACCGTGATGGCGTTGAGCGCGGTCTTCGAACTCGAGTACACCATCGAGGGCTGCCCAACCCAGGCTCCCGCCTCGCCGATCGAACCGCGCTTGCTCGTCACGTTCACGATCCGAGGCGCCTCTGCCTTCGTCAGCAGCGGCAGGAACGCGGTGATCATCCGCACGACGCCGAACACGTTGACCTCGTACACGTTCTTGAAGTCGTCCACGTTCTCCTCGGTCGGCTTGGGAAGGTCCTCCAGTGGCCGGAACGTGAGCGTGTTCACGCCGGCATTGTTCACCAGGACGTCGAGCCGACCGAACTCGTCTGCAACCTCCGCGACGAGCGCGTCGATCTGGTCCTGATCCGTCACGTCGAGAACGACCGGACGCACGTCGCCTTCGACGGTGGTGGCGGCTGCCCGTCCGAGCTCCGTGCTCCGCGCGCCGAGGAGGACGGTGAAGCCTTCTCGCGCGAGTCCGCGGACGATGGCGATGCCGATGCCCTTGTTCCCGCCGGTGACGAGAGCGATCTTCTGCGCCTTGCTTGGTGTTGTCATGTCAACAGCATGCACCCACCGTGTTGATGCGTCAACATGTCATAGCTAGGCTTGCCGCGTGACCGCACCGCTGACCGAGCAGGAACAACGTCTCTGGCATGCCTGGAAGATCGCGGCTGACAAGGTCCGACAACGGGTGGCCGAAGACATCAAGGCCGGCTCGGGACTGTCCGATCAGGACTTCGGGATCGTGACCCGACTCGTCGAAGTTGGTGGCGGCGAGCTCCGCCAGAACGACCTCGGTGCGTCGCTACAGTGGGACCGCACCCGCCTTTCTCATCAACTCACACGGATGGAAAACCGGGGCCTCGTCAGCCGCAGCACGGTCGACGGCGGTGTGCTCGTGAGCATCACGGACGAGGGAGCGCGCCTCGTGCGTGTAGCCAGGCCCATCCACGCAGCCGCGGTCCGCACACACCTCCTGCAACGCACGGAGGGAGTCGACCCGGCCGTGCTGGTGCACGTCCTCGAAAAACTCGCACTCAACAGCACATCCGCACAGTCTCAATAGCCGATCCCCAACCGGACGCTCAACGCCCGCAACCCTGGACGGGGACGGACCCTACGCCGCTGCCTTCACGGCCCTTCCACGTCGTACACGTGGTCGGGGCGGAGGGGCAGGTGCCCCACGAGATCCCCCGGTTCATCCGGCGGGCGCAGCAGGTGGCGACTCGCTTCGATGCCCGCCGGCAGCGAAGGAGGGGGTTCCGCGTACGGCCGGAGAAGCTCGCGCACACCGTAGCCGCCCGCGTGACGCGCGACCGGCACCGCTCTGTCGCGACCGGCGTCACGATGGGAGGATCGCGCCGTGCCCCTGCGTGACCTCGCGATGCTCGATGATGCGACCTTCGACGTCGGCGACGCGCAGGTGGCCGACGGGCGGGTGGTGCTGCGCGGCTGGGCCGTCGAACACGGCACCAGCGCGGGGACAGCTCGTCTGCCGGTGACGCTGACGGTCCCCAACGCGGTCGACGTCTCCGCAGACTCCGTCGGTGGGGCCGGTGAGCTCGTGCTCGACCGGGTCGAGGTGACCCCGACGACCGTGACGCTCGTCGGCGTCGCCCCCGCCCGGATCGTCGTGACGACCTCCGCGCAGAGCCAGGCGCTGCTCGATGTGGGGACGACACCGATCGCGGTGCGTCGCTGGGGGCGCTGGCGGCCCTGGGGCGCGGGCGCACCGGTGGTCCTCGACCACCGGTACGCCGTCAAGCGGCTGCGGACCACGGCCTGTCCGGAGTGCGAGCACCCGTGGGCTGAACACTCGATGGACCCGGACGAACCGCTGACGATGTGCAGCGAGTGCGCCCACGAGCACGGTCACGGTCAGCCATCCACGGGGGCGACGGTCTGTTTCGCTCGGGTCCCTCGCGGTCTGGTGGAGCCTCGGTCAGCAGTGCTGCGCACTCCTCCGAGCGACGACCGACCGGTCGATCGGGGAGGGCCCGCGACGTCAAGCACCGGCGGGTTGTTCCGTCCGACGATCTCGAGCTTGCGGGAAGCGAATGCGGCTCTCGCCTTCGGGATGGTCTCGACCGACGAGGTGAGCGCCCTCGCGGCTGAGCTCGTGGCGTCAGGACACGACGGTGACGCGCTCGTCGCACTCGCTTCCCTGTACTCCGGCGCCGCCACCTCCGACGCGGTCGAGCTCGGTCAGGCGGCACTCGTCGAGGCAGGGGTGCGCCCCGTGGACCTCACGGGTGACGACGTGCCGCTCCTCGCGCTGCGTGTCGCGAGTCACCGGTTCCTCCTCGGGCACTGGACGCTCCGCACCTTCGCGTCCTGGGTGCACCGGGAGATCGGCCACGAGGGGCCCCAGGGTGCAGAGCAGCTCGCACTCGTCGACGACGAGCTCGATGAACTCGACGAACGAGGCGCCGGGCCCGGTCCTTCGTTCCGTCGAGCGGTCGAACGGCTCGCCGTCGACTACATCGAACTGACCGAGGAGACGGCGCATCCGTCTCGGTCCTGACCGTCGGCCCGGAACCCGGCCGACCCGTGGATCAGGCGATGCTGCTGCCGCCGTCGACGAGGAGCTCGCTCCCCGTCATCCCCGAGCTCTGGTCGGACACGAGGAAGAGCACCGTGGCGGCGACCTCCTCGGGACGGAGGAGTCGACCGAACGGCATCCCGCTCGCCATCTGCTGGAGCATCGCGTCCGGGCTGCCCGTGGCGAGGCCCGCGAGACCCAGCGTCTCCGTCGGCCCGGGGACGACGGTGTTGATCCGGACGCCGCGCGGTGCGAGCTCGGCCGCCCAAGTGCGGGTGAGAGTTGCGATCGCTGCCTTCGACGCCCCGTACAGGCCGAACGACGGCTCGGTGCCGGACGCCGCCGTCGAACCGGTGACGACGACGGCCGAGCCCTCGCGCAGGAACGGCAGCGCGCCCTGCACGGTGAGGGTGGTCCCGCGGACGTTGGTGCCGAACGTCGCCTCGAAGTCCTCGGCGGTGACGGCGTCCAGTGCCTTGAACTCCCCGCCGCCGGCGTTCGCGTGGACGGCGTCCAGACCGCGACCACGTTCGGCGACCGCGGCGAAGACCGTCGCGATGTCAGTCGGCTGGGCAGCGTCCGCCCGGATCGGCGTGACGTCGTGGCCGAACTCGTCGTGCAGTGCGTCGAGCGCCTCCTGCCGCCGGCCGGTGACGAAGACGTGGGCTCCTTCGGCGACGAAGCGGCGTACGACCGCGAGTCCGATGCCCGACGTCCCGCCCGTAACGAGTGCGGTCTTGCCCTGCAGTGTTCGCGTCATGATGACCTCCTGGACATGTTGTTGACTGCTTGGTCCAGAACGGTACGCCGTGCTTGACTGATCAGTCAACAACGACTTCTGAGGAGTCCGCATGCCCCGACCGCGCAAGTTCGACGAGGCCGACGTGGTCGAGCGCGCCCGGCGCACGTTCGCGGAGTCCGGGTTCGACGGCACGTCGCTCGACGACCTGCTCGCGGCGACGGGGCTCGGTCGGCAGAGCCTGTACAACACGTTCGGCGGCAAGAAGGAACTCTTCATGCGCGCGTTCCTCAGCGACACCGCCGACGCCGTCGAGGTCGTGCAGTCCGTCCTGCGGAGCGCCGAGCACCCGATCGCGCGGATCCGGACGCAGCTGGTCTCCGCTGCGGTCGAGCACGGGGCGGCGCAGGCTCCGCCGTCACTGCTGCTCCGCGCGGCGGTGGAGCTGTCGGCTCGGGATCCCGAGGTGGCCGCCACCGTGACCGAGGCCTTCGACACCATCCGCGCTGGCTACACGGCCTGCATCGTGGACGCGCAGGCGGCCGGCGAGGTCGAGGCGGACGCCGACGCCGAGGCGCTCGGCACCTACTTCTGCGCGGTCATCGAGGGGATGGGGGCGATCGGACGCGTCGGGACCTCACGAGCGGCGCTCCTGCAGGTGGGGATCGCGAGCCTCGCGGCACTGCCGATCACACCGCTCGGTGCAGAACACCTCGGAACCGCGGACGGTCCCTGGGACTGATCGACGCCCGGTACCAGGGTGACGCGCGGCGACGTGAGCGGCGGGACGGAACGCCACCGCGCCTCCCATCCGGACCTGGAGGCGCGCATCCTGCAGGCGCGACGGCACCCGCCCGTCGCATGGAACATCACCATTGCGACGATGAAGCCGGTCCTCGCCACGATGCAATCACCGCAGTCGGGCGTTCCGATCCATCAGGCCGGTTCCCTCGAGGATCAGCGGCACGGACGGCAAGCCTGCGTTAGCTTCGAGTGAGATGACACCGTATCTACGGGGGACACAACGGTGACCGGATCGACAGACCTGACCGCGTACGCGCTGCCGGACTTGACGTCCTTGCTCTCGGGACGTACGACGTGGATGGGAGGGCCGTGTCGAAGGGCGACGACGGAACCGCCGTGGTCGAGTACACGGCAACGAACGAGACCACGCTCGGCTCGGCCCTGCGGATCCCCGAGCTCGACCACGACGCGGTGAACCGAGCCGCTGGGAGACCACAGGCCGTTCTCGCGGGTGACGGAGCGGTTCACGTGGAAGGAGAAGGTGAAGTGGTGGCGAAACATCCGGCGGGCATCGCGACGTCGATCGCGGTGCTGACGCTGTTGATGACCGGTTGCGCCGTCACGGCACAGCCCGAGCCGGAGGACTACACCGGCACCTGGGTGCTCGAGGGAGCGGACGGTGATCGAGCGACGGAGTTCACCGTGTCGGCGGACCGGACGTACACAGCGCGCAACATCCCGATCGACCTCGCGTGCCGAACCGGCACCGCTGCGACGAGCCCTCCGGGTTGTGCGAACGGCGACTCGGCGAGCTTCTCCGGACGATGGAAGGTGGCCGACGGCAACTCGACCGGCATCCGGTTCTACTTCGATGACCACTTCGTGCGCCAGGGCTACCCGACCAACGGAGCACTCGGTTTCTACAGCGGATCACTCGATGTGCCTCGTCCCGACTACCTCTTCGTCCGTTCGTCGTCGGACTGACCGAAAGCTTCTCCCACAGCCCGACCGGTCCGCCGAGGCGACCCCGTCATCACGGGAGCGGCCGGACGGACCGCTGGCGCGCCTCCAGTCCGGATCTGGAGGCGCGCATCCCGCGGGCGCGACGGCACCCGCCCGTCGCGTGGTTGCGTGGTTGCGTGCTGAGCCGGCTACGCGAGCCACCCGTACAGCAGGAGTGCGATCGCGGCGCCGGGGACCATCGCGATGATCGCGACCGGGGCGGCCCACAGCTGGTGCACCCACGGGTGGCCGCCCGGCTTCGTGGCCGCCATCGCCGCGAACGAGGACGCGGACACCAGCACGGCCCACGCGGCCGTCATGCTGACTATCGCCATGGCGTGGGCGCCGGCGCCGACCAGCGGGAGGGCGAGTGGAAGGACGAACATCGCCGCCGCGACGATGAACCCGGCCCGGGCCGTGACCCGGAACGCCTTCCGTGGGCTGTTCATCTGGGCGATGGTGCGCTGGTCGTCCACGGGGTGCCCTCGGTCAGGACTGTTCGCTGAGGGAAGCCACCAGGGAGCCGAAGCCGACGAGTTCCGCGGCGCTCAGGCCAGCCCCGACGACGCCGATCACCGCACCGCGGGTGGCGTCCCTCCGCTGCCGCTTCCGATCACGCGTGCCGGTGACGACGGCGCAGATGCCGAAGACGACGGCGGCGAGGACCCAGAGCTGCAGCAACACCACGGCGTAGCCCATGAAGGCGGCGTGCAGCAGGATGTACAGGACCACGCTGACGACGATCACGGCTGGTCCGGACACCGCGAGCCACCCCAGCTGCCATGCCGTCGATCGTTCCCGGACGTCGTCGCTCATCGGTTCCCCCCTCGTGTTCCCCTGCAGGTCAGGGTACTGGCGTCGAGCGGATGAACCGTTGTCCGGTCCGGGCTGGCCTACCCACGCGCCGCTTCAGCGGACGTGCTCCCACGACGACAGCACCGTCCAGTCCTGCGGGTCGAAGGTGAACGAACTGCCCATCGCGGGCTGATCGAGTGCGCGGCTGATGCGCTCGCGTCGGAGGCTCGCCAGCAGGAGCGCGCCGACCCCGCCGTGGGCGATGAACGCGATGCCCCGCTCGGGCGTCTGCGCCGCGATGCGTCGGACCGCGCGCTCGACACGGCTCTGGGCGTCGATCGCACGTTCCCAGCCGCGGACGGACCGCTGCGGTTCGGCGAAGAACGCGTCGACGGTCGGTTCGAACTCGCTCGGGTCGAGGTAGCCGGTCGCGCTGCGGTCCATCTCACCGAGGTCCTCGTCGACCTCGAACTCCGTGCCCCACTGCCCGGCGATGATCTCAGCGGTGTCCAGGGCCTTCCGCTCGCTGCTGCTGACCATGCGGAGGGGATGGGGGAACAGTGCCGCGATGCGTGCTGCACGGTCACGTCCGGCCGGTGACAGACCCCAGTCCTGGATCCAGACGGCTGGGTCGACGATCACCTCGGGATGGGACACCCACGTGCACAGCATCATCCGACCGTACCGGCGTCGTCAGTGTCCCCCCCGTTCGAGACGGGCGACGGGGTCGCGGGGGGAGCCATCGGGGTGAGAACCGTCGCCTCCAGCCTCGGGCAACGCTCGTCGTACGGCGCGGTGGGCGGCCGGGATGGACAGGAGTGCTCCACCGACGAGGAGACCAGCGGCGACGAGGACGGCGGCAGGTGTGTGGAGCGCTGGAACTCCGATGCTGATCGCGCACCACGCCGTCACGAGGAGGCCGGAGATGATCGTCGGGCGCAGCGCTGCACGATGGCCGATCCGCCAGGCCGCCTCGCTGGACATCGTGACCGACGTCCGGACGCCGGCGAGGCTGTTCCGTGGCAGGGAGCCGTTGGCGGCCCGCCACGTCAGCCACGTGACCAGCGCAGCCGCCCCGATCTCGAGGGCCATCGGGAACACCACCGCACCGTCCATGCCGACGACGCTAGCGCCCCCGGCGGAGAACAGCGAAGTATCAGTGTCACCTACGTGTCGTCGAGCCCGGCACGGTCTCAGCCGGCCTCTGTCCGGACGCGTACCTGCGCCGCACCGTCGGTGTTCCAGCGGAACAGCACGAGGTGCCAGAGGCCCGGGCGCTTCCTCGACGGATCGATGAGGCCGTCGGCGCCGAGTGCCGCCAGGCGGTCTCGGACCTGCCACGAGGCCGGGACGCCACCGTCGGCGACGACCTGCTGCCACGGAGCGGTCGCGTCCTCGAGGTCGACCCCGGCTTCGGAACGAGCGGCCGGGTCGCGGAGGTCGACGATCCGGGACGCCACCACGTCCACCTCGACGATCACCGGCTCGCTGGCGCGCGTGTCCGGATGCGCCACCAGTGCGGCCTCCACACCCTCGACGGACGAGCTGAGGTACAGCGTGGGCTCGTCAGCCCGGGAGTACCGGCCTGCGGACCGTGACCCTGCGATGGCGGATGCGCGGAATCGCGGGTCCACCGCGCGGAAGAAGGTGCCGCGCACCTCCGGTGCGAAGATGTCTCGGTCGTCGCTCACAAGAGCATCCTGGTGCGGCTCACGCCGGCGGCGTCGCTCCCGCGCCCTCGGTGTCGTCAGCGCCCGCCGGACCGGTACCGGCCTGGTCGAGGTTCTCGTGCGGGTCGCCCATGTCGCCGGTCGCCTTGCCTGCCGGGGACAGCCCGAAGTGCTTGCTGACGGCATTCGCCTGGGTGTCGGTCAAGGCGTTCCCGGCTCCTGGGGAAGGGGCATCCTTGATCGCGCTCTTCGAGTAGCCGACGTGCAGGTCGGTGCCGTCGAACGTGGCGTCCTCGACCGGGACGAGCACGGTGTGACCCCCGAGGAGTCCGGTCGCGACGCTGACGAACGCGGCACTGCCGTCCTCGGCGGAGGGGAAGACCTGCGCGACCTTGCCGACGGATGCGCCGTCGCGGTCCTTGACGGTCGCGTTCTCGATCTCGTGGATCTTCGCCTTGGTGATCATGTGCGTAGTCAACGCCCCCGGCCTGATGTGAGTGTGTCAGTCTTCCTGCCCGGTCCGGTCCTCGCGCCGGAGATCAGCGTCGGTCGGAGGGTGGCGCGGTGCCCGGTCTGCCAGGCCTCGTCGCTCGACATGGTGACCGGCGTCCGGACGCCGGCCAGATCGTTCCGGCTGAGCGTCCCGTTCGCGGCCCGCTACGTCAGCCACGTCACGAGGTCCGCTGCACCCATCTCGAGGGCGAGCACGATCACCATTGCTCCCGCCACGGCCGCGGCGCTAACCTGCCGGAACATGAACGGTGAACTTCCGCGCAGGCACCGGCAAGCGGGAGCAAGACGGCCGACGGATGGCGAACCGTGCGCGAGCCGGCAGGGCCCTACGCTGAGGGGTCGCTGCTCGCGGGTAGACGAGCCCCGTGAGTGTCGGGTCGGTGTCGCGGAGAAACGAGTGAAGGGTACCGACAACACGCTCGGTCACCGGGAGGAAGGTCACCTATTCGCCTGAGTCGCGTCAGGATGAGGGGTCAGTGGAAGGAGCGGCGGACGGCAGACGCGTCGTGTCCTGGTGCTCGTACGCGTATTGCTCGTCATTCAGCGAATCAGCGTCGCCTTGCGCGCAAGGCGTCTGCGCTTGGATGCTCGACCCGTACTCCGTGATTCCGATCTCCACGAAGAAGCCGTCGTTGAAGACTCCGCCGGCCGGGTAGCGGAGCTGCAGTCCGGGTGCATCACCGCCGATCGTGCTCCGTGTCGGCTCCCAACCATTGTCCTTCCATGCAGCCTCGATCCGGTCGATGATCCGCGTTCGGTCGTCGGCGCTCGCGCCCGGACCTAGTCGGGTGATGCCCCACTGCGCCCCGGAGGTCCCGCACGCTGACGCGCCGGAGTCCGACGCCTCCCACTCGCCCGGGACCATCGACTGGGTCGACTCAATCCGCTCGTTCAGGTCGTCCCATGCGGCCTTCGCGCTCGTCGCGCTCGGCTCCGATCGGGCGGAAGGTTGGTTCACGTTCGGCTCCTCGTTTGGGCGGCTGTTCGAACATCCGGTGATCATCAGCACTGCTACCCCGGTAGCACCGAGGATGAGCAGGGAGCGGGCCACTGTTCTCATGGAATCCGTTTCCCGCCAGGGGTGTACCCGAGGCTCGTGTAGGCCGTATTGCGAAGTGACGAAGTTCCGCGGTCGAGGTAACCCAGTTCTGCAGGCTCCTGACGAGCCAGGGCAGCTTCGGTCGCCGGCGTTGCTGAGTGCCCGTCCGAGCCAGGGTATGCATCGCCATCGACGCGTTCGTCATTGGACGAGAAGGTCCGCGCTCCCCATTCGGAGTCTGCCGGGTTCAGGGGGTGGTCGCTGGGCACGTTGAACAGCGTGGACCGAGTCCAGGCTGAGCCGGAGGTGCTCGGCTGGTCTCCATGGCCGGCCGCCATGCCACTCTCGACCGACCCGCGCCCGAGGTTCGCGATGTAGTCGGCTCTGGACTGGCTGGTCCAGACATGCCCCTGTGGAACGTCGAGAGCGGAAGCATTGGGCACGCTCTTGTCAATTCCCGCAGAGGCGAGGAGCGTGACGTTCGATACGGGCGTCTTCGCCGTCGCCATCGTGGCTGTCGTAGTCCCGTACGAGTGCGCGACGACGGACAGATGCTGACCGCCCGACCACGAGCGAGTGTCGGAGATACCGGAGAGGAAGTCGCTGAGCCTCACGGCGCCGGCCTTGGCCTTGTCGGAGGACATGACTTGCATACTCGGTGGCATTGCTGGGGTGTCGTACCCCATCCAGGCAACCGTCGCGACGTTCGGATCGGTGTGGACCTGGGCAGCCGCGGAACGCTGCGCGTCGTACAGGTTCTGGGCGCCGCCGGTCCAGCCGCGCATGCTGTCTGCAACGGTGTTCCCCATCCCCGGCACGGCGACCGTGACGCGGGACGCTGTGTCCATGTCGCCGATCGCGATCGCGGCCAGCGGAGGTTGCCCGAGTACGAGCGACACGATCGTTCGCGGTGTCAGCGCAGACCCGTCATGAAGGGCTTGCTGCAGTGAAGTGAGGGCGCCGATCTCCTCAGCAAGGCGGGCGTACTCCGCTTGCTCAGCTGAGTCGAGTGGTTCGCCGCGGCCGACGCGTCCGGTCAGGGCGGCGTACCGTGAGCGTGCCTTGGGCAGTTCCGCTTCGAGAGTGTGACGGTTCGCCCTTCCCCGATCCGCGTACCGCACGCCCTCGAGGTTGCCGATCAGCGTCGAAGCGCCGAACACGAGAGCATCGCGTTCCTCCGCGCTGAGGCTGCCCCACCATGATCGCACTTCAGGGGCCTTCGGCGGGTGCTTGCTGACGTACTGGCGCTCTGCCGGATGATCGCGCATCCACCGCTCGATCGCCTCACGGCCTTTCGCTGCGAGCTGCGCCAGCAGCGGCAGGTAGGCGGCGTCCACGAAGCCTTGGACAGCGGCACTGAAATCGACGAGCGGTCGAAAGAGTGGCGCACTGAACCCCGTCGCGACCATCGGTCCAGTGAGCGGACCGGCCGCAGTGTGACGTTGAAGCGCCTGTGCGAGATCGTCCTGAGCGCTCTGCCAATGACTTGTCAGGCGAGATGTGCGGCGGTGCAGGTCATCGTTCTGCGCCTGGTACTCCGCGGGGACATCATCATTCGATGACGTCGCCGCGACACGGTTGCGGAGTTCCTCGATGTCCGCCAGGAGCCTCTTGCGGGAGCGCCTCAGTGTGGTGAGGTCGTCGGCGAAGGTATCTAGTGCCGTCACGACAGCGGAACTGGTCTGCGCCAGAGCTGCCGTGCGGTTCGAGAGGGGGTGCAGTGCGAGCGGGAGCGAGTCAGTGGCGCCAGGAGAACTGAGGACACGGCCGATGCCGCTCCAAGCGCGTTGCGCCGACGCGCTGGCGCGAGCGATGTCTGATGTCGAATCTCGTAGCGACCGGGCGGCGCTGGAGACAGTGTCGGGCAATGCGTCTATCCGCGGAAGATCGCCGACATTGATGAGTCGATCAGTCACGCGAGACCCTCGTCCCGGCCTGCGCGGTGCTCGTCTCCGCCTCCATCGTCTCGTCCCCCTCGGCGAAGGCGCGCATGGCGCCGTTTGCGGCCGTCAGTGCTTCGGACACCACCGTCACTGCGGCACGACCGTCATCCTGATGGTCACGCGCGAATCCCGCGGCGGCGGCGGCTGCCGTCGTGCTGGTGAGCGAGTGGACCACGTCGCCGAGTGCGGACTCGAAGCGTGACGCCGCCGATTGAACCTGCTCACCAGAATGCGCGGTGCTGGTCACCACATCCTGCGCGCCGACGACATCGATCTTCCACCCCTGAGTCACGCGTCCCCCCTCGATCGTGCACACAAGCATAAGCACGTCGAGACGGAGAGCAGCTCAACGTGAGGCCCTGGGGTTCTGTCGGCGCCTGCTGAGGCAGCCATCCAAAGAACGGTCCTTCACCGCCGAGTAATCCTTGCAGCAGCCGAGAGCTGTGGTCGCACGCTTGCACGAACGGAGCGAACTATTGGAGTGCTTTTTGTGACTCCGAGCGACAGCGCCCGGGGCTGGCTGCCTGGCTGCCTGACCAGCGCAGGCGGGGACACGGCGGTCGGCTCGCCCCGTTGCTGAGGCGAGCCGTCCTGCGGAGCAGGGGGACTACCGCGCTGCCGGCACCGCGACGTTCGCGAGCTCGGCCCGCACGATGTCCGCACCCGCGGACAGCGCACCGAGCTTCTGCAGGGCCGCCCCGCGCGCCAGCGGCGCCATGCCGCAGTTGGTGCTCGGGATGAGCTTGTCGGCATCGACGTGGTCGAGGGCCCGGCGGAGGACCGCGGCGACCTCCTCGGGCGTCTCGACCTGCTCGGTGGCGACGTCGATCGCGCCGAGCATGACCTTCTTGCCGCGGATGAGCTCGACGAGTTCGAGCGGGACGTGTGAGTGTATGCACTCGAGTGAGACGATGTCGATCGAGGACTGCTGCAGGAGCGGGAAGGACCGTTCGTACTGCCGCCACTCGGCGCCGAGGGTCTCCTTCCACCTGTTGTTCGCCTCGATGCCGTAGCCGTAGCAGATGTGCACGGCGGTCTCGACGCGCAGACCCTCTGTGGCGCGCTCGAGCGCGGCGACGCCCCAGTCCTGCACCTCGTCGTGGAACACGGTGAAGGCCGGCTCGTCGAACTGGATGACGTCGACGCCGGCGTCCTGCAGCTCGAGTGCCTCCTGGTTGAGGATCGTGGCGAACTCCCACGCCAGCTTCTCGCGGCTCTTGTAGTGCTGGTCGGAGAGGGTGTCGATCATGGTCATCGGGCCGGGGAGCGCCCACTTGATCGGCCGATCGGTCTGAGCCCTCAGGAATGCAGCGTCGTCGACGAACACCGGCTTCGGGCGGCTGACGGCACCGACGACCGTGGGCACCGCGGCGTCGTAGCGGTCTCGGATGCGCACGGTCTCCTTGCGCTCCTGGTCGATGCCGTCGAGGTGCTCGATGAAGGTGGTGACGAAGTGCTGGCGGGTCTGCTCGCCGTCGCTGACGATGTCGATGCCGTTGCGCTCCTGCTCGTGGACGGCGGAGCGGAGCGCGTCCTGCTTGCCCTCGACGAGGGCGTCACCCTCGAGCAGCCAGGGGGACCAGAGTCGCTCGGGCTCGGCGAGCCAGGAGGGCTTCGGCAGGCTGCCGACGATCGCGGTGGGGAGGAGCGTGCTCATGCGCGTGGAGATCCAGTCGGTCAGTGGGCGAGGGCGGCGGGTGCGGCGGGAAGAGCGTGGCCGGTGAGGGTGGTCTGCTCGGCGAGCCAGCGGTCGAGGAAGTCGCGGTGCGGTGTGACGAGGTGCTCCTCGGTCCAGCGGCCCTGCGTGACGCCGAGCCGGCTGCGTTCCTCGCGGTCGTAGGCGATGCCGGTCGACGTCCAGTCGTCGTGGTCGAGCGTCGGGCGGAAGGTGCTCGGAGCGGTCTCGTTCGCGTTGTAGATCTCCGGGCGGTAGATCTTCTGGAACGTCTCCATGGTGGCGATCGTGCCGATCAGCTGGAGGTCCGAGTAGTCGCTGACGACGTCGCCGCGCGAGTAGAAGGCGAGCGGTGCCTTCGAGCCCGGCGGCATGAAGTACCGGACCTGCATGCCCATCCGTCCGAAGTAGTCGTCGGTGAGCGAGGAGTGCTCGTGCTCGTACTCCGCGCCGAGGACGGGGTGGACGAAGCCGGTCTGTCGGTAGGTCTGGCTCGTCGAGACGCTGATGCAGACGACCGGCTCCGCGTCGAACTCCGACCGGAAGGCGTCCGACCGCAGGAAGTGCTGGAAGAGCTGCCCGTGCAGCAGCCCGAAGTCGGCGGGGAGCGAGGCCGCCGACGGCAGGCGGACGGCGAAGTCGTGGTCGCGGAGGTACGACGAGAAGTTGTTGCCGACGATGCCCTGGTGGCGCTCGCCGGAGTGCTGGTCGACGATCGTCACGTCGAGCACCTCGATCAGGGGGAAGCGCTCGACCTGTCCGCCGTCCTCGAAGTGCATCGTCACCGACACGATGTCGAGTTCGATCCGGTAGCGGTCACCGTCCGGGTCCCCGGCGAGGTCGTTGCACCGCGCGTCGATGAGCGCGAGGGCGTTGCGGAGGTTCTGCTGGCGGTGCGCACCGCGGGCCAGGTTCGCGAAGTTCGTCGTCAGACGGGAGCTCTCGGCGGGCGAGTAGTCCTCGTCGAAGCGTGTCCTGCTGATGCTGAAGGTGATGTCGTTCGTCATGGTCCGCAGTCCGGTCGTCGAGCGCCCGCGGGCACCGTGGGAAGAGTCCTCCGATCATGACGGGAGGCGCGGGTCATCAGGTAATACCGAGACGCTATGCAGTCGCATAGCCTGTTCCTATGGCTCGGGTCTCGAACGACATCACCCTGCAGCAGCTGCGGTACTTCATCGAGGTCGCCTCCGAAGGATCGATCAGCGCGGCCGCAGACCTGCTCTACGTCTCGCAGCCGACCATGTCGGCTGCGATGAAGGACCTGGAGGCGCGCATCGGCCGGCCGCTCTTCACCCGTTCTGCGCGTGGGGTCGTGCTCACCGTCGACGGCGTCGAGTTCCTCGGGTACGCCCGGCAGGTGGTCGAGCAGGTGTCGTTGCTCGAGCAGCGGTACGTCGGGCGTCAGGCCTCGCGCCGGCTGCTCGGGGTGTCGGCGCAGCACTACTCGTTCGCGGTCGAAGCCTTCGTCCGGATGGTCGAGGGCGCGGACGCCGACCAGTACGAGTTCTCGCTGCGCGAGACCCGCACGTGGGACATCATCGAGGACGTCCGGACGCTGCGGAGCGAGCTCGGCATCCTCTACCGCAACGACTTCAACCGGCAGGTCCTCGGCAAGCTGATGCGGGACGCCGGGGTCGTGTTCACGCCGCTGTTCGCCGCGCAGCCGCACGTCTTCGTCGCTCGGCGGAACCCGCTGGCGACGCAGGAGCGGGCGACGCTCGACGACCTCGCCGAGCTGCCGCGCCTGACGTTCGACCAGGGCGCGAACAACTCCTTCTACCTGGCCGAGGAGATCCTGTCGACGATGTCGAGCAAGCGGGAGATCCGGGTGTCGGACCGGGCGACGATCTTCAACCTCATGATCGGGCTCGGCGGGTACACGATCTCGACCGGGCTCATCAGTGACGACCTCGACCCGGAGATCGTCGCCATCCCGCTCGACGTCGACGAGCGCATCGAGATCGGGTGGATCGCGCACTCCTCGGTGCCCCTGACGGAGCAGGCGCAGACGTACCTGGAGGAGTTGCGGGCGGTCGTCGTCAGCTACGGGGTCGAGCCTCTGGGGTGACCGGACGCGGCCGACGCGCGCAGCGCGCCGCACGGCCCGCCCTCTGGGCGGCGAGGTCCGATCGGGCCTTGACTACGTAGTCATTGCCGTGGTTGTCTTGCTCCCACGCCCGCCCGACGGGTGACCACCCGACGCAGCGAAGGAGCTGGCCCATGAGCGACACCGCACCCGTGCGCCGCCTCCGCCCAGCGTCGATGACCGACGTCGCTGCTCTCGCCGGGGTGTCGCAGAAGACCGTCTCCCGCGTGGTCAACGGCGAGCCCCACGTCACCGAGGCCGTCCGCGCCAAGGTCGAGTCCGCCATCGCCGAGCTCGGCTTCCGCCCGAACGCCGCCGCACGAACGCTCAAGTCCCAGCGTTCCCGACGCGTCGGCATCATCACGATCGGCACGGACCTGTACGGCCCGACCGCGATGCTCACCGGCGTCGAGCAGGCCTGCCGCTCGAACGGCTACGCCCTGTCGATCGTCCGCACGGTGACGGCCTCGGCCGAGGAGCTCCAGCCCGCGGTCGACTCCCTCGTCGAGCAGGGCGTCGAGGCGATCGTCCTGTCCGAGCCGGTCGAGAACCAGATGGACCAGCTGCGCATGCCGACCGGCGTCACGGTCCTGACGCTCGGTCCGCCCGACGTCGCCGACCGCGAGAACACCCTGGCGGTCGGTCTCGACGAGAGCGGTGCCGCCTTCGCCGCGACCGACCACCTGCTCGCCCTCGGTCACGAGACCGTCTGGCACATCGCCGGCCCGGCGAACTGGACGTCGAGCGTCCGCCGCGAGCAGGGCTGGCGCGCCGCCCTGCAGGACGCGGGTGTCGCCGAGCACGCACCCGTCGAGGGGGACTGGTCTCCCCGGAGCGGCCACGACGCGATGCGCTCGCTGCTCGCCCGGCCGGACGTCACCGCGGTCTTCGTCGCGAACGACCAGATGGCGATCGGCGCCATGTCCGCCATCCAGCAGGCCCGGCTCTCCGTCCCACGGGACATCAGCATCGTCGGCTTCGACGACATGCCGATCGCCGCCTACCTGCCCACGCCCCTGACCACGATCCGCCAGGACTTCGACGAGTCGACCCGTCTCGCGATGCACCGCCTCTTCCGCACCCTCGACGGCCACCCGCCCGCCGAGCGGCACCGGATGCTCCCCGGCCAGCTCATCACGCGCGCCACCAGCGCGCCGCCCTCCGCCGAGCGCCGTCACCTCCGCCCCGCCGACTGAGCCCGGCCGGGAGGCTCGACTCGCGTCGGTCCGCCGAGTGAGCGCTCACGAGCGCTCGCCACCCACCCCACCGATCACCCCGACGACGACGTCAGGAGTCAGCACGTGACCCCAGTACCAACGCGACCTCCCGGATCGACGGGAGCCGTGCCTCCCGGCCGCGACGGCCACCGAGCGCCCAGCCGGCGCGACCTGCTCCGCTGGGGCGCCGCCGCCGGCGGTGCGTTCGCACTGAGCGGGCTGCTCGCCGCCTGCTCCCCGCAGTCGACCGCGGCGGTCCGCTCGGGCAGGGCCGACCTGTCCTTCTGGACGCACGACCCCGGCTACGAGAAGTTCTTCACCGAGGCCCTCCCGGTCGCCGACCGGAAGTCGCGGTTCGACTACGCCCTCGACATCACCACCATCGCGGCGGCGGACATCCCGACCAAGCTCATCGCGCAGGCGGTCGCGGGGACGGGGACGCCGGACGTGGCCGGTCTCGAGATCGGCGCGTTCTGCCGGATGCTCCGCGGCGACATCGCGAAGGAGCTGCTGAGCGACCTGTCGTCGTCGGTCGCGTCGAAGCGGGACGACCTGATCAGCGCGCGGCTGACACCGTTCTCGAAGGACGGGCGCCTGTACGCGCTCGACTCGGACACCCCGCTCTGCGTCTACTACCACCGTGCCGACCAGTTCCGGGCGCTCGGGATCCCCGACGACCTGGCCACGTGGGAGGAGACGATGGCGGTCGGCGCGAAGCTCAACAAGAGCAAGGGCGTCTCGCTCCACGCCGTCGCGGTCACCGACCCCGGCGGCACACTGCAGAGCCACCAGATCCTGCTGCTGCAGCGCGGCGGCGACCTGTACGACGAGTCCGGCGACATCGCGATCCAGACGCCCGAGGCCGAGCGGACCCTGCAGTTCCTGGTCGACGGCGTGCAGACCGGCGCGATCGCCACCGTCGCCGACATGTACGGACCGAGCCTGCAGTCCGGACTCAAGGGCGGCACGATCCTGGCGGTCGACATGCCCTCCTGGTACGCGAGCTACGGCATCAAGCCGAACGTGCCCGAGCAGGAGGGCAAGTGGCGGGTCCGCAACCTGCCGCGGTTCGCCGGCGGCGGGAGCACGACGAGCGTCGGCGGCGGGACGGGCTTCGCGGTGCTCCGCGACAAGCCCCTCACGCAGGCCGGCATCGACCTCGTGCTCGCTGCGTACCTCGACCCCGACCAGCAGGTGAAGCGGTACGAGGACCTCGGGTACCTGCCGACGCTCCGCTCCGTGTACGACGACCCGAGGCTCGCAGCGCTGAGCGACCCGTACTTCGGCGGGCAGCAGCTGTTCGGCGTCTACAAGTCGGTCATCGACGAGGTGCCCTCGCAGCACCAGAGCGCGAACGCCGCGATCCTGCAGACCGTCCTGAGCGGCTACCTCATCAAGGCCTACAAGGGCCAGATCTCCCCGAAGCAGGCGCTCGACGCCGCTGCGGCCGACTTCCGCGGTCAGACCCGCGCCTGAGGAGGACGACGTTGTCCACATCCACCGCCACCGGCATCCCGGTGTCCGCCTCGCCCGCAGCAGCCGACCCACCGGGCAGGCGGCGCCGCCTCAACACGAACGGCGGCAGCGCTCCGTACCTGTTCATCGCGCCGTTCTACGTGCTGTACGCCCTGTTCATGATCGTGCCGGTGCTCGCCGCCGTGTACCTGTCGCTCACCGAGTGGGTGGGCCTCGGGGCGCCGAACTGGATCGGGTTGCGGAACTACGCGAACCTGTTCCGGGACACGAGCTTCGGCACGGCCCTCGTGAACTCGCTGATCTACACGCTCATCGCCGTGTTCGTCATCGTGCCCGTCTCGCTGCTCGTCGCGCAGGCGCTCAACGCCAAGGGGCTCCGAGCGCGTGACCTGTTCCGCGTCACGTTCTTCATCCCGATGGTGCTGTCGCCGATCGTCATCGCGCTCATCTACAGCCTGGTCTTCGACACGAACTACGGGCTGCTCAACGCCACGCTCAAGGCCCTGTTCGGGCTGCCGAACACCGACTGGCTCGGCGACCCGACGCTCGCGAAGGTCGCGATCGGCTTCGTGCTCCTCTGGCGCACGGTCGGGTACCTGACGATCTTCTTCCTCGCCGCGCTGCAGAACGTCTCCCCGGAGCAGTACGAGGCCGCCTCGCTCGACGGGGCCGGCACCTTCCGGAAGTTCACGAACGTCACCCTGCCGGCGATCCGCCCGGTGACCGCCTTCGTCGTGGTGACGAGCTTCATCAGCGCCGCCCAGCTGTTCGACGAGCCCTACCTGCTCACGAAGGGCGGCCCGGGCGAAGCGACGCTCTCCGTCGCCATGTTCATCTACCGCGCCGCCTTCGAACGGCAGCAGTTCGGCTACGCGGCCGCGGCCGGTGTCGTCCTGTTCGTCGTCGTCTTCGGCGTCAGCCAGATCCTCAACCGCGCACTCGCCATCGGGAGGGACGCATGACCGCCACCGTCACCGAGGCCGTGACCACCAGGGGCAGCACGCGCCGCCCACGGTCCGGCCCGCCGCGCACCCCCGGGTGGATCGCCCGTCGCGGCCTGCTCTACGCCACGCTCGTGGTGCTGCTGCTCGTGTTCGTGTTCCCGCTGCTGTGGGCGCTGTCCGGCTCGTTGAAGCGCCGCGGCGACATCTTCTCCACCCCGCCCACGCTCGTCCCGAGCCCGGCGACCGGTGAGAACTACGTGAACCTGCTCACCACGCAGCCGTTCTGGGCGTGGTTCGGCATCAGCGTCGGCACCGCCGTGATCGCCACCGTCGTGTCGGTCTTCGTCTGCGCGATGGCCGGGTACGGGTTCGCGAAGTTCCGGTTCCGGGGGAAGCGGGTCCTGTTCGCGGTGATGTTCTCGTCGCTGTCGGTCCCGTTCGCGGTGATCCTCGTGCCGCTCTTCATCCTCGTGGTGAAGTCGGGGCTCGCGAACCCGTGGTTCTCGCTCATCGTGCCGTGGGTGGCGCCGGCGTTCGGGATCTTCATGATGCAGCAGTTCATCACCCAGTCGATCCCGGACGAGATCATCGAGGCCGCCCGCATCGACGGCAACTCGGAGTTCGGCACCTTCCGCCGCGTGGTGCTCCCGCTGCTCCGGCCGTCCCTCGGGGCGCTCGCCGTGTGGAGCTTCCTGCAGAGCTACAACTCGTTCCTCTGGCCGCTCGTGCTCGTGTCGAACTCCGACCAGTACACGCTGCCGCTCGGGCTGAACGCGATCTTCGCGTCGGAGAACCGGTCCTACGACCTCGTCCTCGCCGGCGCCGTACTGGCGAGCGTGCCGACGATCCTCGTGTTCCTGCTCCTCCGGAAGCAGCTGCTCGACGGCCTGACCGCGGGGGCGGTCAAGGGATGACCGACACCTCGGACCGCGCCACGGACCACCGCACCACGGACCGCACCTCGGGCCACCGCACCACGGACCACCGCACCACGAACGGAGCACCCCGCACCATGCAGCACGACCGCGTCCTCTTCGGCGCCGCGTACTACCACGAGTACCAGCCCACCCCACGGCTCGACGAGGACATGCGCCTCATGCAGGAGGCCGGTTTCACGGTGATCCGGGTCGGCGAATCCGTCTGGAGCACCTGGGAGCCGGAGAACGGCCGGTTCGAGCTCGAGTGGCTCGCGCCCGTGCTCGACGCGGCGCACGAGCACGGCATCAGCGTGATCCTCGGCACGCCGACCTACGCGCTGCCGATGTGGCTCGCCCGCATCGTGCCCGAGGTGAACGTGCGACGCCGGACCGCGGGGGAGCCGATGGGCTGGGGCGCCCGCCAGGAGATCGACCACGCCCACCCCGCCTTCCTGTTCCACGCCGAGCGGGTCATCCGCAAGATCGTCGCCCGCTACGCCGAGCACCCGGCCGTCATCGGCTACCAGGTCGACAACGAGCCCGGGAACGAGCTCATCGCCAACCCCGAGGTGTTCCAGCGCTTCGTCGACCACCTCCGCCACACCTACGGCAGCGTCGAGCGGATCAACGAGGAGTGGGGCCTGACCTACTGGTCCCACCGGCTGTCGACCTGGGCGGACCTGTGGACACCGGACGGCAACGTGCAGCCGCAGTACGACCTGGCCTGGCGCCGGTTCCAGGCGTCCCTCACGACGGACTTCATCGCGTGGCAGGCCGAGATCGTGCGTGAGTACGCCCGCGAGGACCAGTTCGTCACCACCTGCATCTCGTACGAGCGACCGACGGTCGAGGACGACGCCCTCACCCGGGCCCTCGACGTCACCGCGGGCAACCCGTACTACCGGATGCAGGACGCCCTCGAACTCCCGAACACCGACGAGGCTCCGCAGTACTGGACGTCCTCCGGCGCGTGGTCCGTCGTCGCGACCGGTGACCGGATGTACGGGTCGAAGCAGGCCCCGTTCCTGGTGACCGAGACGAACGCGCAGGCGATCGGCTTCTCGTGGATGAACGAACCCGCCTACGAGGGTCAGTGGCGGCAGGCCGCGTGGGCGCTGGTCTCCCGCGGCGCGTCGATGATCGAGTACTGGCACTGGCACACGCTGCACTTCGGTGTCGAGACCTACTGGGGCGGTGTGCTGCCGCACTCGCAGCAGCCGGGCCGCACCTACGAGGAGATCGCCCGCATCGGCGCCGAGTTCCGGCACGCGGGGGACCGGGTCGCCGGGCTCCGACCGCACGCCGACGTCGCCCTGCTGTTCTCGAACGAGTCGAAGTGGGCGCTGAACGAGCACCCCGCACTCGGTGACGGCGCAGAGCCCGACCGCCGCTCGTGGCAGACCGTGTACGACGCGTTCGCCCGCGGGGTGTTCGAGGCCGGCCTGCAGGCGAACACGGTGCACCCCTCGCAGCTGTTCGACCGCGATCCCGCCGTGGTCGCCCGGGAGCGCCCGGTCCTCGTCGCAGCGGCGTTCACCATCGCGACGGACGACCAGCTGCGGTGGCTCGCGGACTACGCCGAGGCCGGCGGACACCTGGTCGTCGGCATCCGCACCGGGTACGAGGACCAGGAGGCCCGCGCCCGACTCGAGCGCAAGCCGGCCTTCCTCGACGTGGCCGCCGGCGTGCACTACGACGAGTTCAGCAACCTCAGCCGACGCGTACCGGTGTCCGCGGGCACCGCTGCCGTGGACCACGGCTTCACGGTGCCGACCGGCGCGACGGCGACCCGCTGGGCGGACGGGTTGCTCGTCGACGACGCCGACGTGCTCGTCGACTACGACCACCCGCACCACGGCCGGTTCGCCGCCGTGACCACCCGTGCGCACGGCTCCGGCCGGGTGACGTACGTCGGGACGGTGCCGGACCCGGCGCTCGCCGCGGCGGTCGCCGCCTGGGCGGTCGAACGGGGGAGCTGGGCGACGGCCTGGCGTCCGCAGACGGAGACCCAGTCGGTGCAGACCGCCACGAACGCCCGCGGCGAGACCGTGCACGTCGTGCACAACTGGTCCTGGACGCCGAGCACCTTCACCGTGCCGGTCGACGCGGAGGACGTCCTCGACGGCGCGGCGCTCGCCGCAGGATCCGAGCTGTCGCTCGGGGCCTGGGACGTGCGGGTGGTGGCGGTCCGGTAGACGCGACCACAGGACGGACGGGAGGCGCGGTGCCAGCTGGCACCGCGCCTCCCGGCCGTCAGCGGGTCGCGTTCAGAGCCCGACGCTGCCCTGCGAGATCCCGCCGTCGATCGTGACCGTGGTGCTCGTCATGTAGGCGGCCTTGCCCGACGCCAGGAACACGACGACCTCGGCGATCTCGTGCGGCTTCGCCGGACGCCCGAGCGGGATCGCGTCGTCGAGCCGCTCGAGCTTGTCGGGATCGGAGGTCGTCGCCGTGTTGATCGGGGTGTCGACCGCACCGGGAGCGATGTTCACGATCCGGATGCCGTGCGGCCCGAGCTCCACGCCGCCGCTCCGGGCGAGCATCCGCATGCCACCCTTCGACACGCAGTAGGCCAGGTTGCCGGGCATCGGCCAGTCCTCGTGCACGCTCGAGATGTTGAGCACGAGTCCGCCGTGCCCCTGCGCGATGAACTGCTTCGCTGCCGCCTGGGTGCCGAAGAACGCGCTCTTCATGTTCACGGCCATGACCTCGTCGTAGCCGTCCTCGGTCTCCTCGAGCAGCGACTTGCGGTCCTCGATCCCGGCGTTGTTGACGAGGACGTCGAGCGAGCCGAACGCGTCCACGGCCTTCTGCACCATCGCGTGCAGGTCGGATGCGCTCGTGATGTCGGCGTCGACGCCGACCGCGTGCCCACCGGCCTCCTCGATGCGGTGGATCAGCGAGTCGGTCGCTTCCGGGTGCGCGACGTAGTCGATGACGATGTTCGCGCCCTCGGCAGCAGCGGCGAGGCAGATCTGCTCACCGATCCCGCTGTTCCCGCCGGTGACGACGATGGTCTTGCCCTCGAGCAGCATGGTTCCTCCTGTGGGTCCGGTGCTGCCCACGGTGCTCCGATGTCGCTCCCGAGGTCCGGCGGATCGGCTGAGGTGTCGTGCAGGTGGAGGCGCCGCGACGGCAGGCGCTAGCGGACGCTGGTCTCCGGCAGCGGAGCGGGGTCCGGTGCCTGGTCCGCCTGCACGGCGAACTGGGTCCGGTGCAGCTCCTCGTACCGGCCGCCGGCGGCGAGGAGCTCCTCGTGCGTGCCGCGCTCGACGACGGAGCCGTCCTCGATCACCAGGATGAGGTCCGCACTCCGGATGGTCGAGAGCCGGTGCGCGATGACCATCGCCGTCCGGCCGTCGAGCGCCTCGCTCAGGGCGGCCTGCACGGCGGCCTCGGACGTCGAGTCGAGCGCCGCCGTCGCCTCGTCGAGGATCACGACGCGGGGCTGCGCGAGCAGGAGTCGGGCGATCGTCATGCGCTGGCGCTCGCCGCCGGACAGTCGGTAGCCGCGCTCCCCGACCATGGTGTCGAGCTGGTCGGGCAGCGACCGGATCAGCGGCTCGAGGCGCGCGCGTCGCACGGCGTCCCACACCTCGTCGTCGGTGGCCTCGGGGCGGGCCAGGCGCAGGTTGGCGCCGATGGTCTCGTGGAACAGGTGCCCGTCCTGGGTGACCATGCCCATCGTGTGCCGCAACGACTCGAAGGTGACGTCGCGGACGTCCGTGCCGGCGAGTCGGACGGCACCGCTGTCGACGTCGTACAGGCGGGAGAGCAGCTGTGCGATCGTGGACTTGCCCGCGCCGGAGGACCCGACCAGGGCGACGGTCTGCCCGGGCTCGATCCGGAACGAGACGCCGTGCAGGACCTCGTCGCCGCCGCGGGTGTCGAGCGTGGAGACCTCTTCCAACGAGGCCAGCGAGACCTTGTCGGCGGACGGGTAGGCGAAGCGGACGTCGTCGAACTCGACCGCCACGGGACCGTCGGGCAGGGTGACGGCGTCGGGCTTCTCCTGGATGAGCGGCCGCAGGTCGAGCACCTCGAAGACGCGCTCGAAGCTCACGACGGCGCTCATGATCTCGACCCGGGCGTTCGCCAGGCTGGTGAGCGGTGCGTAGAGGCGGGTGAGCAGGAGCGCGAGGGTGACGACGTCACCGGTGTTCAGCTGGCCGCCGAGGGCGAGCGTGCCGCCCAGGCCGTACACGAGTGCGAGCGCGAGCGCCGACACGAGCATGAGTGCGGTCACGAAGACGAACTGCAGCATCGCGGTGCGGACGCCGATGTCCCGCACGCGGGCGGCGCGGACGCGGAACTCCTCGGCTTCTTCGTCGGGGCGCCCGAACAGCTTGACGAGCGTCGCGCCCGGCGCGGAGAACCGTTCGGTCATCTGCGTGCTCATCGCGGAGTTGTGGTCGGCGGCCTCGCGGCGGAGTGCCGCGAGGCGGCTGCCCATCCGACGCGCGGGGACGAGGAAGACCGGGAGCATGACCACGGCGATGACCGTCACCAGCCACGAGGTGCTCAGCATGACGACGAGGGTCAGCACGAGCGCCACGGAGTTCGTCACGACGCCGGACAGCGTGCCGCTGAAGGCCTGCTGCGCGCCGATCACGTCGTTGTTCAGCCGGCTGACCAGCGCGCCGGTGCGGGTGCGGGTGAAGAACGCGATGGGCATCTTCTGCACGTGGTTGAACACCGCGGTGCGGAGGTCGAGGATGACACCCTCGCCGATCCGCGCCGAGTACCAGCGGGTCAGCAGCGACGACGCGGCGTCGGCGACGGCCACGAGCGCGATGACCAGGGCCAGCCAGACGATGGTCGACACGGCGCCGCGGGCCGCGATGACGTCGACGACCTGACCGGCGAGCACCGGCGTCGCGACGGCGAGGAACGCCCCCACGACGGACAGCGCGATGAACACCACGAGCTGCACCTTGTAGGGCACGGCGAACGTCATGATCCGCCGGAGCGACTCGCGGGAGAAGCCCCGCCCGGCGTCCTTCGCGGACGAGATCTTGTACAGCGAGCTCCAGGCAGCGCCTTCCATGCTCATGCAGTCAGGATACGTCGGGACCACCGACGCCCCGCGCCCCGGTCTGCCACGATCGGAGCATGCCCTCCGACGACCGTCCCCTCGAGCGCCTCGGCTTCCTGACCATCGGCTCGTTCGACCCCGCGCGCCCGGCCGACGGCCACGAGGAGACACTCCGCGTGATCGAACGGGCCGAAGCCCTCGGCTTCGACAGCGCCTGGCTCCGGCACCGCCACCTGCAGCACGGCATCTCGTCACCCGTGGCGATCATGGCCGCCGCCTCGCAGCGCACCTCGCGGATCGCCCTCGGCACCGCAGTCACCCCGATCGGCGCCGAGAATCCGTTCCGCCTGGCCGAGGACCTCGGCACCGTCGACGTGCTGCTCGGCGGTCGGCTGCAGCCCGGGTTCTCCGTGGGGACGCCGATGCACTACGACCTCTACCGCGACGCGATCCACCCGGACACCGCCGAGCACGAGGACCTCGGCAACGACCGGCTCCTGCGCTTCCGTGACCTCGTGCGCGGCGACGCCGTCACGCCGGTCGTCGAGCGGCGCGGGATCGAGGAGTTCGCCACCACCGTCCAACCGCAGAGCCCCGGGCTCGCCGACCGGATCTGGTACGGCACCGGCAGCACGCGGTCCGCGGTGTGGGCGGCCGAGAACGGCTTCCACCTGCTCACCTCGAGCGTGACGCGGAGCGAGGTCGGCACGGACTTCGCCACGAACCAGCGCGCCCAGGTCGAGGCGTACCTCGACGCGCATCCGGACCCCGCTGCGGCGCGGGTGTCGCAGGGCCTCGTCGTCATCCCGACCGACACGGCGACGCCGGAGCAGGTCGCACGCTACCGGGCGTACGCCGAGTCCCGGGCCGGTCGGGTCGGGGTGCCGCAGGGGCCGGGCCAGCTGCTGTTCGCCGCCGACCTGGTCGGGAGCTCGGCCGAGATCGCCGACCGACTCCGCGCGGACGCCGGGTACCAGGTGGCGACGGAGGTCGCCTTCGCGTTGCCGTTCTCGTTCGCACCGGACGACTACGCGCAGATCATCGAGGACATGGCCGGGCGCCTGGGTCCGGAGCTCGGCTGGACGCCGGCCACGAGCGCCAGGTGACCGCCAGTCCCGAGTGGCAGGTTGGACGGGTGCACACCACCATCGACTCGGCGACCGAGGTCGTCTCCGGCATCCGGTTCCCCGAGGGCAACCGCTGGCACGACGGCCGACTCTGGTACTCCGACATGCACACGGGCGAGGTCTTCTCGGTCGACCCCGGTGCGCCGGACGCGCGGCCGCGCCTCGAGACGACCATCGACGGGCAGTCGTCCGGCCTCGGGTGGCTCGCCGACGGTCGACTGATCGTCAGTGCCATGAACTCGCGGACGATCCAGGTCGTCCGCCCGGACGGCACGAACGAGCCCTTCGCCGACCTGTCGTCGACCGAGCCCTCGCTCCTCAACGACCTGGTCGTCGACGAGGCGACCGGTCGGACGTACGTCGGTGCGTTCGGCTACGACCTGTACGGCGGCGAGGAGCTGCGCCCGGGGCCGCTCTACGTCGTCGACCAGGACGGCTCCGCGCGGCTCGCGGCCGACGGTCTGGTGTTCCCGAACAGTGCCAACGTGCTCCCCGGCACACGGACCCTGGTGGTCAGCGAGACCTGGGGTGGTCGACTGACCGCGTTCGACATCGAGCCGGACGGGTCGCTCACCGGCCGCCGCGAGTGGGCGGCGCTGCCCGAGGGGGTCACACCCGACGGCAGCACGGTCGACGCCGAGGGCGCGATCTGGGTCTGCTCCGTGGACACGGGGGAGTTCCTCCGGGTCGTCGAGGGCGGCGAGGTCACCGACCGCGTCGACGCCCCCGGACTGTGCGCGATCGACTGTGCCCTCGGCGGCGAGGACGGCCGCACCCTCTACCTCGCCACCGCCGACAGCTACGACCCGGACACCACGGCGCGCACGCGCGCCGGCCGGATCAGCGCCGTCCGCGTCACCGTCCCCGGACCGTGACCACGACGGACGTGAGCGGCTGACGGACGGGAGGCGCGGTGCGGTCCGGCACCGCGCCTCCCGTCCGTCAGCACGCGCGTGGTCAGGGCGTGGTGAGCCGAGCGCACAACCGTGCGCGCAGGTCGTCGTCGGCCCCGACGGCGGCGAACGCCGCGTCGACGTCGGCGGCGACGTCCTCGACGATCGGTGTGACGGTGGCGAGCCACTCGGTCACCTGCTCGGCATCCCAGGTCGCCTGGCGGTCGCCCGGTGCGTGGGTGCCGGTGCCGGCCATCGCCCGGACGGAGGCCGCGTGGTCCTCGGCGACGACCGTCGGCGGGACGCCAGCGCCCGCGAGCAGCAGCGTGCTGATCATGCCCGTCCGGTCGCGCCCCGCACTGCAGTGCACGAGCACCCCGGACGGCGCGTCCGCGATCGCCCGCAGCGCACCGAGCACCAGGTCGGGCAGGATCCGCCAGTTGTGCCGCCAGTACTCGGGGGAGTCGAGGATCGGGAAGCAGACCTCGCGGAACTCCGGCTCGTCCTGGTCCTCCGTCGGCGCCGCGACGACGGTGATCCCGGCCAGGGCGTCCGGAGCGACGAGCGGATCGCCGTCGCGCCGCCCCACCTCGTCGGCGCACCGCAGGTCGATCACCGACCGCAGGCCCCATCGACGCGCGTCCTGCCAGCCCCGGTCCGTGAGCAGTTCGCGGCGCGGACCGCGTGCGATCCGGCCGAGCTGCGTCGCACCGGTCGGGGACAGCGGGGTCGGGAGCCCGCCGAGGTCACGCACGTTCCGGTAGCCGTCCCAGTCGAGTCCCCGCACCGTCCCACCGTACGACGGGTCCTGTCCGTTCGACGCGTCCCCCCGGACGGGGGGAAACCGAGAGAGGGCTGCATGTCTACCGTGAAACCCAACCGAGCGTGACGCCCGTCACCTCATCGACCGGAACCACGACCCGGTCCTCGCACACAAGGAGAGACCACATGTCCAGCGCAGCATCCCCCCGTACCGGTTCGACCCTCGTCCAGAAGGGCGCACTGCTCTTCGGGATCGTCTTCCTCATCGTCGGCATCGCCGGCTTCATCCCCGGCCTGACCATGGACATGGGCACGCTGTCCTTCGCCGGCAACAGCTCGATGGCCATGCTCCTCGGCCTGTTCCAGGTCTCGGTGCTCCACAACATCGTGCACCTGCTGTTCGGCATCGTCGGTCTGCTCGCCGCGCGCTCGGCCGCGGGCTCGCGCTCGTACCTGCTCGTCGGCGGCATCATCTACGCCGTGCTGTTCGTGTTCGGTCTCTTCGTCGCGAACATGGCCGGCGCGGCGAACTTCGTCCCGCTGAACAGCGCCGACAACGTGCTGCACGCGTTCCTCGCGGTCGCGATGATCGTCCTCGGTGTGCTCCTGCCCCGCGCCGGAGCCCGCACCACCCGCTGACACGCAGCCCAGCGCAGACAGGAGCGCGTCGGTCCTCGGACCGGCGCGCTCCTGTCGTCTGCGCGACCCGGACGTGTGCCGGACGGGAGGCTCGTGGCGGTCCGGCACCGTGCCTCCCGTCCGCCGGGTGGTGCGGTGCGCACCCGCGGTGCCAGGATGCCGTCAGCACCGGTCGCGGACCGGGCAGACCGACCGGGAACGGCGAGGGAGACGGACATGGCTGGAGTGTTCAGCGACGCGGAGCGTGCCGCGATGCAGCAGGCGGCGGAGGAGCGGAAGGCGACACGTGGGCTGAAGGGCGCAGCGAAGCGCGAGGCCGAACGCGAGGCCTGCACGGCCGCGATCGAGGCGCTCGAGGGCTTCGACCAGACGCTGGCGTCGCGGTACCACGTGCTCGTGACCGAGGTCGCTCCGGAGCTCGATCCGAAGACGTGGTACGGGTTCCCGTCCTACGCGCGGGACGGCAAGGTCGTCACCTTCGTGCAGCCGGCGTCGAAGTTCGGTGCGCGGTACGCGACCGTCGGGTTCCAGGAGGACGCTGCGCTCGACGACGGGCCGATGTGGGCGACCTCGTTCGCCGTCGTCGAGTGGACCGACGAGGTCGAGCAGCGGCTGCGCGAGCTGGTGCGCCGGGCCGCCGGCTGAGCCCGCGGGGCCGACCGGTCCCGCGCCGGCACCCGGGCGTCGGTCGACCCGCGCGTCGGTCCACCCGGGCGGCGGTCTACTCGTAGCGGAGCGCGGCGACCGGCGCGGCCCGCACGGCCCGTGCCGCCGGCCCGAGTGCCGCGGCGAGCCCGGTGCCGGCCGCACCGACCACGACGACGACCACGAGCCAGACCGGCACGACGGGGGCGGTGAGCTCGGCACCCTTCGTCGTGCCGAGCAGCGTCCAGGCGCCGGCCCAGCCGTACGCGGTGCCCAGCAGCCCGCCGAGGACGACCGCGACCGTGACGGTGATGGCGGTCTCCGCGAGCACGAGCGCTCGGACCTGCTGCCGCGTCGCACCGACCACCCGGAGCAGTCCGAGCTCGCGTCCGCGCTGCGCGATCGTCAGGGCCGTGACGGCGACGACCCCGGCGGCGGCGATGAGCCCGGCGGCGCCGACGAGGCCGGTGAACATGACCGCGAGCTGGTCGAACTGCTCCTGGATGCCGCGGTAGTACTCGGGGTCGTCCGCCGCCTGGCCCTGCAGCATGTCCGCGTAGGTGGAGAACCCGACCGAGAACGTCGCCATGAGCGTCACCGCGATGAGCAGTCCGACGGTGGCGCGGGCCGTCCGCTTCGGCGCCCGGAGCGCGTTCCGCGCGGCCATCGCCGGCACGACGGAGCGGGACGATGCCGCCGCCGCGAGACGGAGCACGGCCGGGAGCAGCAGGGGCGCAGCGACGAGGACGCCCGTGAACGACAGCGCACCGCAGGCCACCGCGAGCAGCAGGGAGTCGACGCTCGTCGCGCCGAGGACCAGCGCGACGCCGAGCCCCGCCGAGCCGAGCAGGAAGAGTGTGCCGGCGGTCACCGTGCGTCCGACGGAGCGGGTCGTGCCGGGAGGGGCCTCGACGCCGGCCTCGAGCGCGCGGAGCGGGGAGATCGTGAGCACGGCGCGGGAGCCGATGCGGAACGCGACCGTCGTGATGCCGGCGACCAGGAGCCCGATCGGGACGAGCGACGGCGGGGCGAGGACACCGAGCGGCGGGAGCACGTCCGCGGCCGCGGCGACGGCGAGCGCGGCGTCCGCGACGACCGCACCGAGGACGGTGCCGACGGCGGCGCCGACGATCCCGCAGGTCGCCCCGGTCCGGGTGACCTGCCAGCGGAGCTGCTGACCGGTGGCGCCGAGCACACGTTGCAGTCCGAGCGAGCGGGTACGCCCGGCGATGACCGTCGCGCAGGTGTTCGACGCGACGACGGCGCTGACGTAGAGGGCGATGCCGATGAACACCCACGCCACGACCGGGAGGATCACGGCCACCGTGGCGCTCGACCCGGTGCGCTCGCCGAGCGCGACGATCCGGTGTGCGGCGTCGGCGCCGGTGACGACGAGGGCGCCGAGACCCGCGGAGAGGGCTGCGACGCCGACGGTCGCCCGGTGCTCCCCGAGCTGGGGCGCGCGACGGTGTGGGCGGACGGGCTGCGCGGCGTTCGCCGACCTGCCGTCGCGCCCGGCCGCTCGGTGGCGGCCGCGCGGGCGGGACACGTCAGGACCCGCCGTCGCCCGGGTTCGGGGTCCAGGCGATCCACCGGTCGCCCTTCGAGGTCATCGACCACGGGCCGCACCGGAGCACGGATTCCGCCCCGTAGACGTCCGGGGCGTCCTCGACGTCCATCGTCGGCGCGGACTGCCGCGGGGCCGTGCGGCAGGTGTCGTCGGTGACGCCGTCGGTGCTCGTGAAGACCAGCGTCGTCGGGGTCGTTTCGGAGGCCTTGCCGCCGGTGCCGGCGACGGAGGTGATGTCGCGGGCGTCCGACGGCAGCCAGTCGGGTGCGGCGTCGAGGTCGGCGCGGGTCGCGGCCTCGGAGGTCACCTGGTCGTGGGCGACGTCACCGAGGGCGGAGCAGCCGGAGAGCGTCAGGGCGCCGAGGGCGAGCACGCCGAGGGTCAGGGGCGTGGTGATCGTGGAGCGGGGCATGTCGAGCCTTTCGTGTCTGACCCGATCACAGCGCATCCGCGCCCACTCGGGGATCGGCACAGCGGAGGACCGACGTGCTCCTCCGGGATGACATCCGGCGCAGCGCCTACTCGAACATCGCCCGCAGGTCGGCGTGCGGATCGCCGTCGTGCACGTGCACCGACGGCGGTTCCGGCCAGTGCGTCGTGCCGTCGTCCGGCCAGCAGGGCACCACGTGGAAGTGCAGGTGCGGCACACTCTGCCCGGCGTCGGCGCCGGAGGCCTGCAGCAGCACGGTCCCGGTCGCGCCGAGGGCACCCCGCATGGCGAGGCCGACCCGCCGCGCCAGAGCCGTGCAGGCCGCGAGCGAGGTGGGATCGGCGCTGAGCAGGTCCGCGGTGTGCGCGACCGGCACGACGAGCGTGTGCCCGGGGGCGAGCGCCGACTCCGGGAGCGGTGCGAAGGCGACGGCGTGCTCCTCGCGCTCGACCCAGGTCGCCGGCTCCCGGTCGGCGATGATGCTGCAGAACGCGCACGACTCCATCGCCCCAGTCTGGTGGACGGGTCGAGGTCGTCCGCGCGGTGGACGCGGGAGGGACGGGGTGCGTCCTAGCGTGGGGCGTCCGACGACGTGGAGGAGGACGACGTGTTCGAGAACCTCGCTGGCGCCCATGTGCTGGTGCTCGTGCTGCTGCTGGCCCTGGACGTGCTGGCGCTGGTGCAGGTCTGGCGCGACCGACGGCGGAGCGACGCGGTCAAGGTCGTCTGGACGCTCGTCATCGTCCTGGTGCCGGTCGTCGGTGTGCTCGGCTGGGCGGCGAACTGGCTGCTGGGGAAAGCTGCGGACGGCCTGCAGCGCGCGGACCGCTGACGACCAGGCCGGTCCGCGCCGCGCCGGTGCGTCCGCCGGCCTGACCCGTGCGCCCCTCGGCCCGGGCCGGGGGACAAGAACCGCACAGCCTGCGGATGGCCCTGACGGCCCGGCCTAGCGTGGGATCGTCATGGCAGCCGAACACCGCAAACCCGTCGAGCCCGATGCGGCTCCCACCGTCGCGCACCACACCGCGAACCACGCCGCGACCGCCGAGCCCCCGTCGGCGCCGCAGGCCGAGCCGCACCCCGACCAGCCGGAGCACCACGGCCAGCAGGAGCACCACGGCCAGCAGCAGGACGACGCGCCGGACCCCAACCGCTGGAAGGCACTCGTCATCTGCCTGCTGGGCGGCGGCATCGTGCTGCTGGACGTGTCGATCGTCAACGTCGCACTGCAGTCCATCTCGAGCGGCCTGAGCGGCGCGACACCCGAGGCCGTCCAGTGGATCCTGTCCGGCTACGCCCTGGCCTTCGGACTGCTGCTCGTGCCCGGCGGTCGCCTCGGCGACGCGGTCGGGCGCCGGCGCATGTTCGTCGTCGGCGTCGCACTGTTCACCGTCGCGAGCGCGCTCTGCGGCTTCGCCCCGAACGGCTTCGTGCTGGTGGTCGCCCGGCTGGTGCAGGGCCTGGCCGGCGGCCTGCTCACCCCGCAGGTCACCGCGCTCATCCAGCAGCTGTTCCGCGGCAAGGAGCGCGGGACCGCCTTCGGCCTGTTCGGCGCGACCGTCGGCATCGCCACCGCGATCGGCCCGCTCGTGGGCGGCCTGCTCATCACGGCGTTCGGCACCGAGAACGGCTGGCGGTTCGTCTTCTTCGTGAACCTGCCCGTCGGGCTCGTCACGATCCTGCTCGCCTTCCGCTACCTGCCCACCACCCCGAAGGCGGAGCGTGGCCAGAAGCACGACTTCGACCCGGTCGGCATCGTGCTGCTCGGTGCCGCGGTCGTCGCGCTGCTGCTGCCGTTCGTGCAGTCCGAGCAGTGGAAGAGCCCCGCCAAGTGGTGGCTCGTCGTCGCCGCGGTGGTGTTCGCCGTGCTGTTCGTGCTGTGGGAACGCCGCTACGGCCGGAGCCACGAGCCCGTGATCGACCTCGGCCTGTTCCGTCGTCGGTCGTTCTCGCTCGGCGTCGGCCTCGCGACGGTGTACTTCGCCGGCTTCACCCCGCTGTTCTTCGTGCTGACGCTCGCGCTGCAGTCCGGCCTGCAGTACTCCGCGCTGCTCGCCGGTGTCGCGTCGGTGCCGTTCGCGATCGGCTCCGGCATCGCGTCGACCATCGGCGGCCGGATCGTCCACCGCTTCGGCCGGCAGCTCATCGTGGTCGGCACCGTGCTCGTGCTCATCGGCCTCGGCGCGGTCATCTGGGTCGTGGCGGACCACTACGGGCCGGACCTCGGCTGGTGGCTCGTGCTGCCGCTGCTGGTCGCCGGCATCGGGTCGGGTCTGACCATCTCGCCGAACCAGACGCTCACGCTCTCCGAGGTGCCGGTCCAGCAGGGCGGTTCCGCCGGCGGCCTGATCCAGGTCGGTGCCCGCGTCGGCTCGGCGATCGGGATCGCCGCTGTGGGCAGCGTGTTCTACTCGTCGCTCGCGAGCACGAAGGGCGACTACTCGCAGGGGCTGCCGCTCGGCCTCGGGGTCTCCCTGGTGTTCGTCGCGGCGGCGCTCGTCGCCGGGATCGTCGACGTCGTGGTGGGGAAGGTCCGCGGGACGGAAGCGTCCGTCTGAACGGGCGCGTCCGGCGGACGGTGACCAGCTGACGGACGGGAGGCACGGTGCCAGCGGGCACCGTGCCTCCCGTCCGTGCGCTGCACCGCCGTCGGGGGCTGGCCGACGACGCCCCGGCTCCGCTACCGTCGCGGTGTGCGGGCGCCGAGCTCGCGAGCGACGAGAGGGGGCACAGTGACGACGGACGAACGCGTGCAGGAGACCGGCCGACCGGGGCGGCGACCGACGGTGGTCACCGCAGCCGTGGTGATCTGGGCGGTCGTGCTCGTCGTACGGGTCGTCACGCTCTCGGTGGCGTCGGTGCAACTGGCGCAGGACGAGTTCGGTGGGTGGTCCATAGCAGTGATCGGTTGGGTGCTCGGCGTCGGGATCTGCGCGCTGCTCGCCTGGGCGACCCTGCTCGTCTGGCGTGGTTCCGGTACCGCCCGGGTCTGGCTCGGGGTCATGGGGGCCCTCGCCGTCGTGAACGCGGTGGTCGCGGTCGTCGTCGGGAGCGCGACCTGGCTGACGCTCGAGTCCGTCGCAGTCGTCGCCGCGGCGGTGCTGCTCTTCCTGCCGTCGGCGCGACCCTGGTTCCCCCGCGTCGAGCGGCGTCCGCGGGTGCAGGAGCCGCGGACCATCGGTTGGGACCCGCAGACCGGGGAGCGGATCACGGAGCCCCGCGGGGCCGTCGACCCGCGCTGAGGCCGTCGCGCGTTGCCCGGCAGCGGCACCCGTCGAACGGCTACGGCGCACGTCGACGGCGCACGGCGACGGCGCGAGTTCTGCGACATCGCCGCTGTCGTACGACGACCGCTTCGTCGCATCAGCCGCGCGTGCGGCTCCGGCGACGAGAGATGCGACACGACCGCTGTCGAACGACAGCGGTCTTGTCGCACAACGCATGCCGATCGGGTCCCGACCGACACGCGTGCGTCCCGGCCGGAGCGCGTCACACGCCCGCGGGCACCGCCACCCTCGTCAGCCGCACCGGGACGGCCTTCGACACCGGGGTGTTGCTGCCGATCGCCGCGCTGTCGAGCGGCACGAGCACGTTCGCCTCGGGGAAGTACGCCGCCGCACACCCGCGGGCGCTCGGGTACGCGACGACCCGGTAGTCCCGGAGCACCCGCTCGACGTCGTCGTCCCACACGGTCTCGATGTCGACCGTGTCCCCGTCCGTCAGCCCGAGCTCGACCAGGTCGTCCGGGTTCACGAAGACGACGTGGCGGCCCTTCTTGATGCCGCGGTACCGGTCGTTCAGGCTGTAGATCGTCGTGTTGTACTGGTCGTGCGAACGCAGGGTCTGCAGCAGCAGGGTGCCCTCGGGGCGCTCGACGTGCTCGAGCTCGTTCACGGTGAGCATCGCCTTGCCGGTCTTGGTCGCGAAGGTCCGCGAGTCGCGGGGGCCGTTCGGCAGGACGAAGCCCTCCTTGCTGCCGGCGCGGCGGGAGTAGTCGTCGAAGCCCGGTACGACGTGGCTGATGTGGTCGCGGATCACGTCGTAGTCGTCGCGCATGCCCTGCCAGTCGACCGGCACCCGGTCGCCGAGGGTGGCCTTCGCCAGCTCGCACACGATCGCGACCTCGGACAGCAGGCCGGGGGCGACCGGCGGGACCTGGCCGTGGCTGCCGTGCACGGAGCACACGGTGTCCTCGACGGAGACGAACTGCGGGCCGGCGGCCTGCACGTCGATCTCGGTGCGGCCCATCGTCGGCAGGATCAGGGCCTCCTCGCCCACGACGGCGTGCGACCGGTTCAGCTTCGTCGACACCTGGACGGTCATCTCGGTGCCACGGAAGGCGGCCTCGGCGAGCTGGCTGTCGGAGATCGCGGCGACGAGGTTGCCGCCCATGCCCATCCAGAACTTGATGTCCCCGCGCTGCATGGCCGTGATGCCCTTGAGCGCGTCGACCCCGTGCGCACGCGGCGGCTCGAAGTGGAACTGCTTCGCCAGGGCGTCGAGGAACGAGTCCGGCATCTGCTCCCAGATGCCCATCGTCCGGTCGCCCTGCACGTTGCTGTGCCCGCGGATCGGCGAGGCGCCGGCGCCCGGACGCCCGATGTTCCCGCGGAGCAGCAGGAGGTTGATGATCTCCTTGATCGTGTCGACGGACTTGGTGTGCTGGGTTATGCCCATCGCCCACGTGATGATGGTCCGCTCGGAGTGCAGGTAGCGCTCGGCGAGCTCGTCGATCTCCTCGACGGTCAGCCCGGTGGCGCGGACGACCTCGTCGTCGTCGACCTGCAGGATGTGCTCGACGAACGCGTCGTACCCGCTCGTGTGCGCGTCGATGAACGCGCGGTCCACCACCCCGGGGGTCTTCTGCTCGGCGAGCACGACGCGCTTCGCGAGCGCCTGCAGGAGCGCCATGTCCCCGCCGAGCCGGATCTGCAGGAACTGGTCGGCGATCTGCGTGCCGTGGCCGACGACGCCGCGGACGCGCTGCGGGTTCTTGTAGCGGCGGAGCCCCGCCTCGGGCAGCGGGTTCACCGCGACGATCTCGGCACCGTTCTTCTTGGCGTCCTCGAGCGCGGTGAGCATGCGCGGGTGGTTCGTGCCGGGGTTCTGCCCCATCACGATGATGAGCTCGGTGTGCTCGAAGTCGTCGTACGCGATGGTCGACTTGCCGATGCCGACGACCTCGGCCATCGCCAGGCTCGTCGACTCGTGGCACATGTTCGAGCAGTCGGGCAGGTTGTTGGTGCCGAACGCGCGGACGAACAGCTGGTAGACGAAGGCGGCCTCGTTCGAGGTGCGCCCGGACGTGTAGAACGACGCCTGGTCGGGGGAGTCGAGTCCGTTGAGCTTGTCGGCGATGATCCGGAAGGCCCGCTCCCAGCTGACCGGTTCGTAGTGGTCCCCGCCGGCGGGCTTCCACACCGGTTCGGTCAGGCGCCCCTGCTGCCCGAGCCAGTACTCGGTCTTGTCGGCCAGGTCGTGGACCGAGTGCTCCGCCCAGAACGTGCGCGGCACGAGCACCGGCGTCGCCTCCCACACGACCGCCTTGGCGCCGTTCTCGCAGAACTCGGCGGTCTTGCGCTTGTCCGGGTCCGGCCAGGCGCAGCTCATGCAGTCGAACCCGCCCTTCTGGTTGAGCGACAGCATGAGCTTGGCGGTGCGGGCCGCCCCGAGCTGCTCGAGCGCGGGGCCCATCGAGTGCAGGACACCGGGCACGCCCGCCGCCCAGTCCTTCGGCTCGCCGACGGTCATCTCGGCGTCGGTCACGTCGTCCTTCGGGGGCTGTTCGGTCACGGTGCGCTCACGGTCTCTCGAGGGGCTGGTGCTGGTTCGGTGATGCGTTCGGGGCGGCTGTAGACGACCATGCTCTGGCCGCGCAGGAAGCCGACGATCGTGATGCCGACCTCCTTCGCCAGGTCGACCGCGAGCGACGACGGGGCGGAGACGGCGGCGAGCACGGGGATGCCCGCCATCGAGGCCTTCTGGGTCAGCTCGAAGCTCGCACGCCCGGAGACCATGAGGACGGTCCCACTCAGCGGCAGACGTCCTTCCTTCACGGCCCACCCGACCACCTTGTCGACGGCGTTGTGCCGGCCGACGTCCTCACGGAGCACGAGCATGCGGCCCGTCGCGCCGTCGAAGAGCGCTGCCGCGTGCAGCCCGCCGGTCTTCTCGAACACGTCCTGGGCCTCACGCAGCCGGTCGGGGAACGTCGCCAGCAGCGCCGGGTCGAGCACGAGGTCGTCGTGGTGCACCGCGTGCTGCGAGGTCGTCCGCACCGCGTCGATGCTCGCCTTGCCACACAGGCCGCAGGAGCTCGTCGTGTAGAACGCGCGCTCCAGGCTCGGGTCCGGTGCCGGGACGCCGAGCGCGAGCGTCACGTCGAGCACGTTGTAGGTGTTGAGCCCCTCGTCCGTCGCCCCGGCGCAGTAGCGGGCGGCGGCGAAGTCGTCGCCACGGGCGATCACTCCCTCGGACACCAGGAACCCGGCGGCGAGGTCGACGTCGTTGCCCGGGGTTCGCATCGTGATCGCGAGCGAGTTCCCGCCGACGCGGATCTCCAGCGGCTCCTCGACGGCGAGCAGGTCGTCGCGCACCGACCGGGACGTCGCGACGGTGATGCGGGTGACGCGCTTCCGCGCCGTGATCCGGCTCATGCTCCGGGTCTACCACCCATGCCCGGCACCCGCCAGGGCGGTGCGCTCCCGGTCGGCGGGGCTGAGCCGGTCCTCAGGCCGGCAGGCGGAGCGGCAGGCCCGCGTCGGTCAGACCCACGGCAGTCGGACGGGAGGCACGTCCTCGCCCGCCACGCCGCCCCCGGCCGGCACGACCATCAGTCCGTCCGCATCGGCCAGGCCGCGCAGCATCGCCGACGTCTGGTGGGACGCCGGCACGACGCCGTCCGGCGTGGTCCGGTAGGCGAGCACCAGCCCGCCGGGGCGGTCGTTCGGTACGGCGACCGCGAGCCGCACCGACCCCGTCGGCTCGAGCGGGCGACCGAGCAGCCCGGCGACGAGCGGCCCGCCGAGCAGCACGAGCCCGACCATCGCCGCCATCGGGTTGCCGGGCAGGCACAGGTACACCGTCGTCCCGCGTCGCGCCAGCAGCATCGGGCGCCCGGGCCGCACGTCGACACGGTCGACGAGCAGCTCGGCCCCGATCCGGTCGAGCGCTCCGCGGACGTGGTCCGTCGACGACCCCGCGGTGCCGCCGGTCGTGACGACGAGGCGCTCGCGGGCCGCGTCGAACACCCGGGCGGTGGTGTCGGCGTCGTCCGCCACTCGCTCCGCGGCGACCGGCTCGGCGCCGTACGTGCGGAGCACCGTCGGCAGCGTCTGCGTGAACACGTCGCGCACCTGCCCGGGGCGTGGGACGCCCGAACCGACGATCTCGTCCCCGAGCACCGCCACCCGCACGGTCGGGGCGGGGGCGACGAGCACGTCGTCGACGCCGGACGCGGCGGCGAGGGCGACCCGGGGTGGGGTGAGCACGGTCCCGCGGGTGACGAGCACCTGACCGACGGCGACCTCCTCGCCGGCGGGCCGGACGTGACGACGCGTGGACGACGTGTGGCGGACCAGGCGGCCGTGGACGTCGACGGCGGCGTCCTCCGAGCGCACCACGGCCTCCGTTCCGGGCGGGACCGGCGCCCCCGTGGTGATGGGCCGGGCCTGCCCGGCGGCCAGTCGCTCGGTGGCGGGGAGGGCTCCGGCGACGATCCCGGCACCGATGGTCCACGGTCCGGGGCCTGCGACGGCCCAGCCGTCCATGGCGGCGTTGTCGTGCCCGGGGACCGCGCCGGGCGCGAGCAGGTCACCCGCGAGCGTCCTGCCGAGCGCCGCAGCCAGGTCGAACCGCAGCGGTCCGGCGCCGAGGTCGTGCGCGGCTGCGTCCGACGCCAGGCGGACGCCCTGCCGGTGGGCCTCGGTGCGCGCGGCGGACCAGGGGAGGAGGGTCGCCGTCACCGGGCGTCGTGACCGGTGGCGCCGGTGTCCGTCTCCGGGGTCGCCTGGCCCTCGCCGCGCGCCAGGGCGAGGCGGGTCGCGGTGTCGGCGGCGTCGGCGAGGTCGGCGGGAGAACCGCCCCGGAGCCCGGCGGCGTACCCGACCAGGAACGTCGTCAGCGGGGCAGCCGGTCGGGCCACACCGTGTGCGGCGTCGCGGGCCAGGTCGAGCACGACGTCGCGGTCGAGCGTGAAGTCCTCCGGGAACCCGAGCGCCTCCGCGAGCTCGGCGGTCCATGCGGCGAGGACGTCGTCAGTGGTCATGCGGTCAGTCAAGCAGTCCGGCGCTGCCGGTGGCCCGCGCGGCGTCCTCCGGTTCGTCCACGTCCGCACAGAGTGCTGCGGGCAGCGGGACCTCGACGAGCCGCAGGGCGGCCGTGAGTCGTCGGACCGCCGCGCCGGTGGGGTCGCCGAGCGCCCGGGCGGCGGCACGCAGGGCGTCCGAGCGGTAGAGCGCGAGCAGGGGTTGACGACGTCCGTCCTCGTCCACCGCGACGAAGCCGTCCGCGTCGTCGGCGGTCGCTCCGACCGTGTCGAGCAGCATCGCGGCCGCCGGCTCCGGTCGGACGAGGTCGCACGCCAGCACGAGGGTCCACGGTGCCGGGTCGGGCACGGCGGCGAGCCCGGCGGCGATCGCGGCGACCGGGCCGCCGCGGGGCGGCTCTTCACGGACCTTCACGACACCGGACGGCGCGGTGCGACCGGCGCGGAGTCCGACGAGCACGGTCGTCCGGGCACCCGCCGCCGCCGCGACCGCGTGGTCGGAGAGCGGCTGTCCGTCCACGACGAGGGCGGTCTTGTCCGTCCCGCCCATCCGCGACGCCCGACCCCCGGCGAGGAGGACGGCATCGTGCTGCACGACTCCCGGGGCGGTCATGCGTGAACGCTACCCGCCGCACAGCCGTCACCGTGAGCCCGTGCAGTCGCACGGACCTGCGCGGCGATCGGACGTCGTGACGCCTCAGGAGCAGCGCTCGAGCGCGAAGGACGTACTGCCGCCGCCGGGGGATCGGCCGGGTGCGGCGTCGGCGAACGTCGAGCCCCAGCGCTGCACCACCCGACAGCCGAGGTCGGCACCAGCACGGCGGACGGGGTCGGTCGCGGCGGTGCCCGACGCGACGACGAGCAGGTGCGTCCGACCGGAACGGACGATCGACTCGACCTGCGCGGCGGTGAAGACCGGGACCCGGCCGGAGAACCCGCCGTCGGTCAGGACCTCGTCGCCGGTGGCCCCGATGACGTCGGCGGCGATCCGCCACGAGTCGGTGAGGAACAGCGGTGCCCCGTCCCGACCACCGCCGGCGCGCCGGGCGGCGGCGACGAGGTCGGCCTCGTCGGCGGGCAGGCCGGTGTGGCCACCGATCACGTCCGGTGCGGAGATCGTGAACGTCGCGGCGCCGGTCGGCCGACCGCCGGTGCGCGTCCCAACGGTGCCGCCGCGGCCGAGCGCGAACGCCCGCTCCGGGGTACCAACGGCACGGGCGAAGGCACCCTGCGCGACACCGACCGACGCGTCGCCGCCGCTGCCGTCCCGTGCCGCGTCGAGGACCTGCAGCGAGAAGCACGCCGGCCCGAGCACCACCGCGGCGACGAGCAGGCCTGCCGCCGTCCGACGCCCGCGGGTCCGCAGCACCGTCGGGTCGCTCCGACGCCACCGGACGACGAGCACCACGAGTGCCACGACGGTCACCCCGACGGCGACCGTGCCGAGGAGTGCCGGCTCGGACGAGGCCCGCGCGAGCCACGCCCACCACGCGCCCTGGACCACGAGCAGGCCGACCGGCACGAGCCGCAGCCGGCGGTCGTCCGCGTCGACGAGGCCCGCGGCACCCCACCAGCCGAGTGCGCCGAGCGCCGCGAGCTGCACGCCGATCCCGGCGACGTACGCGGTGTGCGGGAGCCGCAGGACGGACAGCACCGCCACCGCGGTGACCAGCCAGACGACCAGGGCGACGAGCGTGGCGGCGGGGAGCAGGGCCTCCCGGTCGAACCGACGACGCCACCACCGGGCAGCACCGATCCCGGTGCCGGTGAGCGCTGCGGGCCACGACCAGCCGACCTGGGACGCGTACCGCGGCGAGAAGAGCTGCAGCAGTGAGTGACCGCTGCCCGCGCGACCGGCGGTCGCCGTGCGCCACGCGTCCGCCACGTGCGTGCCGGCGTGGCCGACGGCGGCACCCAACGCGCCCACCGCTCCCGGCCACAGCCCGGGGAGGAAACGGTCGACGCCGTTGTAGCCGAAGACCATCGCGAACACGCTGTCGTCGGTCGACCCGTCGAAGTAGGGGTGGTCGCCCGTCGGCAGCAGCCCGAGCACCACCGACCAGGAGAGGCTCGCGACGACCGCGGCACCGACCAGCGCGGCCACGTGCCCGGCGGCGCGGCGCCACCGTCGTCCCGGGCCGGCGGTGGCGACCACCGTGGCGACCACCAGGGCGGGCAGCACCATCCATGCCTGCAGCATCTTGGCCTGGAAGCCGACCCCGACGAACAGCCCGGCGAGCAGCAGCGGCGACCAGGTCCGGGTGAGCGCGGCCCGCTGCCACCAGACCAGCGCGACCGCGAGCGACATCGTGAGGAGGCCGTCCTCCATGGGGTGGCCGAACATCGACACGAAGATCGGGGTGCTCGCGGCGAGGGCTGCGGCGACCAGACCGGCCCGGGCGCCGAGCCAGCGGAGGGCGACCACGGAGACGGCGAGCGTCGTGACCGCCCCCTCGACGACCTGGGGCAGGGCGAGCGAGGCGGTGGACATCCCGAACAGGTGGATGCTGACAGCCTGGGGGACCGCGAAGCCCGCGAGCTTGTCGAGCGTGACGGTCGCGCCGGGGTCGAAGGAGCCGGACAGGAACGCTGGGAGGGACTCCGACATCGAGCGCGCTGCTGCCGCGTAGAACGACGAGTCGCCGCCGCGCGCCAGGTTCCAGCTGGTCAGGACGGCGCCGAGCGCGACGATCACGACGAGGGTCGCGCGCTGCGCCCGGGTCTGGTGCCACCAGCGGGAGGGGCGGGGTCCGGCGGGGGCGCCTGCGGTGGTGCTGCTGTCGTGCATCTCGTGAGCGTCCCGCCGCAGTCGATGGAGCAGCCGTGCACGAGGGCTCCCGGGACCGCGGGTTCGTTCAGGCGCGGGAGCAGGAGCGCTCGACCACGGGCGGTGCTATGTTCGGCCCCACAACAAATCCGCACGACGGTGGCGACGGTGCCACCAGGGGAGCAGACGTGGACACCCAGCAGCCGAGCACCCAGCAGCCGGGCAGCCAGCAACCGGACGCGCAGCAACCGGACGCGCAGCAATCGGTCGCGCAGCAGCCGGTCGCCCACCGCACCGGAGCGGCCGTCCTGACGGTCGTCGACCACCACGGCACACCGCTGCCGGGCGTCGAGGTCACCGTCGAGCAGACCCGGCACGCCTTCGGCTTCGGGAACATCGGCTTCGACTTCGTCGAGCTCGCGAACGACGAGGTCGACGGCGCCGAGCGGGAGCGGCTCGAACGGCTCGCCGACCTGTACACCGACGTGTTCACCACCGCGACGCTCCCGTTCTACTGGGGGCGCTTCGAACCCGAGCGCGGCCGACCCGACACCGTCCGCCTCCGCCGCACCGCCGAGTGGTTCCGCGACCGGGGGATCGCGCTCAAGGGGCACCCGCTCGTCTGGCACACGGTGCAGCCCGACTGGCTCCTCGGGCTGCCCCTCGACGAGGTCGAACGGCTGCAGCGGGAGCGCATCCGCCGCGAGGTCGGCGCGTTCGCGGGGCTGGTCGACACGTGGGACGCGATCAACGAGGTCGTCATCATGCCGGTGTTCGACAACGGCGACAACGCGATCACCCCGCTCGCCAGGGCGAAGGGCCGCATCCCGACGATCCGGATGGCGTTCGACGAGGCCCGCGCCACGAACCCGCACGCGACCCTGCTGCTCAACGACTTCGACCTGTCGAGCGCGTACGAGTGCCTGATCGAGGGCGTGCTCGAGGCCGGGGTGCAGATCGACGCCATCGGGCTGCAGACCCACATGCACCAGGGGTACTGGGGCGAGGAGACGATGCTCGCGATGGTCGACCGCTTCGCCCGGTACGGCCTGCCGCTGCACCTGACCGAGACCTCGCTCGTGTCGGGTGACCTCATGCCCGCGCACATCGTGGACCTGAACGACCACGTGGTGGACTCGTGGCCCTCGACCCCCGAGGGTGAGGCCCGTCAGGCCGACGACGTCGAGCGGCACTACCGGAGCCTGGTCGGACACCCTGCCGTCGAGGCGGTCTCGTACTGGGGCATCACCGACGCGGGCGCGTGGCTCGGGGCGCCGATCGGGCTGGTCCGCGAGGACGGGACACCGAAGCCGTCGTACGAGGCGCTCCGTCGCCTGGTGAAGGACGAGTGGTGGACCGGGCCGACCGTGCTCCGCACGGACGAGCGCGGGCAGGTGCGGGTGCGGGGGTTCCGGGGGGAGTACCGGGCGGACGTGCGGGGTGCGTCGACGGCGTTCGCCGTCGGACGCGACGCGGCGGAACACGAGCTGGTCGCGCCCGTGGCGTGACGGCGCGGCGAACGGGAGGCGCGGGGCGGGCCGGTCCCGCCCCTCCAGTCCGGCCCGGCGTGGGTCAGCGTTGCTTCCGTGCCTGGTGTCGCGCGACCCGGTTTCGGTTGCCGCAGCCCGCGGCGGTGCACCAGATGCGGTTCTGCCGTGGCGAGGTGTCCAGGTACACCCAGCCGCAGGCATCGTCGCTGCACTGGCGTGCACGGCTGAGGTCGGAGGTGAGCAGGTCGTGCGCTTCCCGGGCGACCAGGGTGCGGGGTCCGGTGAGGTCGGTCGGTTCCGACCACGACCACGTGCTCCGCTCCGGGACGCGCACCAGGGACGAGCGCCGCACGGCGTCGGCGTACTCGACGGCGACCAGGTCGACCGCCGTGTCCGAGCCGTGGAACACGGCCTCGTAGATCGCTTCGCGCAACGCGATCACCGCCGCGAGTTCCCGGGCAGCATCGTCCGGTGCCTCGACTGCGGTGGTTCGCAAGCTGCCGAGGTCGGGGCGTCCGGCGATCTCCTCGGACCAGCGGACGAGTTCGTCGAACGTCGGGAGCGTGTCGATCGAACGCGTGTCGTCGAGGCGCCAGTGGACCGTGTCGACGAGGTCCAGGGCAAGGTGGCCGGCGACCTTCGGGAAGGCGGGCGTCGAGGGTACGTCCATGCGTCGAGCCTAATGGGTGCTGCGGCCGGACACCATTAGTGCGAACTGGCATGGTCTAACGCATGACTGCATCGCAACGCATTAGCCCCCACCGCTTGGGTCCCGACTTCTCGCGCCTGTGGACGGCGCTCGGCGCGTCCGCTGTCGGCGGGCAGATCAGCGAGCTGGCCGTGCCGCTCCTCGCCGTCGTCGTCCTCCACGCCACCGCTGGCGAGGCGGGGATGCTCGGCGCCGCCCGGTGGCTGCCCTTCCTGCTCCTCGCCCTCCCGCTCGGCGTGGTGATCGATCGATGCCGCCGACGGCCGGTCCTGGTGGCAGCCGACGTGGTGCGGGCGCTGCTGACGGTCGGTGTCGTCGTGCTCGCGGTGACCGGAGCGCTGACGCTGCCGCTGCTGATCGTGGCGGTCGGCGCGCTCGGCGCCTGCACGGTGGCGTTCGAGGTCGCGTACCAGTCCTTCCTCCCCACTGTCGCCGGGCGCGACCAGCTGGAGCGGGCGAACGGACGACTCCAGGCCACGTCGTCCGTCGCCGAGGTGGGCGGCCCCGGGATCGCAGGTCTGCTCGTGCAGGTCCTGACCGCACCGTGGGCACTCCTGGCACATGCGGGGACGTACGTCGTCTCGGCCGTCGCGCTCGCACGGATCCGTCAGCCGGAGGCCCGACCGGTGCCGAGCGGGCACGGCGTGCTCCGGGACCTCCGCGACGGCCTCGACCACGTGCGGAAGGACCGGTACCTGGTCTCCCTGGTCGGCTTCGCCGCGATCTACAACCTCTTCGCGCAGTGGATCCTCGTCCTCTTCACCGTGCACGCGGTCCGTCAGCTGGGCATGACCGCCGGACTGCTCGGTGCGGTCTTCAGCCTCGGCGCGATCGGTGCCGTCGTCGGGGCTGCTGCTGCGCCGAAGGCGGTCCGCCGGTGGGGTGCCGGGCCGGTCCTCGTGGCGTGCGCTGCGGTCGAGTGCGCCGCGCTGCTCGCGCTCCCCGCCGTGGGGACCGACTGGCCGCGTCCCGCCGTGACGGCGGTGCTCGTGCTCGCGTTCGCCTGCAACGGTGCCGGGACCGCGCTCTCGAGCGTCGTCGCACTCACCATCCGGCAGCTCCGGACGCCGGACCGCCTGCTGGGCCGCGTCAACGCGACCATGCGGTGGATCAGCTACGGGGTCATCGCCGTCGGGGCTGCGCTCGGGGGACTCGTCGGTGACGCCCTCGGCACCAGGACCGCGATCGCGATCGGCTGTGCCGGGAGCTTGTCGACCCTGGTCTGGGTCGCCTGCTCGCCCCTCAGGAGCATCCGCGAGCCCCAGGACCTCCGCGTCGCCGATCCGGTCCCCGGACACACGGGTGACCGGGGCCCGGACGAGTGAGCGCGGTCACGTGGCCACGGTCCGGTGGGAGTCGGGGTGTGTTCGACGGCCCGCACTCACCGTGGTCCGGCACCTGCCGAACGGTCAGCCGAGGTCGAGCGTCCGGCTGAAGGTCCGGGTCACGGGCGGCGCGGCGACGATCGCGGCGAGGGCCCGCGGAGCGCCCTCGTCGGTGGCGCGCCAGGCGACGTACGCGTCGTGGTCGGCCGGGGTCGTCCACCGCTCGAGCACGACGAGGTGCAGCGGGTCGGAGTCGTCGACCAGGACCTCGAGGGACTCGTTGCCGGCGAAGGTCGCCGTCTGGGCGAGAGTCTCCCGGATCGCGGAGTCGATCGTGTCCTGCGCGACGTCGTCTCGCAGCTGGACCTCGAGGAGGACCGTCTGGGTCATGGGTGAACCTTCCGTCAGCGGCGCCCGTCGGTCGGGCGTCGCGTGCGTCAACGCTGCGACGACACGCGGTGTTCCGTGACCTGCCGGGGAAGTGCAGAACGCAACGTCGGCGACGGGGCGCTGCGGTGCGGCGTTGCGGTGGACCGCCGAGGTTGCGTGTAAGCGGGAGGGCGGGCCGACACATGTCGAGAAAAAGCTTCCGGAGGAAGGTTTTCGGTGTTACTGTCCTGCTCACCTACCAGCACTAGGTATTCAAGAGGGCGCCCCGCCCCCGATGGCTCGAGGAGGAGTCATGTCGACACCGACGTCGAAGGAAGAACCGCAGTCCGGTCTCGCCGGTACCGCGAACCCGCCGGTCACCGCGGCCGCCGGAGCCACGAGCAGTGACCCCGCAGCGGCATCGCGTGCGTTCTCGGTCGAGGGCCTCACGCAGAGCGTCAGCACCGTCCGGGTCGGCCCGAAGTACCTCTGGGCACTCAGCCTCGCCCAGTTCGGTCTCTTCGCCGCCCTGCTCACCCCGGTGTTCGTGAGCATGTCGATCAAGGCGACGGTGCTCAACCCGGACAGCCCCGAGACGATCGTCGGGTCGGTCCTGCCGTTCGGCGCCCTCGGCGCCCTGCTCGCCAACCCGCTGGCGGGGGCACTGTCCGACCGCACCCGCACGCGCTGGGGTCGCCGTCGGCCCTGGATGGTCATCGGCGTCGTCGTCTTCGTCGTCGCGCTGGCCTGGCTCGCGTTCGCGCCGGACGTGCTGCAGCTCACCATCGCGTGGGTGCTCGCCCAGGTCGCCGCGAACGCCGTCCTCGCCACGCTGACCGCGAGCTTCGCCGACAACGTGCCCGAGTTCCAGCGCGGCAAGGCGTCGAGCGTCATCGCCCTCGCGCAGAACATCGCGATCCTCGCCGGCCTCTACCTCGCCGTGTACCTGGTCGGGAACCTGCCGGTGCTCTTCATCGCGCCGGGCATCCTGGCGATCGTCGTGATCCTCGTCTACGCCGTCGTGGCCCGCGACGAGCTCCCGGCCACGACGAAGCCCTTCAGCTGGCTCACCCTGATCGCGTCGTTCTGGACGAACCCGATCAAGCACCCCGACTTCGGACTCGCCTGGTGGGGCCGCTTCCTCATCACCTTCGGTACGTTCATGTTCACGACGTACCGCCTGCTCTACATGCGGGAGCACATCGGCATCCAGGACCTGGCCGAGGCCACCGCCACCGTCGCGTTCGGCGTGCTGCTCTACACGGTCGCCCTGCTCGTCAGCGCCGCGGTCTCGGGCTGGGTGTCGGACCGCATCCGCCGTCGCAAGGTCTTCGTCTGGGGCTCCACCGCCCTGACCGCCGTCGGCCTCGTGATCCTGGCGCACGTCGACACCGTCGGTGGGTTCTACTTCGCCGAGATCGTGCTCGGCTTCGCCTACGGCATCTACGCCGCGATCGACACCGCGCTCGTCGTCGACGTGCTGCCCGACCCGGAGCGCCCGGGCAAGGACCTCGGCGTCATCAACATCGCCAACGCCCTGCCGCAGTCGCTCGCCCCGGCGGTCGGCCTGTTCCTGCTCGGCATCGGTGGCGGTCAGAACTACACGCTCATGCTCTGGGGCGCCGGCGTCGCCGTGCTCCTCGGTGCGCTCGTCATCCTCCCGATCAAGAAGGTCCGGTGACCACCGTGGCACCCCGCATCTCGCTCCAGCTCTACACGGTCGACAAGGCACTGGCGCCCGACCTCGACGGTGGCGTCGCCCGCCTCGCCGCCATCGGGTTCGACACCGTCGAGGCGTTCGCCTTCGTCGGTCGCGCAGCCCAGCTCCGGACGGCCTTCGACGCGCACGGCATCAGCGCGCGCACCGGTCACGCCTTCCTGGTCGAAGAGTCGATCCCGCTGCCGGACGGCACCGTGATGACCGCTCCGTCGCACGCCGAGACGTTCGCCGAGGCGTCGGCCCTCGGGCTCGAGATCGTCATCGACCCGTTCGTCGGCCCCGACCACTGGACGACCCGCGAGGGCATCGAGCGGGTCGCCGCGCGACTGAACGCCGCCGCCGAGGAAGCCGCCGGCCACGGCCTGCGCGTCGGCTACCACAACCACGACCACGAGCTCCGGCCGCGCATCGACGGGAAGCCCGCGCTGCAGGTGCTCGCTGAGATGCTCGACCCCCGCGTCGTGCTCGAGCTCGACCTGTACTGGGCCTCCGCCGCGGGCATCGACCTCGTGCCGTTCATCGAGGAGCTCGGCGACCGCATCGTCGCCGTGCACGTCAAGGACGGTCCGATGCGCGAGGGGATCTCCACCGCCCAGGTGCCGACCGACCAGACCCCCGCCGGCCAGGGCGACGTGCAGCTCGCCGACGCGCTCGCCGCAGCGTCGGCGCTCGAGTACGCCGTCATCGAGTTCGACGGCTTCGACGGGGAGATCTTCGACGGGGTCGAGCAGTCGTACCGCTGGCTGCGCGCCACGCTCGCCGGATCGGACGCGACCGCCACCACGGGGGTGTCCGCATGACCCGCACGGGCCGCGTCGGCATCGGCTTCATCGGCGCCGGGATGATCAGCGAGCAGTACCTGACGAACCTCACGACGTTCCCGGACGTCGAGGTGGTCCGCATCGGCGACATCGACACCGAGCGCGCGGCGGCGTCGGCGGCGAAGTGGGGCATCCCCGCGTCGGGTACCGGCGACGAGGTCCTCACCGACCCCGACGTCGAGATCGTCGTGAACCTCACCCTGCCCGCCACGCACGTCGAGGTCTCCACCGCGGCACTCCGCGCCGGCAAGCACGTCTGGAGCGAGAAGCCGATCGGCGTCGACCGCGAGAGCGCCGCCGGACTCGTGGCGCTCGCCGACGAGCTCGGCCTGCGCCTCGGCATCGCACCGGACACCGTCCTCGGGACCGGGTGGCAGACCGCCAAGCGCGCGATCGAGGCCGGTGCGATCGGCACCCCGCTCACCGCCGTCACGAGCTTCCAGTGGCAGGGACCGGACGTGTTCCACCCGAACGCGTCCTTCCTCTACGCGAAGGGTGCCGGCCCGCTGTTCGACATGGGCCCGTACTACTTCACGGCGCTCGTGCACCTGCTCGGCCCGGTGGCGTCCGTCGTGGCGACGGGGTCCCGGTCGCGCGACACCCGGCAGCTGGTGGTCGGCCCGAACGCCGGGCAGGACTTCCCGGTCGAGGTCCCGACGCACCTGTCGGTGCTGACGTCGTTCGAGCAGGGCGGGAATGCGCAGTCCCTGCTGTCGTTCGACACCCCGCTGTTCCGGCACGGCGTCTTCGAGGTGAACGGCACCGAGGGCACGATCGTGCTCCCGGACCCGAACACCTTCGGCGGCGGCCACCCGATCCGGATCGCCCGACCGCTCGGCACCGACGTGTCGTTCCCGATCGAGCAGGAGTGGGAGACCCTGTCCGACGAGGAGCCGACGGTCGGCCGCGGCCTCGGCGTGCTCGACATGGCGCGGGCGATCCGCGGCGGCGGTGCGCACATCGCCACCGGCGAGGTCGGCTACCACGTGCTCGACACCATGGTGGCGGTCGAGGAGTCGGTCGCGCGCCGCGCGTTCGTCGACGTCGCGTCGACGGTGGCACCGATCGCGTCGCTGCCCGAGGACTTCGATCCGCTCGCCGCGACCCTGGAGGGCGCGTCCGCCACGGTCTGACCGATCACACGACGGTCGGGAGGCTCGGTGCCAGCCGGCACCGAGCCTCCCGACCGTCGTGTGGTTCAGGACCGCCGCAGGACGCGCTCGTAGACCGCCACCAGCTCGTCGACGCGCTGCTCGACGCGGCCGCGGGCCGCGACCAGGGCTGTGCTCGCCCGCTCGAGCCGCTCCGGCTCGTCGTGCAGCCGCCGGACGACCGCCGCGATCCCTGCGGCGTCCGGTGTCGGCGTCGTGAAGCCTCCGCCCTCGGGGACGACCTCGGCGAGGTCCGGGTCGCAGTGCACGACCGGTAGACCGGTGGCGACGGCCTCGAGCATCACCATCGGCTGGTTGTCGAAGTCGGAGGAGCTCGACACCAGCACGTGTGCACGGTGCATGGCGGCGAGGACCGCCTCGTGCGGGGTCGAGCCGTGCAGCCGGACCGGGGTGCCGACCGCGGCGCGGGCGACCGCTGCACGCGCGACGCCGTCGCCGAGCACGTCGACCACGGTGCCGGGCGGGAACGACCGGGCGGCCTCGACCAGGACCTCCGGGCGCTTCTCGGGCGACAGCCGCCCGACCCACAGCACCCGCAGCGGCTCGTCGGCCGCCCGGGTCCGGACCACCGCGGGACCGATCGCGTCGAGGACCGCGGGCTCGATGCCGTTCGAGACGACCGACACCGGGGTCCGCACGCCCCGGTCGACGAGCTTGTCGGCGAAGTGCCGCGACGGGACCACCACGTGGTCGCTCGCCCGTGACTGTGCGAGCATGACCCGCCACATCCGCCGCGCCGTCCGGGTGCGGGTGTACGGGGCGTCGGCCGCGACCCGGATGCCTCGGCGGGGGACCTGCGTCGCGTGCAGGACGGCGAGCAGCACCGTCGTGACGGCGGGGACGGGGAGCACGTTCCGCGTGTAGACGTCGATGCGGCCGTGCATCGTGTGCACCACCGGGACGTCGAGGTCCTGCGCGGCACGGAGCCCGCCGAGCGCGGCGAACATCTCGGAGTGGGTGTGCACGACGTCGATCCGGCGCGCGGCGAACTCGCGACGGAGCAGGGCGCGGAGGCGACGCGGGGACCACGCGAACGGGTAGCCGTCGGGGCGGAACACGGGGGAGACGGGCAGACCGACGACGGCCGGCACGGCGGCGCTGCCCGCCGTGTGCGCGGGGCCCGCCGGGTCGTCCGGACAGAACACCGTGACGTCGTGTCCGGCCGCGGTGAGCGCCTCGGCCAGGGAGCGCACCGCCGTCTGGACGCCCCCGAGCGTCGGCAAGTAGTAGTCGGTGACCAGCGCGATCCGCACGCCCCGAGCCTAGGGGGCCTCCCGTTCCTGCCGGCTCCGGACGTGCTCGTAGGATCTGAGGCATGGGGGGAACAGGCACCGGGGAGCGAGCACTGGTCACCGGGGCGAGCGGGTTCGTCGGCGGCCACGTCGTGCGGACCCTGCGCGACCACGGCTACCGCGTCACGGCGTCCGGCCGTCGAGCCTCGGCCCTGCCCGCCGGCGACGTGCACGTCGGGGACCTCGACGACCTCGCCCGCGCCGACGTCCCCGCGGACGTCGTCGTGCACTGCGCGGCGCTCAGTTCGCCGTGGGGTCCGTGGTCGGCCTTCGAGCACGCCAACGTCACCGGGACCGATCGGGTGCTCGAGTACGCGCGTCGCGTCGGGGCGCGGCGGCTCGTGCACGTGTCGTCACCCGGCATCTACGCCGCACCGCGCGACCGGCTCGACATCCGCGAGGACCAGGTCGACCCGAGCCGCCCGATGAACCACTACATCCGCTCGAAGCTGCACGCCGAGGCCCTCCTCCGTGCCGCGACGGGCGACCCCGACGGACCCGAGATCGTCGTCCTGCGGCCGCGCGGCATCATCGGCGCGGGGGACACCGGGCTCGTCCCGAGGCTGCTCCGCGTCCACGAACGGGTCGGAGTGCCCCTCCTGCGCGGCGGCCGCGGGCTCGTCGACCTCACCGCGGTCGAGAACGTCGCGCACGCCGTCCGGCTCGCGGCCGAGGTGCCCGAGGCCGCCGGGCTGGCGTTCAACATCACGAACGGCGACCCGCGCCCGTTCGTCGAGCTGCTCGACCAGCTGCTCACCGGACTCGGGACGCGCCCGCGGCACCTGCACCTGCCCGCCGGACCGGTGTCCGCACTGGCCACCGTGCTCGAGGCCGTGTGCGCGCTGCTGCCGGGGCAGCCCGAACCGCCGATCACCCGCTACACCGTGTCGACGATCACGCACTCGCAGACGCTCGACCTGTCCCGTGCCCGACGGGTGCTCGGGTACGAGCCGATCGTCGGGCTCGACGAGGCACTGGCGAGCTACGCGACCGCCGGGCACCCACATGACCGAGCGGCCGGCGGACCGCCGCGTGGCTGAGCGTCCGACGGACGGCCGCGTCGCGGAGCCCCCGCTCGGTGTCCTGCGTGCCGCCGCGTGCGGGTGGACGACCCACGACGTGCGCGGTCTCCTCCGGGGTGCTCCGCGCGACCGCCGGATGTTCCCCGCGAACGTGTTCACCTGGACCGGCCCGGACCGTACGGTGCTGTTCGACACCGGGTACGCGCCCCTGCCGTGGCGGACCGGTGCCGCCGGGTGGGCGTACCGACGCCTGCTCCCGCCCGTGGTCCCGGTGGGCAGCACGCTCGCCGACGCCGTCGACACGGACGCCGTCACGCACGTCGTCCTGTCGCACCTGCACCCCGACCACGTCGGTGGGCTGGCCGCGGTCCCACGCGCCCGGGTGCTGGTCACCGAGGCCGTCGCCCGCAGCGTCGCCCGACCGCGGGTGCTCGCCGGTCAGCTGCACGGACTGCTGCCCGAGGGCCTCGTCGACCGGCTCCAGGTGATCCCGGACAGCGCGTTCGGCCCCGCAGGCGCCGGGCCGCTCGCCGCCGTCGGGCTGGCCACCGCCGACCCGTTCGGCGACGGTCACACCCGGCTCGTGCGCCTGCCCGGACATGCGGACGGGCACCTCGGCCTGCTGGTCGAGGACCGCGCGCTGCTCGCCGGGGACGCCGCGTGGAGCCGCGACCTGCTCGGGCGGGAACGCGACCTGCGCCTCCTGCCGCGCGCGGTCGCCCACGACGCCGGAGCGCAGCGCGACACCGCCGATCGCCTGCTCGCGCTCGAGCGCGCAGGTGTCAGACTGCTCTTCAGCCACGACGAGCACAGGACCGGGGTGGACCTGCTCGACGACGAGGACGACGAGGACCGAGGGGGACCATGAAGCACTGCGCCATCGCCGGTTGGGGGACAGCACTGCCGGACCGGACGGTCACCTACGGCAGCGGAGCACGGACCGTCACCCGGTACCGCATCGCCGACGACGTGTCGCACCTCGACATGCTCACTGCGGCCGCGTCCCGGGCGATCGAGCATGCCGGCATCGACGCCGCCGACCTCGACCTGGTGATCGCGGCCTGCGCTGCGGGCGTCCAACCGATCCCGTGCACGGCGGCCCTCGTGATGGAGCGGGTCGCTCCCGACGCCCGGGCTGCCGCACTCGACGTCAACTCGACGTGCACGAGCTTCATCACCGCGCTCGACATCGCCTCCCGGTACCTGGAGGACGGCGACCACGAGCGCGTGCTCGTCGTGTCCGGTGACGTCGGATCGCGCTTCCTCGACCCGGCCCAGCGCGAGTCCGCCGAGCTGTTCTCGGACGCCGCGGCCGCGGTCGTGCTCACCCGGGGCGACGGGACGCAGGGGGTGCTGTCGGCGCTGCAGCAGACGTGGCCGGAGCACGCCCACGACACCGAGCTCCGGGGCGGCCTGTCCCGGTACCCGGCGCAGCAGTACGCCGACGGCGACCCGGCGGACTACCTGTTCGACATGCACGGCCGGCGCGCCCTGACCGGGATGCTCCGCGTCCTGCCCGGGTTCTTCGCGCGGTTCTGGGAGCGCAGCGGACTCGGGCTCGACGACGTCGACCTGGTCGTGCCGCACCAGGCCAGCGGGGCGATCGGACTCGCGATGCGCCGGCTCGGGATCCCGACCGACAAGTACGTCGACGAGGTCGCCGCGTTCGGGAACTCGGTGTCCTCGTCGGTGCCGTTCATGCTCGCGCGGTGCCTCGACGACGGACGACTCCGACGGGGCGACACCGTGCTGCTCTGCGGGACGGCGGCGGGCCTGACCGCGAACGCCCTCGCGTTGCGCCTCTGACCGAGTCGCCGTCGCGCGTGCGCTCAACGACCTGGGTCTGGCAGTTCAGGTTCCGGTCGTCGGGGACACCGTTGCACCGGGTACGTCAGGCGGCGTGTCGGTGTGGCGTTCGGCGTACTGCTCGGCGTTCAGCGCTGCCGAGTCGCCCGGCGTGCACGGCGTCCGGAGTTGCAGCGTCGACCCGCGCTCGGTGGTCCCGAACTCAACGAAGAACCCGTCGTCGAGCGACCGGGTAGCCGGGTAGCGCAGGCGTTGGCCGGGCGCGTCACCTGTGATGGCGGATCGCACCGGCTTCCACCCGAGCGCTGTCCAGCGCCGCTCGAGGCCGTCGAGAACCTCGGCCCGCTCCGCCGCACTCGTTCCCGGTCCGTACCGGTTGATCACCCACTGCACGCCACGTGTTCCGCACGCACGCGCTGCGGTGTCGGAGGCGAGCCACCCCGGCCCGACCACGTCTTGCGACGATTCGATCTCGGTGTTCATCGCCTGCCAGACCTGCTTCGCGGCGTTCTGGTCAGTTGCGGACACGGCGGCCTCCTTCGGTTCGGAGGCGGATGAACAGGCTGCCAGTGCGACGATCCCGGCGCTCACGGCGACCGCGCACAGGATCCTCGCTCGTTCAGTCATCGGTTCCCCTCGATCGTGCAGCAGAGTAGCGGGACATCGGCAGCGGCAGACCCAACGAGCGCTCGGAACGGGTCGAGGCTCGTCCGAGGTACGAACCGGGCACGACGACGCCCCCGCCGAAGCTGCGACGGGGGCGTCCGATGGCCCCTGATCCCCGGGGAGGCCACCGCTGGTCCGGTGGACCGCCCAGCACCGGGCGGCCCACCGAGGTCGATCAGCGCGCGGTGCGTCCCGCACGGGGGAGCAGCACACCGAGGACGATCATCGCGACCGCGAGGAACGCGTGCAGGACGTTGTCGGCGCTGTTCAGCGGGACGAAGTTCGCCGCACCGGCCATGTTCGCGACGAAGAGGCCGAAGACGAACAGCACGGCGTAGACGATGCCGCCGATGAGCAGGTAGGAGCGCGAGCCGGCGGCGGAGCGGGCGGCGAGGATGCCGACGATGCCGAACAGCAGGTGCACGATGTTGTGCAGCGCCGACACCTGGAAGAGCCCGAGGAGCATGGCCATCGAGCTGTTGCCGGCGAACGACATGGTGCCCATGTCCATGGTCAGGCCGGGGATGAAGCCGGCGACGCCGACGATGAGGAAGACGACGCCGAAGAGCAGTGCGCCCTTCTGGACGAGGGTCGAAGCGAAACCGGTACGGGGTGATGCCGCGTTGCTGGTCATGGTGCAGTCCTTCCGAGTGCGTTCCACGACGGCGTCTCGGGATCACCGCACTGGGGCAGCGTCGTCGTCGTACAGGGGTTTCGGAGCAGGCGCGCAGCCGGATTGGTGCGTCGTCGGGGTGTCCTTCCAGCGCGGTCGACGACGTTGCTCGGCGCCCTCCCGCGATCTGCCGTGTCCTCCTGGGGGATGACCTCGGGTCTCCACCCGTGGGGGGACGCGCCGGGCAGGGCTCCGGAAATAGCGTGGACCTCGTGATCGAGATCGAGCATCTGTCCAAGCGCTACGGCGCCAAGACCGCCGTGGACGACATCTCCTTCGTCGTCCGCCCGGGCAGCGTCACCGGCTTCCTCGGCCCGAACGGCGCCGGGAAGTCCACGACCATGCGGATGATCATGGGCCTCGACACGCCCACGTCCGGGCGGGTCCGGGTGAACGGCCAGGAGTACCGATCCTTCCGCGACCCGCTCCGCCAGGTCGGTGCGCTGCTCGAGGCGAAGGCCGTCCACTCCGGGCGCAGCGCGTACAACCACCTGCTCTCGCTCGCGGCGACGCACGGCATCCCGAAGTCCCGCGTGCACCACGTGATCGAGCTCACCGGGCTCGAGTCGGTCGCGAAGAAGCGCGTCGGCGGGTTCTCCCTCGGCATGGGGCAGCGGCTCGGCATTGCGGCGGCGCTGCTCGGCGACCCGAAGACCCTGATCCTGGACGAGCCGGTGAACGGTCTCGACCCGGACGGCGTCGTGTGGGTGCGCCAGCTCGCCCGGCACCTGGCGTCCGAGGGCCGCACCGTGTTCCTCTCCAGCCACCTGATGAGCGAGATGGCGCAGACCGCCGACCGTGTGGTCGTGCTCGGTCGCGGCAAGGTGCTCGCGGACGCCCCGATCGCCGAGTTCGTCGCCGGCAGCGGGCAGGGCGGCGCGGCGCGCACCCTCGTCCGGACGCCGCACCCCGACCAGCTCTTCGGTGCGGTCGGGTCGGCCGCGTCGTCGATCACCCCGCGCGAGGACGGCGCCTTCGTGGTCGTCGGCCCCGACGCGCAGCAGATCGGCACCATCGCCGCGCAGAGCGGTGCGGTGCTCCACGAACTCACCCCGATGGGTGCGAGCCTCGAGGAGGCGTACATGGCCCTGACCAAGGACGAGGTCGAGTACCAGGCGGAGGTCGCCCGATGAGCGCCGCGACCGCCACCGCGATGCCGAGCAGCGTCGGCCTGGGCTTCGGACGACTGGTCCGCAGCGAGTGGATCAAGTTCCGCAGCATCCGCTCCACCTGGTGGTGCTACGCGATCATCGTCGCCCTGACGATCGGGCTCGGTGCACTGCTCGGGCTCTACGCGCCGATCGTCGGCCTGCCCGAGGGCGCCGAGGTGACCCAGGCGGTCGCGAACGCGCAGATCGTGAACCTCAGCATCTCGTCGGTCGGCTTCACCGTGCTGGTCGCTGCGGTGCTGGGCGTCCTCATCATCACGGGTGAGTACGGCACGGGACAGGTCCGGTCGACCTTCACCGCCGATCCCGGCCGCACCGGTGCCGTCCTGGCCAAGGCCGTCGTCCTCGCCGTCGCCACCTTCGTGGTCAGCGTGGTCGCCACGTGGATCGGCGTCGCGCTCGTCACGCTCTTCCAGGCCGACAAGGGCGTCGAGGCCGACCTGGCCGACCCCGCGGTGTTCATGCCGATCCTCGGCTCGTCCGTCTACGTGACGGGGATCGCGCTGCTCGCCTTCGGCATCGGGCTCCTCGTTCGCTCGAGCGCCGGCGGCATCGCCATCGCGCTCGGTGTGCTGCTCGTGCTGCCGATCGTGCTGCAGCTCGTCGCCGGACTGGTGGACCAGCAGTGGCTCCTCGACGGGTCGCGCTTCCTGCCCGACCAGGCCGGCAGCCAGCTCTACACGTACGAGCGGTCCGCGGACCAGCCCGCGCCCGAGGGCGTCGTGCTGAACGGCTGGTCCGGCGGCGGGATCCTCGCGGCGTGGGTCGTCGCGATCGGCGTCATCGCGGTGGCCGCGGTCAAGAAGCGCGACGTCTGACGACGAGGGCCGCTGACGGTCACGACGTGACCACGAGACGCAACGGGAGGCTCGGTGCCAGCTGGCACCGAGCCTCCCGTCCGTCCGCAGCCGGGTACCGGCGGGTCAGGCCGCCCGCGAGAACAGCCCGCGCAGGGCGCGCGTCAGCCGCCCCGTGCGTCGTGGCTGCTGGACGACCTCGATCGCACGCGTGGGCATGCGGAACGCGAGGTCGTGGAGCATGTTCCGCTTCGTGCCGTCCCAGTTCGCGAACAGGTAGGAGCCGCCGATGAACGACATGCTCCGGACCGGCGTGCGCTTCCACGAGTCGGCGGCGACGTAGTAGCCGGCGTGGCCGGCGCGGATGTGGTCGATGACGGTGTCCACGTCGAAGACACCCGTCGTGGTGACGACGGTGGTGATGCCCGTTCGGTCGCGGGCGACGTACTCGATGAGGTGTTCGGTCACGGCGTGCTCTGATCTGTGTCTGACTCGACCGGCCCGTGAGGTCGGCGCTCGGGAGGTGTTCGGAACCGCCCTTGCTTCCGCCTGGATGGTACGCCGGAGCGGTCGTCCGGTTCCAGGTGCCGATGCGGCTGGGGGACGAACGTCCACGCAGCGCGGAGAGCAGGGTGGTCCCATGCGCGCCACTCGTCACTCCCGTCCCGCAGGCCTGCTCCTGGTCACCGCGATCGCTTCGGTCGCGCTCGCCGGGTGCACGGGAGGATCGGGCGGTGATGCCACCGCGACCGTGACCGCGACCCGGACGGTCACCCCGTCGGCGTCGTCGTCCGCCTCGTCGTCCGGCGGGGCGGCTCCCACCGCCACGCCCTCGTGCGGGCCGTCCGACGGGGCCGCTGCCGCCGCTGGTCCGATCGCGGACCTCCCGCTGCCCGCCGGCCTCGAGTCGGCGCGGTGGGACGCGTCGGCCGCGGACACCTCGGTGTACGACGGGTGCGCGGCCCTGTCCGCCGTCACCGTCAGCGTCGCCGACGGCACCGCGAGCTCACCGGTCGCGATCCTGCTCTTCCACGACGGCACGTACCTCGGGACGGCGACGAAGGAGCAGTACCCGTTCGTGCCGGAGGTGACGCGGAAGTCGGCGGGGTCGATCCGCGTCGAGTACCGCTACCCGCAGGGTGCCGACAGCAACGCCGACCCGTCCGGCCGCGCGACCGCGACCTACACGTGGGACGACGGCGCGGGTCGGGTCGAGATGTCCGGGGACGTCCCGCCGGCTGCCTGACCGCCCGCGCCGGTGGGATGCTGGTCCGCATGCCCCTGACCCGCCCGGCGCTCGTCGCCGCCCTGCCCGGTCTCGCGCTCGCGGTCGTGATCGGCATCGCCGCCACCCTGGTGGGCCGTGCGGTCCCGGTCGTCGGCGGTCCGGTGCCGGCCGTGCTGCTCGGTGCGCTGGTCGGCTGGCTCGTCCGGCGCCGACGGCAGCAGGACCACGGGACGGCAGACCTCGGCGGGCTGCAGCCCGGCGTGAAGTTCGCGTCGAGCCGGGTCCTGCAGGCCGCGGTCGTGCTCCTCGGCGCACAGCTGTCGATCGGCGAGGTCGTGCGCATCGGCGGCGAGACCCTCCCGGTGATGCTCACGACGCTCGTGGTCTGCCTCGTCGCCGCGTGGGGGATCGGTCGGTTGCTCCGGGTGTCGAGCACGCTCCGCACGCTGATCGGGGTCGGCACGGGCATCTGCGGCGCCTCCGCCATCGCGGCCGTCACCCCCGTCGTCGGTGCCGCCAGCGCCGAGGTCGCGTACGCCCTGTCGACGATCTTCCTCTGCAACATCGCCGCGGTCTTCGTCTTCCCCCTGGTCGGCCACGCGCTCGGCCTGTCCCAGCACGCGTTCGGCGTCTTCGCCGGCACCGCCGTGAACGACACGTCGTCCGTCGTCGCGACCGCCACGATCTACGGTCCCCAGGCGACCGACACGGCCGTCGTCGTGAAGCTGGTCCGGACCCTGATGATCATCCCGATCGTCATCGGGCTCGCCGGCCTGGAGGCACGCCGCACCGCCCGCGCGCAGCCGGACTCCGTCGACGGGCCGCGTCGCGCCGGGGGCGTCCGTGTGCTGCGGTTGGTCCCGTGGTTCCTCGTCGGGTTCCTCGTCGTGGTGCTGCTGCGGACCACCGGGGTCCTGCCGGCGGCGGCGGCCCCGGGGTTCTCGGCGGCGGCGACGTTCCTCATCACGGTGGCGCTGGCGGCCGTGGGGGTCTCGACGGACTTCGCGGCGCTGCGTCGTGCCGGGTTCCGCCCGATGCTGCTCGGCATCGCGCTGTGGGTGCTCGTCGCGGCGACGAGCCTGGGGGTGCAGGCGGCCTTCGGTCAGCGCTGACGCGGCGCCCGCGTGGCCGCTCGGTCCGCGCGTTCGGTCCGCGCCGCCGTCGGTGGAGCAGGAAACGTCGAGTGGCGCGAGGCAACCCGACGTCGTCTGCTCCATGGACGCGCCCCGCGCGCGCAACCGCACGACGGACGGGAGGCACGGTGCCAGCTGGCACCGTGCCTCCCGTCCGTCGCCCGCTCGTCAGCCGCGCAGCGCCTCCGCGAGCTTCACGCGACCGCCGGTCCGGAGCAGCGCGTTCTCGTAGATGCGCGCGCCCACGGCGACGACCACGACGACCGACGCGGCGACGACCAGCAGTGACACGATCGGCTCCCACCACTCGGCCGTCCCCAGGAAGATGCGCATCGGCATGCCGATCGGCGCACTGAACGGGACGTACGACATGATCCCCACGATCGTCGGGTCGTCCGCCGCCACCACGATGAGGATGTAAGGGATCATCACGAGCATCATCACCGGCATGGTCACGCTGCCGACGTCCTCCTGACGGGAGACGAGCACGGCGGACGCGGCGAACAGCGACGCGATGAGCACGAAACCGACCGCGAAGAAGCCGACGAACCACAGGACGCTCGGCCCGAGCAGGGTGAACAGGTTGTCCTGCCCGGTGACCGCGAGGGCCACCACCCCGGCGATCGCGATCGCGACGATCTGCGCGAAGGCCATGATGCTGTTGCCGAGCACCTTGCCGGCGAGCAGTGCCCGCGCCGGGATCGCCGCCATCAGGATCTCGACGACCCGGGTGGACTTCTCCTCGACGACGCTCTGCGCGATCGACGAACCGAAGGTCACCGCGGAGGCGAAGAACACGACGCCGAACATGATGCCGATGGCGGACACGAGCCCCGCGGACAGCGTCCCGGGCTCGAGGAGCTCGACGGACGGCGTGACACTGAGCGCGCTGACGACGTCGGTCGGGGCGTCCTCGAGCCCCACGACCGAGTAGCCGAGGGCGTCGTCGGACGGCACGATGGCGGCGTCCACCTCGCCGTCGCGCACCAGGCGTTCGGCCTGCGCGGTGGTCCGCGTCGGGGTGACGTCGAAGCCGGCCGTGGACTCGAGCGAGACCCCGTCGACGACTGCGACGGGGGTCGTGTCGTCCGCCGTGGCCTTGCCGACGATGCCGCCGATCACGATCGAGGCGACGACCACCACCAGCAGGATCGCCGCCGAGACCACGAAGGCCTTGCTGCGCACACGGGCCTGGATCTCGCGGGCGGTCACGAGCCTGACCGCGTTCACGAAGGAGCTGTTCATCGGACGACCTCCCGGAAGACCTCGCTGAGTCGGGGCACCCGCGGGGCGAACGACCCCACCGTGCCGTGCTGGACGGCGCGCTGCAGGACACGCTGCGCGGTCGGCTCGTCGGCCTCGAACACGGCGTAGCCGCCGTCGAACTCGCGGACGGTCACGCCGGGCTCGTCACGGAGCCAGGCGACGTCACCGTCGACGAGCAGCTCCCACGCGGCAGGTCCGGCGCTGCGGCGCAGGTCCTCCTGGGAGCCGGCGGCGCGGATCGTGCCGTCGGCGATCACGACGACGTCGTCGCAGAGCCGTTCGACCACGTCGAGCTGGTGGCTCGAGAACAGCACCGGCACACCCTTGGCGGCCTGCTCACGGAGCACGCCGAGCACGGTGTCGACCGCCATCGGGTCCAGGCCCGAGAACGGTTCGTCGAGCACCAGGACCTCCGGGTCGTGCACGAGTGCCGCGGCGACCTGCACCCGCTGCTGGTTGCCCAGCGAGAGCTTCTCGACGGCGTCGCCCGCGTGCTGCGCGAGGTCGAGGCGTTCGAGCAGTGCGCTCGTGCGCTGCCCGGCGGTCCGCTTGTCGACGCCGTGCAGACGCGCCAGGTAGGTGATCTGCTCGGCGACCGGCATCTTCGGGTAGAGCCCGCGCTCCTCGGGCATGTAGCCGAAGCGGCGGCGGTCGGTCGGCCCGACCTCGCTGCCGTCGATCGTGACCCGCCCGGTTTCGGCCTGCAGCACGCCGAGCAGGATCCGCATGGTGGTCGTCTTGCCGGCGCCGTTGCCGCCGACGAAGCCGGTCAGTCGGCCGCTGCCGACCGAGAACCCCACGTCGTCGAGCACCCGGCGGTCGCCGAAGTGCTTCGTGACCCCTTCGATGGTGAGCATCGCCCGTTCCCCTTCCGTCGGCGGTCCTCGCCGACGTCTCGACTTCCGTCGGCGGTGCTCGCCGACGTCTCGACGCTATTGGCCGGGAGGCACGGCGCACCTCCGACGGGAGGCGGGACTTCCCGACACCGCGGCTCCACCGCGCGGGGGAGCGGGCTCCGTCAGCTCGCGGAGGCGACCCCGCGCTCGAAGGCCCAGACGACGGCCTGGATCCGGTCGCGGACACCGGTCTTCTGCAGGACGTTCGACACGTGCGTCTTGACGGTGGCCTCGCCGACGAAGAGCTCGCGGGCGATCTCGGCGTTGCTGAACCCGCGGGCGAGCAGGCGCAGGACCTCGGCCTCGCGCTCGGTGAGGCCCGCGGCGGCGATGGCGGCCGCGCCGGTGTCCGGTGCGGACGTCCCCCCGTCACCGCCGGCGGCTCCGGGGCAGTCCGGACCGTGTCCGGCGGTCGCCCGGCTGATCACCCGGCGGGTGACGTCGGGGGCGAGCAGTGCGTCGCCGGCGGCGACCGTGCGGACGGCGTCGATCAGTCGTTCGGGGGAGGCGTTCTTCAGCAGGAACCCGCTCGCGCCGGCCTCGAGCGCCTGGAACAGGGCGTCGTCGTCGTCGAAGGTGGTGAGGACGAGGACCGCCGGCGGGTCCGCGAGTGCACCGATCCGCCGCGCCGCCTCGAGCCCGTCGACACCGGGCATCTGGACGTCGAGGCACACGACGTCGGGACGGAGGGCCATGACGGCCTCCACCGCAGCGGCACCGTCCGGGGCCTCGCCGATCACCCGGAAGCCCGGCTCGGACTCCAGGATCACGCGGAAGCCGGCGCGCACCAGGTCCTGGTCGTCCGCGAGCACGATCGTCAGGTCGTCGGCAGCCATGCCCGTACCAGGTACCCTCCCCGGGCCCGCGGCCCGATCTCGATGCGTCCGCCCACCGCGGCGACGCGCTCCCGCATGCCGACGTGTCCCAGCCCACTGCTGCTCGGGTCGCGGACGGCGCCGGCGCCGTGTCCGTCGTCGGCGACCTCTACCTCGATGGCGTCGTCGAGGTAGCGCAGCCGCACGTCGGCCCGGGCGCTCGGTCCGGCGTGCTTCACGACGTTCGTCACGGCCTCCTGCGCGATCCGGAACGCCACCGCGCCGACGGTCGGCGGGACGGTGCGTTCGTCCCCGACGACCACGTACTCGCCGTCGTGGCCGGCGGTGCGCACGGCCTCGACGAGTTCGGGCATCCGCCCGAGCCCGGCCGTGCTCGGTGCTGTGTCGATCGCGCTCGGTGCCGTGTCGGTCGCGTCCCCGCCACGGTCGTCCTCACGCAGGGTCCCGAGCATGCGACGGAGTTCCTCGACCGCGGTGCGCGCGCTGTCCTCGACCACCGTGAGCGACGCGGTGGCCTGTGCCGGATCGCGGACGACCACGCGTCGCGCGGCCCCGGCCTGGACGCCCATCAGCGACACGTGGTGCGCGACCACGTCGTGCAGTTCCCGGGCGATCCGCACCCGCTCGAGGGTGAGCGTCTGGGCAGCGGTGCGCTCCCGCTCGGACGCGAGCTCGGCGGTGCGTTCGGTGAGGTCCTGCTTCGCGACCGCGGCTGCCCACGCCCGGTTGCCGGCGTACCAGGCGCCGCCGAAGTACAGCACGTTGATCAGGATGTTGACCAGCGAGTACGCGACGTACGGCGGGATGAGCGCGTCGTCGCCGCCCGGGAGGGCGCTCGGCACCGCCCACCCGAACGAGAGCGAGACGAACACCCACGCGAACATCCCGCCGATGATCACCCAGCGGACCACCTCAGCACGGACGCGGTCCGAGCACCAGGCGCCCACCGTGTAGAGCGCGATGAAGAGCGTGAAGTTGATGAGGACGATCTCGGGCACGTGGAGCAGCTGCGTCGCCGCGTACGCCAGCGCGGACACGACCGCGACGGTCATGGGCCACCGGCGACGGAACGCGATCGGTGCGGCGTTCGCGACGATCATCAGCGCCGAGGTCCACCACGGAGCCTGGTCGTCGCCGTACACGCCCACTGCGCCGTACAACGTGGTCGTGACGGCCAGCCCGACGCCGAGCACCAGCGCGAGCACTGCGTCCTGGCGGTGCTCCCGCGGCCCGACGGGCAGCCGGCCCCACCCCTCCGTCGTCCTCCCCATGCGGTCAACGCTACCGGGTGGGCACCGCCGACCGCAGACTCCGACGGGCGACCAGCAGCGGGGCACCGGCAGCGACCGCCACGACGCCGGCGGCAGCGATGAAGGTCGTCGCCGTGCCCGCCGGTCCGACCAGTGCGCCGGCGGCCGCTGCCCCGAGCGCCTGTCCGGCGACGAGCACCACGAAGAGCACCGCGGTGCCTGCAGCGGCGTACTCCTCGTCGATCTCGGTCGTCCACGCGATGAGGGCACCGGTCGCTGCGGTGTAGCCCCACCCGAACAGTGCGCACGCCACCAGTGCGGCCGCGACGACGTCGGGCAGCAGCCCGAGTGCGAGGACCGCGACGGCGGCGGCCGTCGTGGTCAGCAGCCACAGGCGAGCGGCCGGCATCCCGCTCGTCCACCGTGCCGTCAGCGCAGCCGAGGCGCCGCCGGCGCCGAGCACGATCCAGGCCACGACCGTCAGCCCGCTCGGCACACCCGCACCGACGAGGGCCGAGCGGCCGTAGGTCCAGACCGCGGCCGAGCCCGCGCCGAACAGCAGGGCGACCACGACCGGCACGACCTGTGCACCGAACCACGACCGGCCGGGCAGCACGGGGCGCGCCGGAGGTCCGACGTCGACGGTCCGCCCGGGCCCTGCGGTGTGCCCGGTGCTGGCCTGACGTCCGGGGTCGGCCGCGCGCCCGGGGTCGGCAGGGCGCTCGGGGTCGGCAGGGCGCTCGGGCCGCCCCGCCGCGAGGAACACCGCGGCGCCGACCAGCAGCGTCACGACACCGGCGACGGCCCACGCGGCTCGCCAGTCCGGCAGGAGCACGAGCGCGAGCAGCCCGGCGGCGACGAGCCCCGGACCCGTGCCGGAGTTCACCACCGCCTGCGCGCGGTCGCGTGCCGCCCCGTCGACCCGACCGGCGACCAGCTGCACCATGGCCGGCGACGCGAGTCCGGCACCGATCGACGCCACGACCGCGGACGCCCCGAACACGATGGCTGACGGGCTCGCCGCCATCGCGATCGCGCCGATGCCCGCGGTGAGTGCCGCGCCGACGACGAGCCACCGGGCAGCGCGGCCCGCGAGGAGGAACCCTGCGACGGCGCCGACGCAGTACGTGACCGAGGCGCCCGAGGACACCGCCCCGCCGACGTCCGCCCCGAAGCCGAGGTCGCGCTGCACGTCCGGCAGGAAGAGCCCGAACGCCAGGCGCACCAGGCCGTACGTCGCAGCGACGAGTCCGAGCCCGCCGACCACCAGGAGGTGATTCCGTAACGAAAACGAACGTTTCACATCAGTGACCCTAGGCTGACGGCATGTCGATGCGTCCAGGGACCGAGCAACGGGTGCTCGACGCTGCCGAGGAGCTGTTCTTCACGCGGGGCATCGCGGCGACCCCGATCGACGCCGTGCTCGAGCGCGCGGGGGTGTCGTCGGCGACGCTCTACCGCGGGTACCCGAGCAAGGAGGCTCTCGTCGCCGCCGCGCTCGACCGACGCCACGAGGACTGGGTCGCGACCTGGGACCGGGCGCTCGAGCGGGCGACGGACGACCGCGGCAGGCTCCTCGCCGTGTTCGACGCGCTCGACGACTACCGGTCCACCCCGACGGGCTCCCGCTGGTGCGCGTTCCTCGGTACCGCTGCCGAGTACGTCGACGCCCCTGAAGACCTGCGCGCCGTCCTCGACCGCGAGACCGGCACCCTGCGCCGACGGCTCACCGAGACGGCGCGGCCGGTCGTGGGTGACCGTGCCCCGGCGCTCGCCGAACAACTGCTGCTCGTCGTCTCCGGGTCGCTCGCGATGCGCCTGCGCGACCCGGTGGCGGACGCCGCCACCGCTCGTGCGGTCGCGTCCGCACTCCTGCCCTGAGCGGCCCGCCACCGCACGGACGGGAGGCGCGGTGCCGGTGACGGACGCCCGTCGCCTGCACCGCGCCTCCCGTCCGGACCCCGTCGGCTGCGCGTCGCCCGGTCAGTGCGCGGGGACCACCAGGTCGTCGACCGCGGTCAGCACGTCCGCGACCTCGGTACGGGTCGTGTAGTCGACGTGGACGTCCGCGAAGCGGACCACGCCGTCGGCGTCGATCACGAAGACCGACGGGAACGGGATCGCCGCGGAGTCGTCGGCGTTGCTGTCGGCGACGTCGAAGCCGAGTTCCGTGTGCGCAGCTCGCGCGGCGGCACTCGGCTCCGTGACGATGCCGAAGCGCCCGGCGAGCACGTTCTCCGGGTCGGTGAGCACGGGGAAGGCGAGCCCGCCGTTCGCGATCGACTGCTCGGCCGCCTCCGGCGTCTGCGGTGACACGGCGACGAGCTGCACGCCGCGCTCCCGCAGTGCCGGCAGGAGCTCCTGCTGGTACGTGCGCAGGGTGATGTTGCAGTAGGGGCACCAGGCGCCGCGGTAGAAGACGACGACGGTCGGGACGGAGCCGCGGACCGCCGCGAGCGAGGTCTCCTCGCCCGTCGGGGTGACGAGCCGCGCGTCCGGAGCGGTCGCACCAGCGCCGACGACCCCACCGGGTACGCCCGAAGCGCGCAGGTCGGCCTGCTCGCCGTCGAAGACCGCGGACAGCTCCGGGCCGATCTGGGCGGTGAAGCCCTGGTTGAAGTCGTCCACCTGGCGGGCGATGGTCTGGTCGGTCACGTCGGTCTCCTCGGGTCCGGGACGCCGGCGAGCGGGCCGGTGTGTGGAGCGTAGGCACGTCTCCTCGGCGGGGGAACGGCCGTCGTCACGGAGCGTCATCCGGGCAACTGAGCGTGATGTGCACTCAGGTCTTCGGTGGTCGGATGATCGGGTCGCTCCACTTCGGGAACGGCGGGTACTCGCCGGGGAGGGACTCCTCGGGGTACTCCCCGTCGTTGCGGCCACCGACGGCTTCGGTCAGCTCGAGTCCGTCGTTGGTCCAGAAGAGTCCGCTGTAGATCGTGAGGGCGTGGTTGCCGTTGCTGACGATGAGGTACTGGATGTGCCAGCCGTCGTCGGTGACCGCCCACACGTCGTGGTTCTTCCCGAGCGTTCGTTCTCGCCAGGGCCAGCCCTGGTCCTCGAAGTAGTCGATCATCGGTCGCAGTTCACGACGGTCGCTGCCAGCGTCGAGGGAGGACCAGACGCGTGATGTGCGCAGGTCGTAGCTGTTCTCGGTGGTCGAACCGATCAACGGGACGACGCCGTCACCACCGATCCCGGGGACACGGTCGCCGCCGACCCACCGCCACTCACCGTCGTGCACCCGACGTTGCGCGGCCGCGAGCACCTGCTGCATTCGCTCGTAGTGCTCGTGGTACCGATCGAACTCCTCGTGGAGCGACATCCGCGCCACGTCCTCCTGCGTCAGGCCTGCGGCGTCGACGGCGGAGGTGTCGTTCGCCGGGGCGCAGCCGGTCAGTGCGAGTGAAGCGAAGGCGACGAAGGCCGTGAGGAGGCGTCGCATCAGATCTTCGGCGGTCGGATGATCGGGTCGCTCCACTTCGGGAACGGGGGGTACTCGCCGGGGAGGGACTCCTCGGGGTACTCCCCGTCGTTGCGGCCGCCGACGGCCTCGGTGAGCGCCAGACTGTCGTTCGTCCAGTACTGCCCGCTGTAGATCGTGAGCGCGTGGTTGCCGTTGCTGACGACGAGGTACTGGATGTGCCAGCCGTCGTCGGTGACCGCCCACACGTCGTGGTCCTTGCCGAGAGTTCGTTCTCGCCAGGGCCAGCCCTGGTCCTCGAAGTAGTCGATCATCGGCCGCAGTTCACGACGGTCGCTGCCGGCGTCGGGAGAGGACCAGACGCGCGTCGTGTCCATCGCGTAGCTGTTGTCGATGGTGGAACCCGCCAACGGCACCACGCTGTTCTCGTTTCCTCCACCCGACGGCACGCGGTCGCCACCGTTCCACCGCCACTCGCGGTCGCGCACCTGACGCTGCGCGGCCGCGAGTACCTGCTGCATCCGCTCGTAGCGCTCGTGGTACCGATCGAACTCCTCGTGGAGCGACATCCGTCCGACGTCCTCCTGCGTCAGACCTGCGGCGTCGACGGGCATGCGGTCTCCTCCCGCCGTGCACCCGGACAGGAGCCAGGCGCAGGCGATGATTGCGGCGAGGGCGCGGATCGATCGCATCGTCTTCATCCTCGCCCTCCCGTTGCGATGATCTGCGAGATGGTGTGCCGGGCGGTGGAACCCGGGCTGAGGTAGCCGACCTGGCCGGCGGTCTCGGGGTACATGTCGTGGCCCGTCACGGCCTCGAGACCGTCCGCCGCTTCGGAGCTGAAGACCTCGACGTCCGGCAGGTCGCGTGGGTCGGTCCGGCCGATCCTGCCCTTGATGGCGGTGTGGTCCGCCTGTCCTTCCGTCGCGTACACGCGGTCGACGTTGAGGTGTTCTGGCTTGGTCGCGTCGGTGAAGCCCACCGACCCGTAGGTGACGAAGGTGTCGACGCGGTGTCGGGTCTGAGCCAGTGCTTCGGCTGCGGTCGTCGAGCCGTACGAGTGGCCGAGCACCGTGAGTCGACGCGGTGCCCCGCCTCGACTGTCGTGGATGCCGTCGAGGAAGGACGCCAGCTCGGCCCCACCCGCGGCGGCTCGTCCCTGTGCCGGGACTTCGGGCAAGGCGGGTGCGCGATAGCCGAACCAGGACACGACCGCGTAGGACGCCGAACTCTCCACCTTCGCAGCGGAGTCGAGGAGGCCTGCAGCGGCGATTGCTTTCTGTCTGGTGCTGTCGAGGGTCGTCGTCGCCCCGGGAACGTTCACCGTGACGTTCTCGGCGGTGTCCAGATCGCCCAGCACGACCGCGGCGACGGGAGCGCCGTTCGCGACGCCGAAGCCGACGAGCTGCGCCACCGTCACGGTCGGCGCGGGTAGATCGGCTGCGATCTTGTCGGCCCGCTGGAGGCCCTGAGCGAGCGCGCGGACCTGTGCGGTGAACTCCTCGAGGCTCACCGCGCCGTACGTGGAGGCCAGGCCGAAGAGTCGGTACATCCGTTCCGGGTCTCGAATCGCCACGGCGAGCACCCGCCGCGAGGCCGCGTCACGAGCGACGGCGGGCACCCCGTCGAGGTTCGCCACCTGCACCTGTGTGCGCAGCGGGAGCACCGCGATGTCCTCCGCGGTGAGCCCGAGCTCCTTCCACGCCGCCGCGACCTGCGCCGGGGTCAGGGACGGGTCCAGCAGTCGCTGTGCCGCCGGGGACAGGGTCGACGCTCCGGCGACGTCGAGCGCGACTTCGGCGATCGACCCTCCGCCGGCGGCCTCGAACGCGTCGGCGACCCGCGCTGCCCACCGGGCGTCCTCGGCGTTCTCGTCGAGGTACGCACCGAAACCGCCCGGAAGCGGGGGCGCATCGACCGGGACCCACCCGCACCGGTCACGGAACCCCGCCCACGCGTTCCGGACGCGGACGAGGTCCTGCTCCGTCACTCCGTCCTGCGCCTGGGCCGCGGCTGCGAACTGTCGCAACCGGTCTGGATCAGCACTGCTGCGCCCGGTCGACTGCCCACCGGTCCGTCGTCGGTGTCGAGCGCGGAAGGTCGCGGTGACGGGCGTCGGTCTGATCGGGGGATCGGTGGGCTCCGGATCGAAGACCGCTGCGCTCGCGTCGAGTACCGGCTCCCACACGGCGCCCACGCCGACCAGCGCGTGCTGGCGGTCGGCCACTCGTCTCCGCCAGGCCGCGAGCTCCGACCGGCGCCGCCGCTCCCGCGAGGCCTGGTGCTGGGCGATCCGCACCTGGTCGGCGAGGTCGTCGAGGGCGCGCGCGAGTCGCACCCGGTCCTCGGACTCGACGGTCCTGGCGGTCTCGAACAGGCGCGCGTACCCGCCGTCGAAGTCCCGCAGCGCTGCTTCGGCAGCGCTCCGTCGCGGCCATGCACTCCCGCGCAGCGCCAGCGCGGCCTGCGCAGCGCACGCGGCGAGCCGCGCAGCTGCGGCGTCGTCGAACTCGAACCCCACGTTCCACCCCCATCACCGGATCGGCAAGGTGTAGAACGTAGCATTTCAGTACGAGCGGGACGAAGGCTGTGGAATACGGTCCTTCCGGAACGGGAGTCGTGGATCGAGCCCGCCCCGCGCCTCCCGTCCGCCTTCGTGCGGGACGCATGGTGGGAGGCGCGCACAACGGGACGCGCGCCGCACCACGGAACGACGTGGCGCGGCGTGCCTTCCGTTGTGCGGGGGCACAGCGCGCCGCCCCTCAGCGCAAGCGCCGCCCCTCAGCGCAAGCGCCGCGCGCCCCCGCGCCTCAGGCGCGACCGCGGTTGCGCCGCCGGATCTCCTTCGGTGCCCGCCCCGCCATGAACGACCGGGCGGGGTCGACCAGGAACCCCTGGCGCAGCGCCTCGCGGCCGACGAGCATCCGGAAGCCCATCTGGTCGCGGTTGCTCAGCGTGACCTCGGCGTTGATCGTGCGGCCCGCGAGCGTGATCGGCGTCAGCACGACGATGCGCTCCTGCGTGTGCCCCGTCGAGCTCCGGACGATCCGCCGGTCGTGCACGTCGCACTCGTGCGTGACGGCGTCGGCGTCGGTGTCCTGCCACGGGTGCACCGAGAAGCGCACCCGGTCGCCGGGGAGCTCCTCGAGGTCGAACGCGTGCAGTGCCGAGCTCCGCGCCCCGGTGTCGAGCTTCACCTTGATCCAGGGCAGGTCCAGCCCGGGCAGGGCAGCCCACTCACGCCATCCTGCGATCGTCGGGTTCCGGGCCATGTGCCCATCCTGTCGCATGCTTTGATTGAGCGTCGCCGTCGACGTCTCGACCCCGTGGAGCAACCCCGATGAAACTCGCCATCCTGTCGCGCGCCCCGCACGCGTACTCGACGCAGCGTCTGCGTGCCGCCGCGGTCGACCGTGGGCACGAGGTCAAGGTGCTGAACACCCTGCGGTTCGCCATCGACCTCTCCGGCGACGAGCCCGACCTGCTGTACCGCGGCAAGCTGCTCAGCGACTACGACGCCGTGCTCCCGCGCATCGGCAACTCGATCACCTACTACGGCACGGCGGTGGTGCGGCAGTTCGAGCAGATGGACGTCTACACGCCGAACACGGCGACGGGCATCACGAACTCGCGCGACAAGCTCCGGGCGAACCAGATCCTGTCCCGCCACCACATCGGCATGCCGGCGACCACGTTCGTGAACAGCCGCGCCGACGTCCGCGGGGCGATCGACAGCGTCGGTGGGGCGCCGGTCGTCATCAAGCTGCTCGAGGGCACGCAGGGCATCGGCGTGATCCTGGCACCCGAGGCGAAGGTCGCTGAGTCGATCGTCGAGACCCTGCACTCCACGAAGCAGAACGTGCTCATCCAGGCGTTCATCTCCGAGAGCCGGGGCCGGGACATCCGTGCACTGGTCGTGGGGGACCGGGTCGTCGCCGCGATGCGACGCAGTGCGTCCGGCGACGAGTTCCGGTCGAACGTGCACCGCGGCGGCACCGTCGAGAAGGTCACGCTGAGCCCCGAGTACGAGGAGGCGGCGGTGCGCTCGGCGCAGATCATGGGCCTCCGCGTCGCGGGCGTCGACATGCTCGAGGGCAACGACGGGCCGCTCGTCATGGAGGTCAACTCCTCCCCGGGGCTCGAGGGCATCGAGCGCGCGACCGGTCTCGACGTCGCCGGGGCGATCATCGACTTCATCGGCAACCAGGTCGCGTTCCCGGAGATCGACGTCCGTCAGCGCCTCAGCGTGTCGACCGGCTACGGGGTGGCCGAGCTCCTCGTGCACACGAACGCCGACCTGGTGGGCAAGACCATCAAGGAGTCCGGGCTCTGGGACCGGGACATCACGGTCCTGACCCTGCACCGCGGCGCCTCGGTGATCCCGAACCCCCGCAGCGGCGTCGAACTGCAGGCCAGCGACCGCCTGCTCTGCTTCGGCAAGCTCGAGGAGATGCGCTCGATGATCCCGGACCGCCGCCGCCGTCGGTCGAAGGTCCGCAAGCTGCCCAAGGACGCCTGACCGGTGCCGCCCAGCGCACCCGGATCGCGTACCCAGGTCAGATGCGGAAGTATGTGTCGGTGACGATCATGACGGAACGACCGGTCGACCAGTCGACGAGCAGCGAACCGGAGCGCCCCGGCAACGCCACGGCGAAGCACCAGAACGTGTCGCTCCTGTCGGTCGCGACCACCGTCGCGGACCGTGTGACGACGTCCGCGGACATCGAGGCGAAGCTCCGCGGGGCCCTGCGTCGGCTGCGTCTCCCGACCGGTCTGCTCGAGCGGGTCGCCGGCGTCACCGAGCGCCGCAACTGGGGCGAGGGCCAGACCTTCCAGGACGCCGCGATCGACGCCGGCCGTCGCGCGATGGCCGAGGCCGGCATCCGTCCGGAGGACGTCGGCCTGCTCATCAACACCTCCGTCACGCGCCCCCACCTCGAGCCGAGCGTCGCCGTCCGCCTGCACCACGGGCTCGGACTGCCGACGTCGGCGATCAACTTCGACATCGCGAACGCCTGCCTCGGCTTCGTCAACGCGATGAGCGTCGCCGCGGGCATGATCGACTCCGGGCAGATCAAGTACGCGCTCATCGTGGACGGCGAGGACGCCGACCAGGTGCAGCTCAACACGATCGACCGCCTGAACCAGGGCGGCCGGAACCGCAAGGACTTCATGAGCGAGTTCGCGAGCCTGACCCTCGGATCGGGTGCCGCGGCCGCCGTGCTCGGCCCGTCCGACGTCCACCCCGAGGGGCACCGCATCATCGGCGGCGTCACCCGTGCCGCGACGCAGTGGTACGACCTGTGCGTCGGCAGCGTGGACGGCATGTTCACCGACGCGAAGATGCTGCTGAAGGGCGGCATGGAGCTCGTCGTCGCCGCCTGGAACGAAGCGCGGTCGCACTTCGACTGGCAGGACATGGACCGCTACGTGCTCCACCAGGTCTCCGACGTGCACACGAACGCGTTCGTCGAGGCCATCGGCATCCCGCGCACCAAGGTGCCGACGACCTACCAGCGCTACGGCAACGTCGGTCCGGCATCGATCCCGATCACCCTGGCCGACGAGGTCGACCGCGGGGGCATCACCCGCGGTGACCGCGTCTTCCTCGGTGGGGTCGGTTCCGGCATCAACACGGCGATGATGGAACTGCGCTGGTGAGGTCCGGCCTCCCGCGCGTCGCCGCCAGCACGGCTCCGGCGACGCTCCCGCCGCCCCTGCCCGGACTCGACCCGGCCTGGTCCCGCCTGGTCACGGTCCCCGCGTCACCGGGTGGACAGCCGGGAGGCGCGGCTCGCCCCGCGCGCACCTGGCACCTCCTCGACACGGCCGGTCAGCTCGAGGCCCTCGGCGTCAAGCCGGTCGGCACCCTGCTCTGCGTGCACGGCAACCCCACGTGGTCCTACCTCTGGCGGTCCGTCGCCGCGCGGACGCTCGACGCCGCCAGGGCCGGGGGTCCGGCCTGGCGCGTGGTCGCGGTGGACCAGCTCGACATGGGCTTCTCGGAGCGCACCGCGGACCAGCACCGCCTGGCCGACCGCGTCCGCGACCTCGGTGCCCTGACCGACGAGCTCGGGCTCACCGGACCCGTCGTCACCCTCGGGCACGACTGGGGCGGTGTCGTCTCGCTCGGCTGGGCGGTCGACCACCCCCACCTCGTGGTGGGCGTGGCGACGTGCAACACGGCCGTGCACCAGCCCGACGACGCACCGATCCCCGCTCCGCTGCGGCTCGCCCTGCGTCCCGGTGTGCTCGGGCGCGGGACGGTGCTGACGCCCGCGTTCCTCGAGACGACGCTCGCGATCGCGCACCCGTCGCTCGACCGTCCCGTCGCCGACGCCTACCGGGCGCCGTACCGCGGAGCCGCCCGGCGCGGGGGGATCGGCGGCTTCGTCGCGGACATCCCCGTCGACCGCACGCACCCCAGCGCCGCCGAGCTCGACCGGATCGCCGCCGGTGTCGCGGCGCTCGAGGTCCCGGCGCTCGTCATGTGGGGACCGCGTGACCCGGTGTTCCTGGAGCGCTACCTCGACGACCTGGCCGACCGGCTCCCGCACGCCGACGTGCACCGCTTCGAGGGTGCGGGCCACCTGCTGCCGGACGACGCCGACGTCGCGGGGACCGTCCTCGACTGGCTGGGTGACCGCCTGCCGGAGGACCACGCGCCCGGCGGCGGCGAGACGAGCCTCCAGGCCGGCACGCACGACGCACCCGAGTCTCGCGACGCGCGACCGGTCTCCGGCGCCGCGGCTCGAGACACGTCGTCCAGCCCGAGTCTCGGGTCCGACCACCGCCGGCCGCTGTGGGCTGCGCTCGACGACCTCGCCGACGACGCGAGCCCGGCGCTCGTCGAGATGGCCGCCGCCGGTGGTCCGCGCACGGTCTCCTGGCGGCTGCTCGCCCGCCGCGTCCGCGAGGTCGCTGCCGGACTCGCCGACCTCGGGGTGCGGCCCGGCGACCGCGTCTCGCTGCTCGTGACGCCCGGTGCCGACCTGACGGCCGTCCTCTACGCCTGCGTCCGCATCGGTGCGGTCGTCGTCGTCGCGGACGCCGGCCTCGGCCTGCAGGGGCTGACGCGAGCCGTCCGTGGCGCCCGGCCGGACTGGGTGATCGGGGCGCTGCCGGGCCTCGGCGCCGCACGCGCACTCGGGTGGCCGGGCCGGCGCATCGCGACGGTCGCGCTGCCCGCTCCTGCGCGAGCGGTCCTCGGGGTCGAGTACACCCTGGTCGAGGTCGCCCGGCGCGGTGCCCGTCGGCTCGCCGCCGGAGCAGCCCTGCCCGCCGCCCCGTCGCCGGACGCTCCCGCGGCCGTCCTGTTCACCTCGGGCTCGACCGGACCGGCGAAGGGCGTCGTGTACACGCACGGGCAGCTCGCCGCGGTGCGGGACGTCCTGGCGGCGCAGTACGGCGTCGGCGTCGGCACCGGGCTCGTCGCGGGCTTCGCACCGTTCGCCCTGCTCGGCCCCGCCCTCGGTGCCCGTTCGGTCGCGCCGGACATGGACGTCACCGCTCCGCGCACGCTGACGGCACGGGCGGTCGCCGACGCGGTCGCCGCGGCCGACGCGACCGTGGTGTTCCTCTCGCCTGCGGCGCTGGCGAACGTCGTCGCGACGGCGTCGGCGCTGACGGCCGCCGACCGGGAGTCCCTCGCGAGGGTGCGCCTGTTCCTGTCCGCCGGGGCGCCGGTGTCCGCCGCGCTCCTCGCATCGGCGACCGACCTCATGCCGAACGCGGCGGCCCACACGCCCTACGGGATGACCGAGGGGCTGCTCATGACGGACACCGACCTGGACGGCGTCCGGTCGGCCGCTTCCGCTCCCGACGACGGCATCTGCGTCGGGACCCCGGCGGCCGGTGTGCGGGTGCGGATCGCCCCGCTCGACGACGCCGGAGCACCGACGGGGGAACCGACGGAGCAGAGCGGCGTCACGGGCGAGGTCGTCGTCGCGGCACCGCACGTCCGTGACCACTACGACCGGCTCTGGCGCACCGACCGGGTGTCCCGGCTCGGGGTCGACGACCCGCGCGGACACCGGACGGGTGACGTGGGGCACCTCGACGTCGACGGTCGTCTGTGGATCGAGGGCCGGCTGCAGCACGTCGTGACGACCGCCGACGGGGTCGTCACCCCGGTCGGACCCGAACAGCGCATCGAGCGCGTCGACGGTGTCGGGCGCGCGGGCGTCGCGGGCACCGGTCCCGCGGGAACGCAGCAGGTCGTCGCCGTCGTGGAGACCGATCCCGCGGCACGGCGTGCGGGGCTCGCGCCGGCGGACCTCGCCGCTGCCGTCCGTGCGGCCGCCGGGGTCCCGCTCGCCGCGGTGCTCGTCGTCCCCGTCCTGCCGACGGACATCCGGCACAACTCGAAGGTCGACCGCGCACGGCTCTCGCGGTGGGCGACGACGGTGCTCTGTGGTGGCCGGATGGTCCGCCCGTGAGGGTCCTGGTCACCGGGGCGAGCGGCTTCCTCGGCCGGGCGACCGCTGCCGCCGTGCGCGACGCCGGGCACGACGTCCGGACGTTCCAGCGCCGGCCGTCCGGCGTCGACGGGGTCGAGGACGCCCTCGGCACGATGACGGACACCGCTGCCGTCGCGCGCGCGGTCGACGGCGTGGAGGCCGTGGTGCACCTGGCAGCGAAGGTGTCGCTCGCCGGGGACCCGGCCGACTTCGCCCGCGTCAACGTCGCCGGGACGCGCGCGCTGCTCGACGCCGCCCGGACCGCCGGTGCGGAGCGCTTCGTCTTCGTGTCGTCGCCGTCCGTCGCGCACACCGGGTCCTCGCTGGCCGGAGCGGCTGCCGACTCGGCCGAACCGATGGCCGCGCGCGGGCACTACGCCCGCACCAAGGCCGCCGCCGAACTGCTGGCGCTCGCGGCGGACGAGCCCGGCTTCGCGGTCGTCGCCGTCCGCCCGCACCTGGTGTGGGGGCCGGGGGACACGCAGCTGGTCGGCCGCATCGTCGACCGCGCACGGACCGGACGGCTGCCGCTGCTCGACTCCGGCGCGGCGCTCATCGACACCCTCTACGTCGACAACGCGGCCTCGGCGATGGTGGCCGCGCTCGAGCACGCGGCCGACGACGCCGTGCACGGCAACGCCTACGTCGTGACGAACGGCGAGCCCCGACCCGTGGGGGAGCTCCTCGCAGGGATCTGCACGGCGTCCGGCGTCCCCGCACCCCGGATGCACGTACCCGCCGCTCTCGCCCGCGCAGCCGGTTCCGTCGTCGAGGCGGTGTGGCGGGTGCGTCCGGGCACGGACGAGCCGCCGATGACGCGGTTCCTCGCCGAGCAGCTGTCCACCGCGCACTGGTTCGACCAGCGACGGACGCGTCAGGACCTGCACTGGGCACCGACCGTCTCGATCGACGAGGGCCTGGCCCGGTTGGCGGTCGCGGCGCGCTGACCGCGGTGGCTCGCGAGCCGACCCTGGCGGCTCCGACGGCCGCCAGCCGGTCGGGCCGCCAGCCGGTCGGGCCGTCAGCCGGTCGGGCAGTCAGCCGGTGAAGCGCTGCCAGAGCTCGGTGACGATCGGCCACACGTCGCCGGCGCGGTCCGCCGAGGCGACGGCGATCGTCACGACGGGGTAGGCCGTGACCGCGAGGCTCACCAGGACCGCGATCACGACGGCGAAGACCGACGTGACCGTGTGGCGACGGGTCAGCGCCCAGGACAGCAGGGCGAGGACGACCACCACGCCGAGGAGGGTGACGAGGGCGATCCGGATGAACGGGAACGGCACGAGCCCCGCGGTCGTGGCGGTCACACCGCCGAGGAACCCGACGAGCGGCAGGTAGGCGCCGAGGGCCACGGCGAGCACCAGCACGGTCCCGATGCCCGACGCGATCCAGACGCCGCGCGGGCGAGGACGACGGGCGGCCGTACCCCGGCGTCCCGCCCACGCGGTGGTCATCGTCGTGCCTCGCCGTCGACCACGTCCTTCGTCGCGGTCGCTGCCGCATCGGCCGCGTGCGAGGCGGCGGCGCCGGCATCGGCCGCGGCGTCGGTCGCTGCGGCGGCGGCACCGGATGCGCGGTCACGGATCTCCTGCGAGGCGTCCTGCGCTGCGTCCTTCGCGGCGCTGACCGCCTCCTTCGCGGCGTCGCCGGCGTCCGAGGACTTCTCCGCGGCGCGCTCGGCCGCGTCGGACGCGGTCTCGCGTGCGGCGGCGACGGCATCGGCTGTCTCCTCGCGCGCGGTGTCGACGGCGTCGGAGGCCCGGTCACCGAGCTCGGCTGCGCTCTCGCGGGCCTCGTCCACGGCGTCCCCGGCAGCGTCCCGTGCGCGGCCCGCGGCGTCGCGCGTGGCCTCGGCGGCGTCCTGCGCGGCGTCGCGTGCCCGCTCGGCGACCTCGGCGGCACCGTCGCGGACGCTCTCCGCGGCACCGGAGACGGCCTCCTTCGTACGGTCGACCGCGTCACCGACGGCCTCACGGGCCTTGTCGACCGGCGTCGGCTCGTCGTCGAAGGGTCCGTGGACGTCGAGCACGCGGACGTCGACGGTGGTGGGCTGGCCGGCGCCGAGCTGCGACACCGCGGCGGCCACCTGGCGGCGGACCTCCTCGGCGACCTCGCGGACCGGTTGCGGGTAGCTGACGACGACGGACACGGTCACGTCGAGCGTGCCGTCGTTGTCGTCGACCTGGACACCGGGGGCTCCGGCGGTCCGACCGAGCTGCGACCGGACGCGGTCGGCGGCCCGGGCGACGAGCCCGCCCAGGTGGTGGACGCCCGGCACGCCGAGCGCCGTCTCCGCCGCGGTGCGGGCGGCGACCACCAGGGGCCCGGCGTCCTCGGGGAGCGGGGTGGTCAGCTCGGACGGCAGGTCGACCTCGGTGATCTGCGTCCGGGCGTTCGGATCGTGCTGCATGGCTTCCTCCTCGTGAACAGGTCGGCCGTCGCTCCCGTCGGGGAGCGACGGCCGAGGTCCGCTCCTACTTGAAGACGTCCTTGACGTCCTCGCCGGTCTGCTTGGCGCTCGCAGCGGCCTGGTCCTTCTTGCCTTCCGCGACCTTTTCGTCGTTGTTCGTCGCGTTGCCGAAGGCCTCCTTGGCCTTGCCGGCGATGTCCTGGGCAGCGTTCTTGATCTTGTCGTCGAGTCCCATGGTGGGTTCCCTTCTCTCTCGTGGGCTGGTGCCCGGTGGTGACGGCCGGGAGGCTCTGGTTGCCTCGTGCGGCCCGCTTGCGGTGGTGCTGGTGGTGCGTCCTCGCCCCGGCGTCGTCCGCCGGGTCGCTTCACTGGACGCGGGTGGTGCGTGCCAGTGCGGTGCGGGTGCCGCCGGTGAGGTGGACCAGGACCGGGATCTTGCGGCCGAGGGTCTGGTCGAGGGTGGTCAGGGCGTGGTCGACGGCGTCGAGGACGGTGACCGCGTCACCGCCGCGGCGGACGTGGACCTTGATGCGTGCGGCGCGGGTCTTCTTCACCAGGTACGTGTCGACCTTGGAGCCGAC
>NZ_JBEPMD010000011.1:0-109647 GCF_040545555.1 Curtobacterium oceanosedimentum
ACCTCCATACCGACGATCTGCTCCAGCGCACGAGCGACCGACGAACGGACACCGTCCGCGACCTGCTGCAGCGACACCGGGTACTCCGCGACGATCACGACGTCCGCCGCGACCTGCTTCTCGCCGACCTCGACCTTGACGCCCTGACCGTGGTCACGCTGCCCGATCGCATCGCGGATCGCGCCGATCGCACGAGCAGCGCCGCCGCCCAGCGAGTGCACACCGTTGACCTCACGCGCGGCGATGCCGGCGACCTTCGACACGACGGTGTCGTCGATCGTGGTCTTGCCCGCAGTGCCCGAACCGTTCTGGACGGCCGAGCGCGACGCCGCCGAAGCGGTCGCCGGAGTGGTCGAGGTGGTGGTGGTGTCAGCCATTGGATGCTCCCTTCGAGTGCCCGCCGGGACTCGTTCCCAGCGGATGCTGTTCACGGATGAGACGGGCTGACACCGAGGTTCGTCACGCGCGGGTCCCGGGTTCCAGCGGTCTTCCAGGAAGAGCGCCAGAACGCCGGTTCTCCGCGTACCCCGACGGAGGAGTCGTCAGTCGGTGCCGCCGATACCGGCCCCGGTGTTGCGCGACGCAGCGTCCCGCACGGAGCGCACGTACGCCATCGGGGACAGCCCGCACTCCTGCTGGAAGAGCTGCTGCAGCCGGCGCGGACGCACCCCCGCCGCGTCCGCGATGTCGTCGACGGTCAGGTCGCTCCCGGCGTGCTCGACGATGTGCGCCACGGCTCGTCGGACCCGCCAGGAGGTCCGTCCGGACTCGGGTCGTGCGGCGCGCGACCCCCGGAGCGTCGCGGCCGGGTCCTCCCCGAAGCGCTCCCGGTACGCCGCCGCGAAGCGACCGGGGTTGGTGAAGCCCCACCGTCGGGCGACCGGCGTCACGCCCTCGTCACCGGCTGCACGGAGCAGCTCGCGACGCACGCAGTCGAGCCGGTGGTCGCGCATGAAGCGGTTGGGTGTGGTGCCGAGCGTCCGCGCGAAGACGTCCTGCAGCCCGCGCTGGCTCAGTCCGCAGGCGGCGGCGATGTCGGGCACCGAGGGGCGGTCGTGCGCGTGCGCCTCGATGTGACGGATCGCGTCGCGCAGTCGGTTCGCGACGGGGACGTCCTGACCCCGGTTGCGGATCGGGAAGGTGTCCAGCACGACCACCGCGAGCCGACGGTTCAGCGCTGTCCGCATCGGACCGACCACACGGTCGTCGAGCAGCGCGGGTGCGAGGTCCTGCACCAGGCGACGGAGCGGCTCGCGCCGGGCGATCGTCTCGTCCTGCTGGTCGAACAGCAGCGGACCGTCCGGCAGGCGGTAGCCGAGTCCTGCGCCGACCGACCGGAGGAACGGGTCCGACACGTGCAGTCCGTTGTAGACGGTGTCGGCGGACTCGAAGCGGTACGCCTCGGACGCGGATGCGATGTAGGGGCTTCCCGGCTCGATCACGCGCGTGCGGTCCGCGAAGTGCATCTCGAGGCGTCCGTGGGTGAGCCAGAACACCACGTGGTCGTTGCGCGGACCGATCACGCCGCCCCGGCGACCGCCCTCGGCGCGCATGGTGCGGAGCGTGACGTCGTCGTCGCCCACGATCGTGTACTCGTACCGGGTGCCCTCGGCGACGTAGGTCTCGGTGCCGAGGTCGCGGCCGTTGTACTCGGCCGAGAAGATCCGGCCGTAGTCGGTGCCGTCGCTCTCGGTGAACCGCAGGCGGCGGAAACCGTTCGTCGACGAGGTGCTCACCCGCGCATCATGCCAGCACTGTCCGGGATGCGCGCTTCCTGCGTCGGCGGCGACGGGTGCCGGACGGGAGGCGCGCGGCCGTGCCCGCCACGCGCCTCCCGTCCGGTGCACCGCCTCGATCCGCACGCTGACGACGATCCGTCCGGATGCGCCCGCCGTCTCCCGCGCGGACGAGGGATGCCAGCGGTGAGTGAAAGATTCTCAGGGAAGTCTCCGTGTCGGCGTGCTCCGACGTGATCGGAATACCCCAGGGGGGTACCCTGTTCGGAGAGGTGGAGGTCAGGATGCCAACAGCAGCACACGCGCACGTCGGGTACATCGAGGACAAGGACGACCTGCTCAAGCGGCTGCGCCGCGCGGAGGGGCAGGTGCGCGGCATCGCCCGCATGGTGGAGGACGAGACGTACTGCATCGACGTGCTGACCCAGATCTCCGCGGCGAACCGCGCGCTCGAGCGGGTCGCCCTGTCGCTGCTCGAGGACCACCTGCGCCACTGCGTCGCCGAGGCCGTGGCCGAGGGCGGCGACACCGCCGACGCGAAGCTCCGCGAGGCGAGCGACGCGATCGCCCGACTCGTCCGTTCCTGACCCCACCGCACCACACACCGAGGAGGACCCATGACCACCGAGACCGTTGCCGTGACCGGGATGACCTGCGAGCACTGCGTGGCGAGCGTGACCGAGGAGGTCTCCGAGCTCGCCGGCGTGACCGACGTCGCCGTCGACCTGGTGCCGGGCGGGTCGTCGTCCGTCACCGTCACGTCGGACCACCCGATCGACGACCACGCCCTGCGCGGCGCGATCGCGGAGGCGGGGTACGAGGTCGTGGCCCGGTGAGCGAGGGCGTCGTCGAGCTCGACATCACGGGGATGACCTGCGCCTCGTGCGCGAACCGTGTCGAGCGGAAGCTGGGCAAGCTGCCGGGTGTCACCGCGACCGTGAACTACGCGACCGAGCAGGCGCAGGTGTCGGTGACCGACCCGGACGCGGTCGACAAGGCGGCGCTCGTCGCGGCGGTCGAGGCCGCCGGGTACGGGGCGACTGTGCACGTGCGGCGACCGGCGCCCGGGGCCGACGACGACGCGGCCGACGCCGACTCCCGTGACGACGCGACCGCGCCCCTGCGGCAGCGGCTCGTCGTCTCCACCGTGCTCGCCGTGCCCGTGGTGCTGCTCTCGATGGTGCCGGTCCTGCAGTTCCCGAACTGGCAGTGGGCGGCCCTGGCGCTGGCGGCACCGGTCGCCGTCTGGGGCGCGCTGCCCTTCCACCGCGCCGCATGGGTGAACGCCCGACACGGCGCCGCGACCATGGACACGCTGGTCAGCCTCGGGGTCCTCGCCGCGTTCGGGTGGTCGCTGGTCGCGCTCTTCATCGGCGACGCCGGCCGGCCGGGCATGCACATGACCTTCTCGTGGTTCGCCACGGACCCCGAGGCGAGTGACCTCTACCTCGAGGTGGCCGCAGCCGTGACGGTGTTCATCCTGGCCGGCCGCTTCATGGAGGCCCGGGCCAAGCAGCGGTCCGGGGCGGCCCTGCATGCGCTGCTCGAACTCGGCGCGAAGGACGCCTCGGTGCTCCGCGACGGGCCGACCGGTCCCGTCGAGACCCGTGTGCCCGCCGCCTCGCTCGTCGTCGGCGACGTCGTCGTCGTCCGGCCGGGGGAGCGGATCCCGAGCGACGGCATCGTGCGCGAGGGCTCGTCCGCCGTCGACCTCAGCATGCTCACCGGCGAGAGCGTGCCGGTCGAGGTCCGTCCGGGCGACCGTGTGACCGGGGCCACCATCGACGTCGGGGGTCGGCTCGTGGTCGAGGTCACCGCCGTCGGCGCCGACACCGAGCTCGCCCGGATGGGGCGCCTCGTGGAGGAGGCGCAGACCGGCAAGGCCGCCGTGCAGCGGCTGGCGGACCGGGTCTCGGCGGTGTTCGTGCCCGTCGTCATCGGCCTCGCGGTCGTCGCGTTCGTCGGCTGGCTCGTCGCCGGTGGCTCCCTGACCGCTGCGTTCACCGCCGCCGTCGCGACGCTGATCATCGCCTGCCCGTGCGCCCTCGGGCTCGCGACCCCGACCGCCCTGCTCGTCGGCACGGGCCGCGGCTCGCAGCTCGGCATCCTGATCGGTGGACCGCAGGCCCTCGAACGGACGCGTGCCGTCGACACGATCGTGCTCGACAAGACCGGGACGGTGACGACCGGGGAGATGCGCCTGTCGGCGGTCCTGCCGGTCGACGGAGCACCGGACGCCGACGCGGCCGTGCTCGCCGTGGCCGCTGCGGTCGAGGACGGCTCCGAGCACCCCGTCGCGCGGGCGATCGTCCGCTCGGCACGGTCGCGTGACGTCGTCGTGCCGACGGCCGAGCAGTTCACCGCGACGCCCGGTGCCGGAGTGCAGGCGGTCGTCGACGGCGAGGTCGTCGTCGTCGGCACCGCTCGGTGGCTCGCCGAAGCCTGGGCCCTGCCGGTGCCGGACACGCTGGCCGGACGGGTCGCCGCGGCCGAGGCGGACGGCGGGACCGCGGTCCTCGTCGCACGGGGCGGCAGCGTGCTCGGCGCGGTCGTGGTCGGCGACACCGTGAAGCCCGAGGCCCCGGAGGCCGTTCGGCGCTTCGTCGCGCTGAGTCTGCGTCCCGTGCTGCTCACCGGTGACAACGAGGGCGCTGCCCGCGCGGTCGCGGACCGGGTCGGCATCGACGAGGTGCACGCCCGGGCCACCCCGGCCTCGAAGCTCGAGACCGTCCGGCGGCTCCAGGCCGAGGGTCGGACGGTCGCCATGGTCGGCGACGGGGTGAACGATGCCGCGGCACTCGCGGCCGCGGACCTCGGCATCGCCATGGGAGCCGGCACCGACGCGGCGATCGCGGCCAGCGACATCACCGTCGTGACCGGTCGGCTCACCGTCGTGGCGGACGCGGTCCGGCTGTCGCGGGCGACGCTCCGCACGATCCGCTGCAACCTGTTCTGGGCGTTCGCGTACAACGTCGCGGCGATCCCGCTGGCGATGGCGGGACTGCTGAACCCGGTGCTGGCGGGTGCGGCGATGGCGTTCTCGTCCGTGTTCGTGGTGACGAACAGCCTGCGCCTGCGTCGCTTCCGTGCCGCGGCCGAGGAGCCGGCGGCGTCGACCGCGTGACCGGCGGGGCGGACGCGCACCGTGCCTCCCGGGCGACTGTGCACGTCACCTGCCGGAGCGCACTACGCTCGGACGTGGTCCGCGACGCAGCGCTGCGGTGACCCGCGGTCCAGTACGTCTTGAAGGTACCCAGGAGGACCGAAGTGACCGAATCCGCTCCCGTCGACCCCACATCGACCGACGGCTGGAAGAAGCTCGCCGGCATCGCCGACGGCTTCACCCCGGACCTGCGCGGCTGGTTCGACAGCGACCCCGGTCGTGCCGAGCGCTACACGTTCCAGGCCGCCGACCTGACCGTCGACCTGTCGAAGGGCCTCGTCGACGACGAGATCCTCGGCGCCCTGCTCCAGGTCGCGAAGGACACCGGCGTCGCCGAGCGCTTCCAGGCGATGCTCGCCGGCGAGCACATCAACGTGACCGAGGACCGTGCCGTCCTGCACACTGCGCTCCGTCGTCCGGAGGGCATCGAGCCGGCGCTCGTCGTCGACGGGCAGGACGTCGACGCCGACGTGCACGCCACGCTCGACAAGGTCTACGCCTTCGCCGAGCAGGTGCGTGACGGCTCGTGGACCGGTGTCACCGGCAAGCGCATCGAGACGGTCGTGAACATCGGCATCGGTGGCTCGGACCTCGGTCCGGTCATGGTCTACGAGGCCCTGAAGCCGTACGTGCAGGAAGGGCTCGAGGCGCGCTTCGTCTCGAACATCGACCCCGCCGACATCTACGAGAAGACCGCGGACCTCGACCCGGAGACCACGCTCTTCATCGTCGCGTCGAAGACGTTCGGCACGCTCGAGACCCTGACGAACGCCCGCCTGGCCCGCCAGTGGCTGTGGGAGCGCCTGGGCCTGACCGACGCGTCGGACGGCGAGAAGTCGAACGCCGTCGCCAAGCACTTCGTCGCCGTGTCGACCGCGCTCGACAAGGTCGCGGCGTTCGGCATCGACCCCGAGAACGCCTTCGGCTTCTGGGACTGGGTGGGCGGCCGCTACTCGGTCGACTCCGCCATCGGCACCTCGGTCGTCATCGCGATCGGCAAGGAGAACTGGCAGCAGTTCCTCGCCGGCTTCCACGCGGTCGACGAGCACGTCCGCACCACGCCGCTCGAGCAGAACGTCCCCGTCCTGATGGGCCTGCTCAACGTCTGGTACACGAACTTCCTCGGCGCGCAGAGCCACGCGGTCCTGCCGTACACGCAGTACCTGCACCGCTTCGCCGCGTACCTGCAGCAGCTCACGATGGAGTCGAACGGCAAGCGCGTGCGCTGGGACGGCTCGCCCGTCACGACGGACACCGGCGAGGTCTTCTGGGGCGAGCCGGGCACGAACGGCCAGCACGCGTTCTACCAGCTCATCCACCAGGGCACCCGCCTGATCCCGGCGGACTTCATCACGGTCGCGAAGCCGGCCCGTCCGCTCAAGGACGAGTCCGGCGACGGCGGGGCCGTGCAGCCGGGCCAGGACGTCCACGCGCTGTTCCTCGCGAACTTCTTCGCCCAGACGAAGGCGCTCGCGTTCGGCAAGACCGCCGACGAGGTCCGCGCGGAGGGCACCACCGACGAGGGGATCGTCGCCGCCCGCACCTTCACGGGCAACAAGCCGTCCACGTCGATCCTCGCGCCGGAGCTCACCCCGAGCGTGCTCGGTCAGCTCATCGCGCTGTACGAGCACATCGTGTTCACCGAGGGCACCATCTGGGGCATCGACTCGTTCGACCAGTGGGGCGTCGAGCTCGGCAAGCAGCTCGCACTGCAGATCGCCCCGGCCGTCGACGGCGACCAGGACGCGCTCGCGTCGCAGGACTCCTCGACGAAGGCGCTCATCGCGAAGTACCTGGAGCTGCGCGGCGAGTAAGGCGCGCACCTGACGGACGGGAGGCGCGGTGCCGGCTGGCACCGCGCCTCCCGTCCGTCAGGTGCGCGCGTGCCGCGGGCGCCCGGGGCGCCCGGGGCGAGACTCGCGGTGCGCGACACTCCTCGGACGGATCGCTGCGAGAAGTGTCGCCCAGGCCGAGACTCGGCAAGCGCGCAGCGCGCGTCAGCGGGCGAGCGGGTCGAGGTTGAGCGTCGTGCCCTCGTAGAGGTACTGGTCGTCGCCGAACACCTGCACGTCGGCGTTCAGCCAGACGAGTGCCTTCACGCTGATGCCGAAGCGTGCGGCCACGTCGCCGATGAGGTCGTCCGGAGCGACCGTGTAGGACCGGGGCGCTCCCGAGGGAGTCGTCGCCGTGACCGGACCGGCGGCGTTCGCCCGAGCCCCGCCGTCGACCGGGTGCACGTTCGTCTGCCGCTCGGGCACCGACCACCGCACGGGCGCGACCGCGAGCACCTTGCCACCGGCGATCTCGATCGGCAGGTCCGTCCGTGCGGCATCTGCCGCCGACGACACCACGAGCGTCACGAGCCCCGACGGGTCGACGCCCGAGCCGTCGAGCGGCACGTCCGCTCCCACGGGCGCCGGGGTCGGACCGCCGAGTACGGCGTCGCCCACGCCGGGGTAGGTCAGGCCGTCGCCCACCTGCCGGTCGCGCTCGAAGAAGCCGACGCCGATCGGCACGGGGAGTGACGAGGTCACGCCGGTGTACTGCGCCGTGAAGGTGTCGTCCCCGTCCGCGACGACCCGGTAGTGGAAGTGGATGCTGCCCTTCGGTGACGCGACGTCACCCTCGGCCAGGACCGTGCCGGCCGGGACGGGCGTGAGCACGGGGTCGGGGACAGCCGCCTCGCTCGCGACCGGGGTGGGTGCGCGCGGTGTCGCCGATGCCTCGAGCCGTGCGGCGTCCGGGTCCTCGGTCGCGGTGGCGGTCGGAGCTGGCGACCGGCTCGCCGTCGGCGGGACCGAGGGCGCCGGGAGCGCTCCGTCGGTCCCGCCGAGCAGCGAGCAACCGGACAGCGCGACGGCGACGACCAGAGCGGTGGCGCCGGTCGCGACGGTTCGGTTCATGATTCCCCCTCGGGTCCCGATGCTACTGCCGGCCCCGGGTCGGGGAGGAGCGGGCACGAGCGGATGTGTCCGCGGGTACAGCTGTCGGTGCGAGCGGCTACCGTCGAGGCATGGACCGCCACGACATCCTCGCTGCCGCTGCCGCCGCCCACGCCGCTCGCATCGCCGAGGCCGGCGGCGACGACACCGCGGCCCGGCAGCGTGCCGCCGCGGTCGAGGGGCGCGAACACAGCACGGACGACGCCTCGGCCGACGCCGCGCGTGCCGTCCAGCGCCGGCGCGCGGGCGAGGTCGAACGAGCCGCCGAGCGCACCGAGGGAGCACTGTCGGACTGGCACCGGATGGGCACCCGCCGCGGGATCACGCCCGACGAGCAGCTCCGCAGCGCCTGGACCGTCACCGGGGTCCCGGAGCCCGGGGCGGCGCGCGCGTTGGCGAACGTCCTGCTGTCGACCGCCGGCCACGCGGGCCGCGTCGCCGACGCCGCTCGGCGGAACCCGACGCTCGGCGGCGCCGCGAGCGCCGCAGCCCGCCGCACGGTCCGCCGGTACACCGACCACGGGGCGGGGATGGCCTCGCTCGGCGACGTGCTCGGCGACGGTCCGACCGACCCCGCCTGAGTCGCAGCGGCATCCGACGACCGCTCGGCCGTCGGTGCCTCGTCGAGCCGTCGGCCAGAATGGTTCCGGACCGGGACACATTGGACCGCTCCCTCGCTCATCAGGCGTTTCTTGGATCGGTCCAAACGTCAGGTCGACAGAATGTCTAATTGACAGGACATGGAATCGGGATACGATCGCTGCACGCATCGCCGCGCAGTCACCCGACGAAGGAGTCATCGAATGGTCGACATCAAGCCGACAGCACCGAACGTCGCACTTCCACCGGTGGGAGAGGGGCCCCACCGTCGCCGTCTCGGCGTCCTGGCCCTCGTCGCGACCTTCGGCGGCCTGCTCTTCGGCTACGACACCGGTGTGATCAACGGCGCGCTGCTCCCCATGAAGGAGGAGCTCGGCCTGACGAACCTGACCGAGGGCGTCGTCACGAGCTCGCTGCTCTTCGGTGCAGCCGTCGGCGCGATGCTCGGCGGGCGGATCGCGGACGGCTGGGGGCGCCGGAAGACGATCATCCTGCTCGCCGTGACCTTCTTCGTCGGCACGCTCACGTGCGTCTTCGCTCCGGCCTTCGGGGTCATGGTCGTCGGCCGGGTCCTGCTCGGCCTGGCGGTCGGCGGCGCGTCGACGGTCGTGCCCGTCTTCCTCGCCGAGCTCGCGCCCTACGAGATCCGCGGATCGCTGTCCGGACGGAACGAGCTCATGATCGTGATCGGGCAGCTCGCCGCGTTCGTGGTCAACGCGGTCATCGGCAACCTGTGGGGCGAGGGCAACGGCGTCTGGCGCGTCATGCTCGCCGTCTGCGCCCTGCCTGCAGTCGCGCTCTTCATCGGCATGCTCCGGGTGCCGGAGTCGCCGCGCTGGCTCGCATCGAAGGGCCGCTACGGCGAGGCACTGTCGGTGCTGGGCGAGATCCGGTCGGAGGAGCGTGCGAAGGCCGAGCTCGACGACATCAGGCGGACCAACGACCTCGAGGTGGAGGTCCAGCGTGTCAGTGGCTGGCGGACGCTGCTCGGCAACAAGTGGCTGATCCGGATCGTGCTCATCGGCGCGGGCATCGGTGTCGCGCAGCAGCTCACCGGCATCAACTCGATCATGTACTACGGCCAGACCGTCCTGATCGAGTCCGGGTTCCAGCAGTCCGCGGCCCTGATCGCGAACATCGCCCCGGGTGTCATCGCGGTCGTCGGTGGCGTGATCGCCCTCGCCAACATGGAGCGCATCAACCGCCGCACGACGCTCATCCTCGGGTACTCGCTGACGACGGTGTGCCACTTCCTCATCGGCATCGCGTCGATGACCCTGGTGGAGGGCAACCCCGCTCGTCCGTGGGTGATCCTCTTCCTGGTCGTCGCGTTCGTCGGCTCGATGCAGACGTTCCTTAACATCGCGACGTGGGTGATCCTGTCGGAGATCTTCCCGACGCAGATCCGCGCACTGGGCATGGGCATCGCGGTGTTCTGCCTCTGGATCGCGAACGCGTTCCTCGGGCTGTACTTCCCGACGATCGTGGCGGCGACCGGCATCACCGGCACCTTCTTCGGCTTCGCCGTGGTCGGCGTGCTCGCCCTGGTCTTCATCTGGAAGTTCGTGCCGGAGAGCCGCGGCCGCACCCTCGAGGAGGTCGAGGAGGGCGTGACCACCGGCAACATCTTCACGGTCCCCGCGAAGCAGGCGCGGCGGTAGACCCAGCGACACGACGGACGGGAGGCCCGTGGCGACGCTGCCACGGGCCTCTCGTCGCGTCGTCCGGTCACCGGTGACGCGCGCCCGACCGACCGTCCGAGCGGCGTGTGTACGGTGCTCCGTTGTCGGGAGACAACGATCACCGGGAGGCGCACGCGATGACGGAACTGCAGCTGCAGGATCTGCCGACGGCATTGACGCTCGTCTGCGCGGGGCTGCTGGCCGTCGCGATCGCATGCGCGGTGTTCGTCGCGGTCGACGTCGTCCGGCACCCGCCGCAGATGCGGGTGATGGCGCTCGTCTGGCCGCTGACGATGCTGTTCGGCAGCGTGGTCTGGCTCGTGTTCTACCTGCGTCGGGGCCGCGCGACGGTGGACGGCCACGGACGGTGGGCAGGCACCGCGATTGACACGAGCCACTGCGGCGCCGGGTGCGCGCTCGGTGACCTCGTCGGTGAGTTCGGGCTCGTCGCGTTCCCAGCGCTCGGCACGCTCGTCGGGCTCGGCACGCTCTACCAGGACCGCATCTTCGCCGGGTGGACCATCGACTTCGTCATCGCGTTCGTCGTCGGCATCGCGTTCCAGTACGCGGCGATCGCGCCGATGCGCGGGCTCGGCTGGCGGGACGGGCTCGTCGCCGCGTTGAAGGCCGACACCCTCAGCATCACCGCGTGGCAGGTCGGCATGTACGGCGCGATGGCGGTGCTGCAGTTCGCGCTGCTGCCGGCAGTGCTCGGTGGCCGGGTCGGCGTGCTCACGCCCGAGTTCTGGGTCGCGATGCAGGTCGCGATGGTCGCCGGCTTCGTCTGCTCGTACCCGATGAACGCGCTGCTGGTGCGGAGGGGGCTGAAGGAGGCGATGTGACCGTCGACGCATCCCGTGACGGACGGGAGGCGCGGTGCCAGCCGGCACCGCGCCTCCCGTTCGTCGGCTGGTCGTGTGTTACGACCGCACCCGCGCTACGGGCGCAGGAGCACCTTGCCGACGCGGCCGGCGGTGTCGCTGGCGCGAGCGGCGTCGCGGGCGTCCTCGAAGACGAAGGTCTCCGAGACGGGGAGCGTGAGCGAACCGTCGAGCACGCGCGTGATCAACTCGCCGAAGAGCTGGCCCTTGAGCTCACCGGGCATCGTCTTGCTGACGACCGCGCCCCAGAAGCCCTTGACCGTCAGCTGGCCGAAGATGACCTTGCCCGACGGGATCTCGAGCGTGGGGGACGCCATCGCGCCGAACACGACGAGGGTGCCGTTCTCGCCCATCACCGAGGCGATGTCGCCGGCGGCCTTGCCACCGACCGACTCCACGCCGGCGATGATCGGCGCGCCGCCCGTGATCGCGGCGACCTGGTCCTTCCAGTCGTCCGCGTCGGTGGCGACGATGCGGTCGATGCCCTGCTCGCGCAGTTCCTCGACGCCCTCGGCGCGACGGACCAGGCCGATCACGTTGATGCCGCGTGCCTTGCCGAGCTGCGCGACCATGCGGCCGACGGCGCCGTTCGCGGCGTTCTGGATGATCCAGTCGCCCTCGTGCAGGTCGAGCGAGTGCAGCAGGCTGATCGCGCTGAACGGCATCGACACGAGCTGCGCGGCGGCCTCGTCGGGCATCGCGTCGGGGACGGGGACGAGCCCGGCCGCGTCGGCGACGTAGTACTCGGCCCAGACGCCGAAGGTCCCACCCGCGACGCGCTGGCCGACCTGCAGGCGGTCGACGCCCTCGCCCAGGGCCTCGACGACGCCGAGCGCCTCGGTGCCGCTGGCGGCGGGGAGCTCGGGCTTGAAGCCGTAGGTGCCGCGGATCGTCCACAGGTCGTGGTTGTGGATCGGGGAGAGCACCGTGCGGACGAGCACCTGGCCGGGGCCGGGCTGCGGGACGGGCCGCTCGGCGACGGTCAGGACGTCGGCCGGCTCACCGAAGGTCTCGTGGACGACGGCGCGCATGGTGGTGGGGGTGGTGTCGGTCATGGGTCAGTCCTCCGAGACGACGATGGTGACGTCGATGTTGCCGCGGGTGGCGTTCGAGTACGGGCAGACCTGGTGCGCGGCGTCCGCGAGGGCCTGGGCCTGGTCGTGCTCGACGTCGGGGATGACGACCTCGAGCATGACGGCGAGCTGGTAGCCGCCCTGGCCGTTCGGGCCGATCGAGACGCGGCCGCCGACGGTGGAGTCGGTGATCTTCACCTTCTGCGCGCGGGCGACGCCCTGCAGTGCGGAGTGGAAGCAGGCCGCGTACCCGGCGGCGAACAGCTGCTCGGGGTTCGCGCCGTTGCCGGAGCCACCCATCTCCTTCGGGATGGCGAGGTCGTGCTCGACGCGGCCGTCGCTGGTGGCGACGTGGCCGTTGCGGCCCTCGCCGGTGGCGAGCGCCTCGGCGGTGTAGAGGACGTCCATGGGGGTCCTTCCTTCCTTCGTGGGGTCAGTCGTCCGACGCTGTGGGGGCGTCGGGGGTCGGGGTGCCGGCGTCGTCGCCCGCGGCGTGCATGGTCGTGGTCAGGCGCTGGAGCGTCGCGATGAGTTCGAGTGCGGCCTGCTCGTCGGACAGGCCCATCCCGGCCGCGATGCGGGCCGGGACGTGCGCGAGCTCGGGGCGGATCGAGCGTCCGCGATCACCGAGGGCGACCGTCACGACGCGTTCGTCGGTGCTGCGGCGCTCGCGGCGGACCAGGTCGGTCTGCTCCATGCGACGCAGGAGCGGTGACAGGGTGCCGGAGTCGAGCTGCAGGTGGTCGCCGAGCGTCGACACGGTCTGGTCGCCCTCGATCCACAGGGTCACGAGGACGAGGTACTGGGGGTAGGTGAGACCCCAGGGTTCGAGCAGTGCGCGGTACGCCTGGGTGGTGGCCCGGGACGCCGCGTACAGCGAGAAGCACACCATCTCGTCGGTCACCGGCATGCCGTAAGTGTTGCACGCAACTCGGTTGCGCGCAATCCTTCTCAGGGGGCGGAGAGCTCGCACGTCCTCCGGGGGTGCCCCGCCTCGGCCAGCGCGCGTTCCGCGTCGTGGAACGACGAGTACGGCACGTGCACGCCGTCCACGTCCCGGTAGTCGGTGAGACCCGGTCCGGCCCAGTACACGGCACCGTCGTCGCCGACCGCCTCGATCGCCACGCGGATCGCACGCGCCGGGTCGGGTTCCTCGACGACCACGGCTCCCGTGCCGACGGACCGCGCCCCGGCGAGGATGGCCGCCCGGATGGGGTCGGGGGCCTCGGTCCGCGGGTGGTGGTCCGCGACGACGACCACGTCCGCCGCGGTGGCTGCGACCACGCCCATCGCGTGTCGCTTGCTCGGGTCGCGGTCGCCGTCGGCCCCGAGGACGATCGCGACCGTCCCCGGGACGACGGCCCGCACGGCCTCGAGGCTCTTCGCGAACGCGTCCGGCGTGTGCGCGAAGTCGACCCAGACCCGCGGTCCGGTGGGTGCCGACGCATCCGCCATGCGACCGGGGACGACGACGTCGAGCGGGGACGCGGTGGCTGCACGCAGCGCCGCGAACGGGACGCCGGACACCGCCAGCATCGCCAGCGCGAGACCGGTGTCCGCCGCCGCGTGCGCGCCGAGCAGCGCCACCGTGAAGGCCAGGACCGCACCGTCCGGCGCCGTCAGCTCCGCACGGGTGCCGTCGGCCCGCTGCTCCGTCACACGCACCGACCAGTCCGCGGCGACGTCGGGGCGGACGGTCACGGTGGTCACGGGGACGCGGGCAGCGGCGACGATGCGGCGACCCGCGGGGGAGTCGAGCGAGACGACCCCGGCACGGGCGTGCGCCGGCGTGAAGAACTCCGCCTTCGCGGCGAGGTACGCGTCCATGTCCGCGTAGTCGTCCAGGTGGTCGTGCGACAGGTTCGTGAAGCCCGCGACGTCGACCACCACGCCGTCGGCCCGGTGCCGCGTGAGCGCCTGCGCGCTGACCTCGAGCGCGACGCCCTCGACCCGCGCCTCGGCGGCGGCCGCCAGGAAGGCGTGCAGTTCCGGCGCCTCCGGCGTGGTGAGGGCGCTCGCCGCGGTCGTGCTCCCGATGCGGCGGTCGACCGTCGAGCTGTGGGCGGTGCGGCGCCCGAGACGGCGCAGGACGGCATCGAGCACGTGGACGGTCGTCGTCTTGCCGTTCGTGCCCGTCACGCCGAACACCGGGAAGGGCAGCCGCGCGGTGCCGTACACCGCCGCGGCGACGGCACCGAGGACCGCCCTGGGGTCGTCGACGACCAGGACGGGCAGACCGGTTGCAGCGGCTCGGCCGGCACCGGCAGGGTCGGTCAGCACGGCGGTGGCCCCCGCGGCGGCTGCGGCCTGCACGTGCTCCGCGCCGTGGGAGCGGCGGCCGGGGAGCGCTGCGAAGAGCGCACCGGGGCGGACCCCGCCCGACGAGACCGCGACGCCGGTCAGCACGGTGTCGCCGCGGTGCTGCGTCCCCGCCACGCCGGCGATCCGGGAGAGCGGGACCGCGACGGGGTGTCGGGGGTCGAACGCGTGCGTCATCGCTGCCTTCCGGATCCGGGTACCGCTCGACGATCCGCTCCGGCGACCGTGCCCGCGTCCAGCCTGGACACCCAGCGCGACGTCCCGACGGCGGTCCGGTTAGGCTGACCTGAGCCACGATGACCAACCACGACACCGACAGCACCGCGACCCCGCGCGCAGGGACCCCCCTCCGCACCGGCTCCGCGTCGTCCCACGGCAAGACGATCCTGATCGGCGAGCACGCCGTGGTCTACGGCGTACCCGCACTCGTGCTCCCCGTGCTCGACGTCCGCGTGACGGCGACGGTCACACCGGTGGCGTCCGACGACGGCAGCCGACTCGAGTCGACCGTGCACACCGGGCCGCTCGACACCGCCCCCGCCGCGGTGCTGCCGACGGTGACCGCCGTCACGGCGACGCTGCGGCACCTCGGCGCCGAGGAGCAGCACGTGCACGTGCGGGTCGACAGCGCCGTGCCGACCGCCCGCGGCATGGGGTCGAGCGCCGCGGTCGCCGCCGCCGTCACCGCCGCCGTGGCCGACGCCTTCGGCCGGACCCTCGGTCCCGAGGAGCACCACGAGCTCGTGCAGGAGTGCGAGCGCGTCGCGCACGGTCGGCCGTCCGGGCTCGACGCGCGAGGGGTCGTCGCCGAGGTCCCCGTCTGGTTCGAGGGCGGTGTCGTCGAGCCCGTCCCGCTCGGCGCGGTCTTCACCTTCGTCGTCGCGGACACCGGCGTCCCCGGGCACACGCGCGAAGCAGTGGCCGCCGTCCGGGAACGCCACGACGCCGACCCCGCCTCGGTGGGCGCCGTCGTGGAGGCCATCGGTGACCTCGCGCGACGCGCGCGGGGGACACTCGAGGACGGCGATGCCCAGGCCCTCGGTGCCACGATGGACGCCGCGCACGAACTGCTCACCGAACTCGACGTGTCGAGCGCGGACCTCGACCGGCTCGTCGTCGCCGCACGCCGTGCGGACGCCCTCGGCGCGAAGCTCACCGGCGGTGGGCGCGGCGGATGCGTCCTCGCGCTCGTCGCGGACGGGGAGCACGCCGACCGCGTGTCCGCCGCACTCCGTGCCGCGGGTGCGACGGAGACCTGGACCACCACGATCGGAGCCCGCGCTTGATGACCGCCACCGCCGTCGCGCACCCCAACATCGCGCTCGTCAAGTACTGGGGCAAGGCCGACGCGCAGCTCGCCCTGCCCGCCACCGGCAGCGTGTCGATGGGCCTCGACGTCTTCCCGACCACGACGACCGTCACCCTCGACGGCGCGGCGGAGACCGACTCGCTCGTGCTCAACGGCAGCGCAGCTCCCGAGGGCGCACTGCTCCGCGTGCAGCAGTTCCTCGACCTCGTGCGCGAGCTCGCCGGGTCCTCCGACCGGGCGGCCGTCGTCTCCGAGAACACCGTGCCGACCGGTGCGGGCCTGGCGTCGAGCGCGTCCGGCTTCGCGGCGCTCGCGACCGCGGCCGCCGCGGCGTACCGGCTCGACCTGTCCGAGCGTGACCTGTCCCGGCTCGCCCGACGCGGTTCGGGATCGGCCACGCGGTCGATCCCCGGCGGTGTCGCGGTCTGGCACGCGGGCGACGACCAGGGCTCCTACGCCGAGCGCGTGCCCGCCCCGCCGATGGCCATGGTCGTGGTGACGATCTCGGCCGGCGAGAAGGCGATCGGCTCGCGCGAGGCGATGCGTCGCACGATCGCGACCTCGCCGTTCTACCCGGCCTGGGTGACGTCGACGACCGACACCGTGGGCGAGATGCTCGACGCCTGCGCCGCCGGGGACTTCACCCGCATCGGCGAGCTCACCGAGAGCAACGCGCTCCGCATGCACGCCACCATCGAGGGCGCCTTTCCGCCGATCCGGTACCTGAACGCCCGCAGCGTCGCCGTGTTCGACGCCGTCGCGGAGCTCCGCGCCGCGGGCACCGAGGCCTACGCCACCGCCGACGCCGGACCGAACGTCGTGGTGCTCACGAAGCCCGAGGACCGCGGGACGGTCGCGTCCGCGCTCGCCGGCCTGGGAGACGTCATCGAGTCCGGCACCGGACCAGGCGCACGGGTCGTCCGCTCCGAAGGAACGGAGGCGCCCGGAGTGGGCGTCGTCCGACCGGAGGAGTCCGCCGAGTGATCGAGTTCCGCGCCCACGGCAAGCTGTTCGTCGCGGGCGAGTACGCCGTCGTCGAGCCCGGGCAGCCGTCCGTGCTCATCGCCCTCGACCGGGCCATCACCGCCCGGGTGCGCGAGGGGCACGGTGCCGGCAGCGTGCACTCCGAGGAGTACGGGCACCTGCCGCTGACGTGGACCCGCGACGAGGACGGCCTGGCGCTCGACCGCGAGCACCACCCGTACGACTACGTCATGGCGACGATCGACCTCGTCGAGAAGCTCCGCGCCGAGCGCGGCATCGCGCCGAGGTTCCACGACCTGCGGATCGAGAGCCAGCTCGACGACGCCAGCGGTCGGAAGTTCGGGCTCGGGTCTTCGGCCGCGGTCACCGTGGCCACGGTCGGCGCACTCGACCGGTTCTACGGCATCGGGCTCTCCCAGCGCGACCGCTTCCGGGTCGCCCTGCTCGCGACCGTCCGGGTCAACCCCCGGGCGTCCGGCGGCGACCTCGCCGCGAGCACGTTCGGCGGCTGGCTCCGCTACAGCGCACCGGACCGCGAGCGTCTTGTGGCCATGCTCGACAGCCGCTCCGTGACCGCGATCCTCGACGACACCGACGCCTGGAGCGGCTTCGACGTGCAGCGTCTGCCCGCACCGAAGGACCTCGAACTCCTGGTCGGCTGGACGGGCTCGCCGGCGTCGACGACGAAGCTCGTCAGCGTGGTCCGGAAGCACCGCAACGGCGGGTACCAGGCGTTCCTCGACGACAGCCGCGCCTGCGTCGACGACCTGACCACGGGCCTCCGGACCGGCGACGCGGCGATCACGCTCGACGCCCTCCGCCGCGCCCGCGTGCTCATGCAGCGCCTCGGCGCGTCCGTGGGCTCGCAGATCGAGACCGAACGGCTCGCGACCCTGTGCGACGTGGTCGAGTCGGCCGGCGGGGCGGCGAAGCCCTCCGGCGCCGGCGGCGGCGACTGCGGCATCGCGCTCGTCCCGGCGGACACCGACCTCGCCGGCATCCACCGCGCCTGGGAGGCGCACGACATCAGACACCTCAGCGTCGCGGTGCAAGCGCCCGAAGGGAGCGTCGAATGACCGACCTGCTGACCCCGATCCCCACGAAGTGGGTGGGGCCGATCCGTGTGAGCGGCAACGCCGTCGAGGGCGAGCACGAGGTGCCCCTCGCCACGTACGAGTCGCCGCTGTGGCCGTCCGTCGGTCGCGGGGCTCGCGTCTCGCGCACGGTCGAGGGCGGCATCGTCGCGACCGTCGTCGACGAGCGCATGACCCGCTCGGTCGTCGTGAAGGCCGACAGTGCGGCCGCCGCGCACATCGCCGCCGGGCGGATCCTGGCGCGCCAGGACGAGCTCGAGCGGATCGTCGCCGGGCAGAGCCGGTTCGCCAAGCTCATCGAGGTGCACCCCGAGATCGTCGGCGACCTGCTGTTCCTGCGCTTCGCGTTCACCACCGGCGACGCCTCCGGCCACAACATGGTGACGCAGGCGGCGGACAAGCTGCTGCCCGCGATCCTCGCGTGGGAGCCGGGCCTGCGGTACGTCAGCGTCTCGGGCAACTTCTGCACCGACAAGAAGGCCACCGCGGTGAACGGCATCCGTGGTCGTGGCCGGAACACGATCGCCGAGATCGTCATCCCGGGCGAGATCGTCGAGAAGCGGCTGCGGTCGAGCGCGGAGCGCATCGCCGAGCTCAACGTCGCGAAGAACCTGGTGGGCTCGACGATCGCCGGGGCCCTGCGCTCCGCGAACGCGCACTACGCGAACATGCTCCTCGGCTTCTACCTGGCCACCGGGCAGGACGCCGCGAACATCGTCGAGGGCTCCCAGGGCATCACCTACGCCGAGGCCCGCGGCGACGACCTGTACTTCTCCACCGCGCTGCCGCACCTCATCGTCGGCACGGTCGGCAACGGCAAGGGCGGGGACCTGCCCGTCGTCGAGGACGCCCTGGTGCGCCTCGGCTGCCGCGAGGACCGCGAGCCCGGGGCGAACGCCCGCCGCCTGGCCGCCCTGTGCGCCGCGACCGTGCTCTGCGGTGAGCTGTCGCTGCTCGCCGCGCAGACCAACCCGGGGGAGCTGATGGCGGCGCACGTCGCCATGGAACGTCGCGGGTCGAAGCCCGCAGGAGGTGCAGCATGACCGCTCAGCAGCAGGTGCGCGTCGGCATCCACGACATCGCGATCGCGACCGGCCACCACGTGCTCGAGCTCGACGACCTGGCGGAACGGCTCGGCGTCGACCCGGCGAAGTACCACGTCGGCATCGGCCAGGACGCCTTCAGCGTGCCCGCCCCCGACGAGGACATCGTCACCATGGGCGCCGCCGCAGCGAAGGAGGTCATCGACCGCCACGGCGTCGAGGGCATCCGCACGGTGCTGTTCGCGACCGAGTCCGGCGTCGACCAGTCCAAGGCCGCCGGCGTCTACGTGCACGGGCTGCTCGGCCTGCCGCAGAACGTCCGCGTGGTCGAGCTGAAGCAGGCCTGCTACGGCGGGACCGCCGCCGTGCAGCTCGCCCTCGGCATCATCGCGCGCGCGCCGCACGAGCGGGTGCTCGTCATCGCCGCGGACGTGGCGCGGTACGACGTCGACACCGCCGCCGAGCCCACCCAGGGCGCCGGCGCCGCCGCGATCCTGGTGTCCGCTGACCCCGACCTGATCGAGATCGAGCCCGCCGCCGGCGTCTTCACCGCCGACGTCGACGACTTCTGGCGACCGAACGACCGCTCGACCGCGCTCGTCGACGGTCGGCTGTCGGTCAGCGCCTACGTCGATGCGTTCGTCGGGGCGTGGGACGACCTGGCGTCGCAGGGTGGCCCGGCGTACGAGGACATCGTGCGCTTCGTCCACCACCAGCCGTTCACGAAGATGGCGCTCAAGGCACACCGGAAGCTCACGCAGCACGTCGGGGTGCCCTTCGACGAGTCCGAGCTCGCGATCGGCTTCACCTACAACAAGCAGACCGGCAACACCTACACGGCGTCGCTCTGGATCGGGCTCGCGGCACTGCTCGACCTCGACGACGACCTGGCCGGGGAGCGGATCGCCCTGTTCAGCTACGGCTCGGGCAGCGTCGGTGAGCTGATCACCGGCATCGTCCGACCCGACTACCGCTCCCACCGACGGGAGGGCCGGGTCCGCGCGCTGCTCGAGGCACGCGTCCCGCTGACGGTCGACGCCTACCGGGAGCTGCACGCCGCCGGCGCCGCGACGAGCGAGGACGTCGAGCGTCCGCGCGTCACGGCCGCGCCGTACCGCTTCGCGGGCGTGCGCGGTGGTGCCCGCCACTACGAGGCGACCGCGCAGGACTGACGCGACCCCACGACGGACGGGAGGCGCGGTGCCGGCTGGCACCGCGCCTCCCGTCCGTTCCTGCTCCCGTCCCTCGCCCGCTCGCGCGGTGTAGAAGGATCCTCATGGGTCAACTCGTGTACGACGGTGAAGTGCTCGACCTGCGCATCGACGACCGGGCTCTCACACACCTGCAGATCGTGATCGTCAACATGCTCCGCCGTGAGCACCGCTTCGTGTTCTCGTGGAAGGACGACGTGCTCCACGGCGACGGGCGGAGCTCGGTCTGGTTGCACCCGAACGTCAGTCTGCGGTTCACCTTCGCGGGCAGCCGGGTGCCCGCGATCAACCGCAGCTGGCTCGAGGAGCTCTACGCCGCTGCGACCTCCGGTGCCGGACTCGTGCTCGTGCCCGAGCCACCCGACACGAGCACCGCGGCGGACTCCGCGTGGTCCCGAGCGGTCGTCCCGGGGGCGGCGGAGTCCGCGTCCGCCGGCGACACGGGGTAGCACAGCGGCCGGGTCGAGTCAACGGGTTCCGGCTGCCGCGGGCGGCTCCGTAGCGTACTGGTGCCGCTGGACGCACCGTCCCCACGGCCGGCGTCAGGGAGCCGACCGGGTGCGTGCCGTGGTGGGAGGGAACCGCATGTCTGCCACGGAGAGCACGCACGACGACCGCTTCGGGACGGTCGTCGAGGTGGAGCGTCGACACGAGATCTGGATCAGGGGTCTCCTCGTCGAGCCGGACGGGTGCACGCTGTACTCGGACTTCTTCGTCGCGCGGGATGCGGAGTCGGTCGCCGTCACCGGGTGACCGTCCCTCGGGTGCCCCGGTCGTCGGTCCCTCGGCGGCCGGGGCACGCCTCGACAGCGGCGCGGGTCAGCACACGGCGCGGGTCAGTACACGTCGCGGACGTAGCGCTTCGCGCGCCGCAGGTCCGCCAGGTACGCCTGCGCGTCGTCGTCCCCGCGGCTCCGACAGGTCGCGATGACCTCCAGCAGGGCCTGCTCGACGTCCTTCGCCATCCGCGACGCGTCCCCGCAGACGTACACGTGCGCCCCGTCCTCGAGCCACCGGTACAGCTCCGCTGCCTGCTCCCGCATCCGCGTCTGCACGTAGACCTTCTCGGCCTGGTCGCGCGAGAACGCCAGGTCGAGCCGGGTCAGCACGCCGCGCTCCTGCAGGTCCGTCAGCTCGTCCTCGTACACGAAGTCGGTGTCGCGGTGCTGGTCGCCGAAGAACAACCAGTTGCGCCCGGTCGCCCCGGCAGCGGCCCGCTCGTGCAGGAACCCGCGGAACGGGGCGATGCCGGTGCCCGGCCCGATCATGACCATCGGTGCGTCACCGTCGGCGGGCACCCCGAACGCCGCGTTCGGTTGCAGGTACACGTCGACCTCGCCGTCGGCCAGCACCCGGTCCGCCAGGTAGGTCGAGGCGACGCCGCCGTGCGTGCGGCGCGCATCGCCGTAGCGGACGGACGCGACGGTCAGGTGGATGCGGTCCGGGTGCGCCAGCGGGCTCGACGAGATCGAGTACTGCCGCGCCTGCAGCCCGCGGAGGTTCGGGAGCAGCTCGTCCATCGTGGGCGCGGCACTGCCGGCGTCACGGAGCAGGTCGAGCACGTCGCGGCCCCAGAGCCACCGGTCGAGCTCGTGCTTGTCGCCGTGCGACACGACCGCCGCGAGCTCCGACGCGGGCGCACGCTGCACGAGGTCGGCCACGAGGTCCTTCGACGGCGTCCGGATCTCGCGGTCGGTGCGGAGGACCTCGGCGAGCGGTCGCCCGTCGAGCTCCGCCGAGCCGTCGACCCCGAGGTGTGCGAGCAGCTGGTCGACGAGCGCCGGGTCGTTGTGCGGCACCACCGCGAGCGCGTCGCCGGCGGCGTACTCGATGCCGGAGCTGCCGAGGTCGAACTCGACGTGCCGGATCTCCTTCGCGCTGCGCGGCGAGGAGAGCAACCGGTTCACGACGAGGGGCGCCCGGTACGGGTTGCGCTTGTTCCACTGCGACCCCGGCCGGGAGGCACGGCTCGCCCCCGCCCCGCCGGACGCGGCGGACGAGGTGGTCGCTCCGGCGGCGGGGCCGGCAGCGCCCGGCTGCGCGCCGGCCTCGGCGGCGAGACGGTCCAGGATCGCGGCGCTCCAGAGCGCGGCGGGGTCCTCGAAGTCGACGTCGCAGTCGACACGGTCGTGGATGCGCGTCGCGCCGAGCTGCTCGAACCGGGTGTCGAGGAGCTTGCCGGCCTGGCAGAACTCGTCGTAGCTCGTGTCGCCGAGCCCGAGGACGGCGTACTGCAGTCCCTCGAGCCGGGGGACCGTCGAGGCCTGGATCGCGTCCCAGAACAGGCCGGCGTTGTCGGGCATCTCGCCCTCGCCGTACGTCGAGGTGACGAGGAGCACGTGCGACATCCCGGCGAGCTGCTCCGGCGTCACGGCGTCGAGCGGGGTCGCCCGGCCGCCGAGCCCGCGTGCCCTCGCCCCGGCGACGAGCTCGTCGGCGAGGAACTCCGCGTTGCCCGTCTGCGTGCCGAAGAGCACGTCGACCGTCGTGGTCGGGGCCTCGCCGGTGACCCGCTTGCCCGCGGCGGCGATGCCGGCGATGAACCCGGCGAGCCAGGACTCCTGCGCCGCCGAGAACGGGGCGTCGACCGGGATCAGCTGCCCGGTGGGCGGGAGCGTGCTCATGCCGACACCGCCTCGACCGGGGCCTGCGGAGCGCGGGCAGCGATGTCCTCGAGCGCCGCGGTCGCGAGCAGCTCGTCGAAGCGGGCCGCGCGGACCCGGCCGGCGTTCTTGGCGTTCTGGTGCATGATCCACCCCGTGGTGCCCGGCATGTCCGCACTGCGGTTGTTCCGCTGCGCGAGCGCACGCTTCGAGTCGTCGAGCCGCTTGACGGCGATGAGGGTCGCGAGCTCGTCGTCGGCGAACCGGTCGAACGTGCTGCGGAGGTACTTCACGACGCGCTGCTTCACCTGGAAGTCCTCGGTCAGGACGAGGTTCCGCACCGCCTCGGTCACGCGGGGGTCGTTCGGCGCGGCGCCCGGCACCCGCTCCTGCGCGACGTCCTGCGCCACCCCGAGCACCGTGTACGACGAGAGCAGCGAGAAGGTGTCCTCGCCCTGGTCACCGAGCGCGGGGGCACGGCCGTCGAGCACGGTCCGCTGGTCGCGGTAGTCGACCTTGAACGCGCGGAGCTTGTCCGTCGCGACCGAGGTGGCGAGCTCGTCGAGGAGCTCGGCGCGGGTGGCGGCGGCGAGGATCTCGTCGGCGTCCTGGCTGAGCAGGAGCGCGCGCGGCATCCCGACGAACACGTGCTCGCGGGTGGTCGCCCAGTCCGCGAGCAACCGCTCGGCGAGGGCGGACCCGGTGGCCTCGAGGTGCCACTCGAGCAGGAGCTTCGCCGCGGCCTCGTGGAACCCACCGCGCTCGGTCTCGGTCACGGGGAAGACGAGGAGCGAGTCGGTGCTCGCGCGCTCGGTCACCGAGCCCGACGGGTCGTACTGGTACAGGAAGCCGCCGGACATGCCGTTGCCGAGCCCCTTGCCGAAGCCGCCGAGGTTGAACACCGCACCACCGGTCATGTACTCGCAGCCGAAGTCGCCGAGGCCCTCGACCACGGCGGTCGCACCGGAGTTCCGGACGGCGAACCGGTCACCGGCCTCGCCCTCGACGAAGGTGCGGCCACCGGTCGCGCCGAACAGGGCGAAGTTGCCGACGAGGACGTTGCCGCCCCGCTCGACGCTCCCACCGCCCGGGGCACGCACGACGATCCGGCCGCCCGACTGGCTCTTGCCGACACCGTCGTTCGCGGTGCCGGTGTGGTCGAGCGTGGTCCCGTCGTTCGTGAACACGCCGTACGACTGCCCGGCCGAACCGCTCGTGCGGATGGTCACGGCACCGTCGACCAGGCGACGACGGCCACGGTCGTCCGTGGTGATCGCCGGGTGTGCGGACAGGTCGACGCCGCGCAACTCGTGGTTGAGGACGCGCTCGACGTCGATGCCGAACTGCCCGCCGACGGACTTGTCGGCGTTGCCGAGGGCGATGCCGTCGACGGTCAGGGTGTGCTGGTGCCCGTCGACGAGTGCCGCGCGCACCTGCTCGATCAGGGCGTCGTCGGTCCGGAAGTCCTTCTCGAGGTACTCCGGGTCGGTGACGACCTTCTCGGGCACCTGCGCGAGCAGGTTCCGCACGTCGAGCCGACCGACGGACGCCGGGTGGTCGAGCAGCTGGAGCAGGTCGGTGCGACCCCGGGCCTCGCGGAGCGAGTGCAGGCCGAGGCGGGCGAGGATCTGCCGGACGTCGTGGGCGATGTTGAGCAAGTACTGCGCGAGCGCGCGGGGGTCGCCCTCGAAGGCCTCGGCGTTCGTGGTCAGGCCCGCCGGGCACTTCACGTTGCAGTTCTTCGCCATGACGCAGCCGAGCATCATGAGCGCGGTCGTGCCGAACTCGAACGAGTCCCCGCCGAGCAGCGCGCTCGTGACGACGTCCGAACCGGTCTGGTGCGCACCGGAGCAGCGGAGCGTGACCTTCTGGCGCAGCCCGTTCGCGACGAGGGCCTGGTGCACCTCGGCCACGCCGATCTCCGCCGAGCGTCCGGCGTACTTCAGGCTCGTGACGGCCGCGGCGCCGGTGCCGCCGGTGTTGCCCGCGACGTTGATGACGTCCGCGCCGGCCTTCGCGACGCCGACCGCGATGGTGCCGATGCCCTCGGAGGACACGAGCTTCACGACCACCCGGACCCGGGCGGCCTTGCAGTCGTGGATGAGCTGCGCGAGGTCCTCGATCGAGTACGTGTCGTGGTGCGGCGGCGGCGAGATGAGCTCGACGCCGGGGGTGCCACCGCGGGCCGCGGCGATGTCCACCGTGACCTTCGGAGCCGGCAGCTGGCCGCCCTCGCCGGGCTTCGCGCCCTGGCCGATCTTGATCTCGAGCTCCTCGAGCATCGGGTCGGCGAGGTAGCCGGCCCAGATGCCGAACCGGCCCGAGGCGAACTGCTTGATGCGCGAGCCGCGGATCGTGCCGTAGCGGGAGTGGTGCTCGCCGCCCTCGCCGGAGTTCGACATGCCGCCGACCATGTTCGTGCCGTGCGCGACGGCCTCGTGCGCGGTGGCGACGAGGGCGCCGTGGCTCATCGCACCGGACGCCAGGGTCCGGGTGATCTCGTGTGCGGGCTGGACCTCGGCCACGTCGACGCTCGCGGGAGCCTGCTGCAGCAGGGCGAGCAGCTCGGCGGCCGCACCGGTGGCGCGGAGCGTCACCCGGTCGTCGGCGACGACGTCCACGTCGACCAGGCCGGGGTGCAGCAGCGCGAGCCCGTCCGCGAGGGCCCGGTGGCGCAGCGCACCCGTGGGTCCGGTCGAGGTGAGCTGCAGGGTGAAGCGGGTCGTGCCGCCCGGCAGGGCGTCCTCCGACGACGGCCGCGAGCCGGACAGTCCGCGCACCGTGATGCTCGCGTTCCCGGTGGTCGAGAAGCGGCCGAGCTCACGCGCGAAGTCCGGGGCCTCGTCGATGCCGGTGACGTCGGCCGGCAGGGCGAGCACGTCGCGGAGGGCCGCGGGGCGACGGGAGCGCTCGTCGTGCGTCGTCTGCAGGAACGTGACGTAGCCCGGGGTGATCCGGTGCGCGTCGATCTCGGCGTCGCTCAGGCGGTCGTAGCCGGTGTTGCGGTACGCGGTGTCCGAGATGCCGAAGGAGTCGTCGAGCTGCCGGAGCGTGAGCAGCCGCAGCGCGTCGGAGTCGCCCGAGCGCTCGAAGGCCGGGCGCTCCTCGGTCATCCCGCCGAACCCGCGCACGCTCGCGACGCCGAACGAGTGCCCGGCGCCGTCCGACCGCTCCTTGAAGAGCCCGAGCAGCGGCACCTGGCCGTCGGTCGCGACCGAGCGGGCACGCTCGTGCCAGTCCGTGGCGGCCTGTGCGATGCGGGCGAAGCCGACACCGCCGACCGGGGCGTCCATGTGCGGGAAGACCCTTGCGAACAGGTCGTCGCGGGTGTCGAGGTAGTTCGGCTCGAAGAACTCGCCGCCGATGTAGCTCTCGGCGGTGCACAGGCCGACCCGGCCCATCGTCTTCGCCAGGGCCTTCTCGGTCGCCTTGCGGAAGCGCTTGAGCGCGGCGTCGGTCGCGGTCAGCTCGCCCGCGGGTGCCGGGGCGGCGGGGTACTGCTCCTCCGCACGGAGCCGGGCCGACAGGCTGTACACGGCCGAGGCGCCGAAGCCCAGCGCGGTCGCGACGTGGTGGGACGACGGCAGCTGGCCGGACTCCGCGACGACGGACACGCGCAGGCGCAGTCCGGTCTCGATGAGCCGCTGGTTGACCGCGGCGACGGCGAGGATCACGGGGAGCGGCGCGTGCGTCGACGACACCGAGCGGTCGGTCAGGACCGCGATCCCGCCCTGGCGCTCGGCGAAGGCCACGACGGCCTCGGCGAGCTGCTCGGTGGCGGTGCGGACGGCGTCGGCGTTCGCCTGCTCGTCGTCGACGACCGGCACGTAGAGCATGTCGAACCGCTCGAGCGGCACGATCGTCTGGTCGCGGAGCCGGACCATGTCGAGGTGCCCGAGGACGGGGGAGTCCACGACGATCTGCCGGCTGGGCGTGGCGGTGGCGGTGCCGCTGCCCGTCCCGTCGGGCTTGGCGCCGAGGGCGACGCGCATGCTCATGCCGTCGGCCTCGCGGATCGAGTCGAGCGGCGGGTTCGTCACCTGGGCGAAGCGCTGCGAGAAGTACTTCGCCATCCCGCCCTCGGTGTCGCTCAGCGCGTTGATGGCGGTGCCGTAGCCCATCGCCGAGATGCGCTCCGAGCCGTTCGCGAGCATCGGGTCGAGCATGAACCGGAAGCTCTCCTGGTTCAGCGAGTACGCCACGTAGCGGCCCGCGAGCGACAGGTCGCCGTCGTAGCCGAGCGTGCTGGTGCCCCGGTCGTAGTCCGGCGCGGGCAGGTCGTCGAGGTGCACGCGTGCAGCGTCGAGCAGCGTCCCGTAGTCGCGGCGCGCGGCGAGCATCCGCAGGACCTCGTCGGTGCGCATCACCGACCCGGTGCGGTGGTCGACGACGAGCATGCCGCCGGCCTCGATGCGGCCGCGGTGCACGACGTCGCCGGCCGGGAACGTCACCTGCCCGGACTCGGACGCCACCATGAGGTACTCGTCCGTCTGCACGGTGCGCAGCGGGCGGAGACCCAGGCGGTCGAGCCGTGCGCCCACGACGTCGCCGTCGCTGAAGATCACCGCGGCGGGGCCGTCGTTCTTCTCCTCGTACAGCGAGAAGTACTCGAGCATGTCCCGGACGTCCGGGGTCAGCGTGCGGTCGTTCTCCCACGCCGGGGGCATGAGGGTGACGACGGCCTCGACGATCTCGAGCCCGTCGTCGAACACGCGGCTCTGCAGGGTCTGGTCGAGGCGGCTCGAGTCGGACTGCCCGGGCGGCCGGACGATGCTGCGCGTGCGGGCGGCGGCGAGGGCCTCGTCCGACAGGCGGTTCTTCCGGTCGGTGTTCAGCTCGCCGTTGTGCGCCATGAGCCGGAACGGCTGCGCCATGGTCGGGTGCGGCTCGGTGTTCGTCGAGAACCGCGTGTGGAAGTAGAGCGTGCGCACCGAGTGGCGCGGGTCCGCCAGGTCGCGGAAGTACGAGATGACCTCGCCCGAGTTCAGGCGGCCCTTGAGGATCTGCGTCCGGGCACTGAGCGACAGCGGGTAGAGGGCGGCGTGCGGGGCGTGTGCCTCGGCAGCCTGCGTGTACGAGACGCGCTCGACGGCGAGCAGGGCGCGGTTCGCCGCGGCGTCGACGTCCGTGCGGGACCACCCCTCGGGTGCGCGGAAGACCCACTGCACGATCGGCAGCTGGTACTGCTCGGCCTCGGGACGGGCCACCGAGTGGTCGACCGGCACGTCGCGGACGAGCAGCAGGTCGAAGCCCTCGTGCTCGATCGCTCCGGTCACGGTCTGCTCGGCGGCGGAGCGCCCGGCGGGGTCGGACGGCACGAAGCAGTTCGCGACGCCGAAGTGCCCGGCGACGAGCTCCTCGCCGGTGATGGCGCTGAAGAACTCCACCGACAGGTCGATGCTCACGCCGGCACCGTCGCCGACGCCCTCGGCGGACTTGCCACCGCGGTGCGGGATCGAGCAGAGCGCTTCGTCGCCCTTGCGGAGGACGTCGTGGCTCGGGGTGCCGTCGAGGCGGGTGATGAAGCCGACGCCGCAGTCGCTCGACTCGCGGGCAGGGTCGTACAGACCGAAGGGGGAGGGGTTCACGTGCGGGTCCAGTGGGGCTCAGCCGGCAGCGGACGGCCAGGGCTGCATCGGTGGAGCGCTCGCCGCGGGCGGACCGGTGGTGGCGGTCGTGGCCCTGTGTGGGGGTGGTGCGGTGAGCCGATGCTACGGCTTGGTATACCGCGGGTGCAACAGACCGGCCGGACGGGAGGCGCGTGGCGGCCCGGCCACGCGCCTCCCGTCCGGTGCGGGCGCCGGTTCCGGCGCCGGTGATCGTGCCGGTGTGATGCCGCGGTTTCGTCTGCTTGCGCACCACCGGGAGCACCTCGCGCCACGGAGCCCCGTGGCGCGAGGTGCTCCCGGTTGTGCAGCGGCGCGGTCGAGCGGTGGCGGCGAGGTGCGCGGTCGAGCGGTGGCGGCGAGGTGCGCGGTCGCGACGGCTCAGCCGGTGACGCCGAGGACGATCTGCACGACCGCGACGACGGCGAGCGCTGCGATCGGCACGCCGGCTATCCAGAGCCCTGCCCGCTTCTGCGTCCGCCGGATCGTCGGGGTCACGTGCGAGGTCTGCGCGAAGCGGGTCGCGGCGACGAGCTCGGGGGCGGCGGCGGGTGGCTCGGGCTCGGGCTGGGGCCGGTCGTCCTCGAACGCCGGGACCTCGACGACCAGGTCCTCGGCTCGGGTACGGTCGGGCAGCCGGGCGAACCGCTGGCTCGTCGCGCGCGGGTCGCCGTCCCGCAGGTCACCGTGTCGCTCGTCCATCGCGTTCCCCTTCCGCCGGTGCCCGCATCGTACTCGTCCGACTCGACGATGCCGGATCGGGTACGGGCCGGCGGGCTGGCGGACCGGCGGGCCTGGGGTGGACGCAGGACGCCCCGGCGGCCGGGTCACCCGCCGTCGTCAGGCGTAGCGGCGGGCTGCGCGCAGCGCGTGGTCGGTGTACGAGCCGCCGAACAGGAACACGTGCAGCAGCAGCGGCGCGAGCTGGTGGAGCTCGACGCGCTCCTGCCACCCGTCGGCGAGCCGGGACTCGGCGTCGTAGGCGGCGAGCACGGTCTCGAGTCGGGGGAGTCCGAACAGGGCGAGCAGCGCCAGGTCGGTCTCCGCGTGCCCGCCGTGCGGCGTCGCGTCGATGAGCACCGCCCCGGTCGGTTCCGAGGAGTCCCTGGGCCACAGGACGTTCCCCGCCCAGAGGTCGCCGTGGATCCGCGCGGGGGCGTCGCCGATGAGCCGGGGCTGCGGGGAGCCGAGCGTGCCGTCCTCGAGCCGGTCGGCCACGCGGTCGAACACCGCGGCCTCAGCGGCGTCGAACCCGCCTCGGTCGACGATGCGCTGCACGAAGTCCCGGATGCGGTACTCGGCGAAGAATGCGCCCCAGGCGGCCGGTGCGTCGGCTGCGCTGGTGAAGGGCGTGCGCGAGCGGCCCATGCGCAGGCCACCGCTCGTCGGGAACCCGGGGGACGGCGCACCCCAGTGCGACGCACCGGCGGCGTGGGTGTGCGCGAGCGACCGTCCGAAGCGTTCAGCCTGGGCCCTGGTCGGGGAGCCGTCAGCGATCCGTTCGAGGTGCAGGACGGTCGGCCGGGGGTGGTCGAGCACGCGGGCGATCCGGGTCCCGCCGGTGTCCTCGGCCTCGGCGAGCCAGGCCAGGTCGGCTGCCTCGGCGGTGGCCTCGTCCGGGTCGCGGAAGGTCTTCTCGTGGATGTCGGGCACGCATGCCATCCTGCCGAGACTGCGGCGCCGACGTTCAGGCTCAGCGGCGGGCGGCGTGCACGACCAGGGCGAGCTGTACCCGGTTGTCGACCCCGAACTTCTCGTACACGTGGCCGACGTGCGTCTTGACGGTGGCCAGGCTCACGAACAGGTCCGACGCGATCTGCGCGTTCGAGGCGCCGGCCGCCACGGCCAGGGCGACCTCCGTCTCGCGGTCGGTCAGGGTCGACAGGAGTGCGCGCTCCGCGGCACCGTCGGCGGCCGCGGTCGCGACGGCGGCCGCCCCACGCTCCGTCCCGGTCGAGGCGCGCGCTGCGAAGGCGATGACGCGGTCGAGCACGGAGGGCGACAGGGTCGAGCGCCCGGCGGCGACCGTCCGGACCGCCTCGACGAGCTGCTGCGGCGGGGTGTCCTTGAGCAGGAAGCCCCGTGCACCCCGCTGCAGCGCGCCCAGCACGAGGTCGTCGTCCTGGAACGTGGTGAGCACGAGCACGGCGAGGTCCGGCTGCTTCCGGAGTTCCCGTGCGGTCGCCACCAGGCCGTCGCACCGGGGCATCCGGATGTCCATGAGCACGACGTCGGGCGCTGCGGACGCGATCACGCCCTCGGCCTCGAGTCCGTCGCCCGCCTCGCCGACGACCTCGATGCCGTCGTCGCCGCTCAGGAGCAGCCGGAGTCCGGCCCGGACGAGGTGGTCGTCGTCGACGAGGACGACCCGGATCGGTGCGCTCACGCCGCCCACGGCAGCACCGCCTCGACCACGTGGGTGCCGTCGGCACCGCGTCCGGCGCTGAAGGTGCCGCCGACGAGCCGGGCACGTTCTGCCAGGCCCCGGAGGCCGTGGCCCGCGGCCCGGTCGTCGTCGTCGGGCACGAGGCCCGTCGTCGGGTTGCTCACCCGCACCCGCAGCGCGGGCCCGCCGAGCACGTCGACCGCGACGGAGACGGGTTGCCCCGGCGCGTGCCGGCGCGCGTTCGTCAGCGCCTCCTGCACCACCCGGTAGGCGTGCCGTCCGACGGCGTCGGGTGCGTCGGCGACCCGCTCGTCGACGGCCGACGACACCCGGGCGCCGGAGCTCCGCGCCTCGTCGAGCAGCGCGGGCAGGTCCCGGAGGGTCGGCTGCGGGGGAGCGGCTCCGGCGAGCGCGGCGCCGTCCCCGGGCTCCCGCAGCACGCCCAGCACGTCGCGGAGTTCGGTGAGCGCGGCGTGCGCCTCGGCACGGACGACCCCGGCGGCCTCGACCGTCTCGTCGGGCGACAGCGACCGGCCGCGGTACTCGAGCGCACCGGCGTGGAGGGCGACGAGGGACAGCCGGTGCCCCAGCACGTCGTGCATCTCCCGTGCGAGGTGCGCGCGTTCCTGCTCGCGGGCGCGGTCCTCACGGAGCTGCTGGTCCCGCTCGAGCAGGGCCGCCCGCTCCCGGAGCGACTGGACGAGCGCGCGGCGCTGCCCGATCGCGACGCCGACGGCCACCACCAGCGCGAGGAAGATCACCGAGACGAGGATCGTCTGCCACATCGGCACGTTCCCGCTCGGGAAGACGAGGGCGTCCCCGACGAGCCCGGTGACGAGCATCGCGACCGTACCGACCGCGATCTCCACCGGTCGGCGTCGGACCGCGAGGGAGACGAGGGCGAGCACCCCCGCCCCGGCCGCGATGGTGGACACCGTGCTCATCGCGATCACCAGGAGGGTGACGAGCAGCGGGGATCGGTGCCGGAAGCAGTACAGGACGAGGGCGACCAGCCCCGCCCCGAGGTCGGTGAGCAGGCCCAGGCCGAGGCGCGCGTCCGACCATCCGTCGGTGTCGAGCTCGGGCCAGACCACCCCGAACGCGATGAGACCGGCGAGCGCGGCCATGACCACGCGCCAGGACTGCGCCCACACGCGTCGGCCGAGGGGCACGGGCTGGAGCGGGGTGGCGGTCACGTCCCCGAGCCTAGGAACTGCGGCACCCGCGTCGGATCGGCCGAAGGTCGGAGAACCGGGGTGCGGGCGGCGTCACACCGCGTCGACCAGTGCCTGCGCCAACGGGTGCCACGGCCGCGAGCTCGGGCCGCTCAGCACCAGCGTCCGCACGTACCGTGGCTCCACGGGCAGCATCACCAGGTCGTCGGGCAGCATCACCCGCCCGAGGGTCGGGACGATCGAGACGCCCTCGCCGCGCTGGATCATCCCGAACATCGTGCTCATCTCCCGCACGCGGTGCGCCCAGCGGAACGGCTGGCCGGCGAGCTCGTGCATGCGCTGGATCTGGTGCTCGCACCCGCCGCCGCCGGCGACCAGCCCGTCCTCGTGCAGGTCGTCGAGCGTCAGCGCCGCACTCGAGGCGAGCGGGTGGTCCCGCCGCACCACCGCGCCCATCTCGTCCCGCGCGACGACCACGCCGCCGTCGGGTAACGGCCCCGGGTCGACGAGCACGGCCGCGTCCACGGTGCCGCCTTCGAGCCACTCCGCCATCTCGTCGTCGTCGCCCTCGTAGACCTGCACGTCGACGTCGGGCAGCGTCACGGCCCACAGCTCGCGGAGCCGCGGCAGCAGGCCCTGGCAGACCGTCGGCACGGCGGCGAGGCGCACGGTGCCGCGGACCGTGGCGGGCCGCACCACGGCCTCCAGGGCGTCGACCGAGGCGAGCACGCTGCGGGCGTGGGCCAGCATGCGGTCGCCGAGCGGGGTGGCCACCGCGGCGCCGCCGCGACGGACCACCGGGCCCCCGACCTCGCGTTCGAGCCCGGCGACGGCGTGCGAGACGGCGGACTGTCCGACGCCCAGCGCGGATGCCCCGCCGGTGAAGGAACCGGCGTCGACGGTCGCGACGAACGCGCGGAGCTGCTGGATCGAGAGGGTCATGCGTGCCCTTCATGGCGTCATGCAGGGCAGTCGTTCGACACATGCCCGAGTGGTGGTCGATGCTAGCGCTCGTGAACGCCCTCCTCTACGTCCTGGTCGCCCTCACCTGGGGCTCGAGCTTCTTCTTCGCGAAGATCGGGCTCGAGGGACTCGCGCCGCAGCAGGTCGCCACCGTGCGCACCGTGCTGGGCGCGGTCACGCTCGTGGTCGTGCTGCTCGTCACCCGGCGGCGGTGGCCGCGGGAGCCGCGCGTCTGGGGGCACCTGCTCGTCGTCGCGGTCTTCCTGAACGCGGTGCCGTCGTCGCTCATGGCGTGGGCCGAGCAGACCGTGCCGTCGGGCCTGGCGAGCATCTACAACGCGACGACGCCGATCATGACGCTGCTGGCACTCGCCGTGCTGGTGCCCTCCGAGCGACTCAGCCGACGACAGCTCGGCGGGATCGCCCTCGGGATCCTGGGCGTGCTCGTGCTCGTCGGCCCGTGGGACCTGGTCGGCGACCCTGCCGTCCTCGCCACCGTCCCCGGGCAGCTGGCGCTGCTCGGCATGACCGCCTCGTACGGCATCGGCCTCGCGTGGCTCCGACGCTTCGGCGTCGGGAGCGGCCAGGACCCGACCACCGTCGCGACGGTGCAGCTCACGCTGGCGGCGGTGCTCATGCTGCTCGTCGCGCCCGTCATCGCCACCGGTCCGGTGCAGCTGGACTGGAGGATCGTGGCCGCGATGGTCGCGCTCGGTGCGGTGGGCACGGGGCTGGCCTACGCGTGGAACACGCGCTTGGTCGGGGCGTGGGGCGCCGGGCGGGCATCGACGGTGACGTACCTGACGCCGGTGGTCGGGGTGGCGCTCGGGGTCCTCGTGCTCGGTGAGCCGCTGCGGTGGAACGAGCCCGTGGGCGGTGTCGTGGTGCTGCTCGGGATCGCGCTGGCGTCGGGGGTGCTCGGGCGTCGGCAGCGGAGGGCACCGCGGGCTGCGGCTGCTGCCTGAGGTGGCGCGCGGGTGCGGGCTCTCGCGCTGCCCGTTCTTTCCCAGAGCGGCTGCGATGGGAAGCGGAAACGGGCGTACCCGGTGGGAACGAACGACCAGGTACGCCCGGATCGGCCAGGTACGCCCGGAACGGCCAGGCGCACCAGGACCCATCAGCCCGGGGCTCGCTCAGCTGTTCCGGTCCGCGATCGGGCGTCTGCCGACGGAGGACTGGAAACGCAGCAGGTAGCCGTCCGGGTCCTGCACGAGGAACTGCTGGACCCCGGCCTCCTCGTCGCCGAGGTCGTACCACTTCGTCTCGGGCCGCATGAAGAGCCGAACGCCGGCGGCATCGAGTCGGTCGGCGAGCGCAGCGCTGTCGGGCACGGTGACCTGGAGGTTGATGCCCCGTCCGAACGGCCGATCGAGCGGACCCGTCACCCAGTTGCGGCCGACCCCGACCTGTTCGAGCATCACGTGCGCAGACCCGAGCACGAGGTATGCGAAGCGCTCGTCCGGACGGTCGTAGGCGACGGTGAACCCGCATGCTCCGCACCAGAAAGCGAGACTCCGGTCGAGGTCCTCGACCAGCAGCTCCGGGACGAGGGCAGGGTCGAACGTGTCGGGCACGGGACCATCGTGGCACCGTCGGCGGCAGTACGCTCGCCCCGTGCTGACGATCGAGACCGTGCTCCCCGGTGCGCCCACCGCCGTGAGCATCCTCCGCCGGTACACCACCGAGGTCGCCTCGCGGTGGTACGGCCGGCCCGCGACGGACGAGGAGGTCGACCAGGCACTCCGCGACGAGCCCTCCGACGACCTCACGGGTGCGACGGGCGTGCTCCTCGTCGCCCTCGACGACGGCGAGCCGGTCGCGTGCGCCGGCGCGCGCCTCCGCGGGGACGTCGCCGAACTGACCAAGGTGTTCACCCTGAGCGAGTCACGCGGGCGGGGCATCGGGGGGCGGGTGGTCCGCGCCGTCGAACGGGCGTGCCTGGAGCGGGGCGTCGGCACGGTCCAGCTCGACACCCGCGGGGAGCTCGCCGAGGCGTGCGCGTTGTACGAGCGGCTCGGCTACCGGCGGGTCGATCCGTTCAACGACGAGCCGTACTCCGACCGCTGGTACCGGAAGTCCCTCAGCGGTACCTCGACCTGAGTCTCCGGCGGGTCAGAAGGCGGCGAGTGCGTGCTCGAGCATCCGGTGTCCCTGTCGCTCGAAGCGCTCGTCGTGCACCGCGAAGGCCCACACGGCCGTCCCCACCGCCTCGCGAAGCTGGAGCCAGCGCCAGTCGTCGGCGTCGCGAGGGTCGGACCCGTAGCCCGCGAAGAACGCGTGCTCGAGCTCGGGGGAGTCCTCCCAGTGCAGGACTGCCAGGCGGGTGAGGTCCGCTGCGGCCGGGCGGAACGCGAAGCGACCGAAGTCGATCGCACGCAGCCGACCGTCCTGCACGATCCAGTTCCGCGGGTGCCAGTCGCCGTGCGTCGGCACCAGCGTCACGGGGTGCGGTCTCGACGATCGGAGCAGCGTCCGCGCGCGGTCCTCGAGCCGGGGATCGATCCGGTGTGGGGCGTCGAGGGAGCGGAGCGCCTTCGCGGTCTCTGCGGCCAGGTGGTCCGCATCGGTGCGGGTCGCCTGGTCGTGGAGCCTCCGGAGGATCGTGCCCGCCTGCCGGTGCACGCTCGCAGCGGTCTCGTCGGAGGTCCCGAGCGCGAGGTGCCCGGGGACCCGTTCCAGCACGAGCACACGGCTCTCCGTGTCCGCGGCGACCAGACGCCCCGTGTCGTCACCGCGGAGGAGCGCCCCGGTCCAGTGCCGGTGCGCCGTCAGCTCCCGCGGGAAGTGCGAGTTCTCCGGTCCGGACGCCTTGACGGTGTGGTCGCCGGCACCACTGCGGACGTGGAGCACCCGGGTGTCGAGGAGGCCCCACGACTCGTCCGCCACCGTCGACGCCCCGGGGAGCACCCGGGCGACGAACGCCGCCTGCGCCGGGCTCAGCCCGCTGTCGTCCCACCCCACGGCGCCATCCTGGCACGGGGGAGACCGATCATCCGGTAGTCGTGCACCGTCCTTGTCGCCCTCGGGCACGGGAGGTACAGTCCGGATCACCCGTCGACGGAGACGGCCCCTCGACGGGACGAGGAGCGCACCGCCGTGCTGCGCGCTCCCCGCACGTGCCGCCGCCGACCGATCGAGGAGGATCACATGGCGAGCAACCACGCAGTCGCGTACAAGGGAACCGGGAAGGTCGAGGTCATCGACACCGACTACCCGACGTTCGAGCTCAAGGACGGACCCGGGGTGAACCCGGCGAACGTCGGACGCAAGGTGAACCACGGCGCGATCCTGCGCACCGTGGCGACGAACATCTGCGGCAGCGACCAGCACATGGTCCGCGGCCGCACGACGGCCCCGACGGACCTCGTGCTCGGGCACGAGATCACCGGCGAGGTCGTCGAGGTCGGACCGGACGTCGAGTTCATCAAGGTCGGTGACATCGTCTCGGTGCCGTTCAACATCGCCTGCGGGCGCTGCCGGAACTGCAAGGAGCGGAAGACCGGCATCTGTCTCAACGTGAACCCGGACCGACCGGGCAGCGCCTACGGCTACGTCGACATGGGCGGGTGGGTCGGCGGCCAGGCCGAGTACGTGCTCGTGCCGTACGCCGACTGGAACCTGCTGAAGTTCCCCGACCGCGACCAGGCGCTCGAGAAGGTCCTCGACCTCGCGATGCTCTCCGACATCTTCCCGACCGGCTTCCACGGTGCGGTGACCGCGGGGGTCGAGGTCGGCTCGACCGTGTACGTCGCCGGCGCCGGGCCCGTGGGCCTCGCAGCCGCGACCGGCGCGTTCCTGCTCGGTGCGAGCGTGGTGATCGTCGGCGACATGAACGCCGACCGGCTGGCGCAGGCGCGCAGCTTCGGGTGCGAGACGGTCGACCTGACGAAGGGCGACCCGGCCGACCAGATCGACCAGATCCTCGGTGAGCCCCTCGTCGACTGCGGCATCGACGCCGTGGGCTTCGAGGCGAAGGGGCACGGCTCCGGCTCCGGCCACGAGGCGCCCGCCACGGTGCTCAACTCCCTCATGGACGTCACGGCGGCCGGAGGCGCACTCGGCATCCCCGGGCTCTACGTCACGGGTGACCCGGGCGGCGTCGACGAGGCGGCGAAGAAGGGCGCCCTCTCGCTCAGCCTCGGCACCGGGTGGGCCAAGTCGCTGTCGTTCACCACGGGCCAGTGCCCGGTGATGAAGTACAACCGGCAGCTGATGATGGCGATCCTGCACGACCGGACGAGCATCGCGAAGAACGTCAACGCGAAGCCGATCGGACTCGACGAGGCCCCCCGCGGGTACGAGGAGTTCGACAAGGGCGCAGCGACGAAGTACGTGCTGGACCCGAACGGCCTGATCCCCGCGGCCTGATCGCAGCGCACCACGGCCCGCGGCGCCTCGACACCCGAGGCGCCGCGGGTCAGCGCCGCCGTCGCACCCGTGCAGCCGCCGGTCCGTACGCTCGCCGGTGTGAGCGACACCCGCAGGCCCTCGACCGTCCGCCTGCTGTTCGCGTCGTCCCACCCCGGCCCGACCGTCACGGTGACGGTCCTCGCCGCCGTGATCGCCGCCGCCGTCGGGCACCCCTGGTGGCTCGTCGTGCTCGTGGCGCTCGCCGTCGTGGCCGGGCAGCTGTCGATCGGCCTCGCCAACGACTGGATCGACGCCGACCGCGACCGGGCGGTCGGCCGCAGCGACAAGCCCGTCGCCCGCGGACTCATCGCCGTCCGCACGGTCCGGACCGCTGCCTTCGCGACGGCCGGTGTCGCCGTGCTCCTGTCGATCACTCTCGGGCCCGTCGCCGCGGTCGCCCACGTCGTCCTCGTCGCTGCCGGCTGGGCCTACGACGCCGGACTGAAGCGCACCGTGTGGTCCGTCGTGCCGTTCGTCGTGGCGTTCGGACTGCTGCCGGTCGTGTCCGTCGCGGCCGGCGCCGGCGGTGCCTGGCCGGCGTGGTGGGCGATCGCGACCGGAGCCGTCTTCGGTGTCGCGATCCACTGCACCAACGTGCTGCCCGACCTGCTCGACGACGAGGCCACCGGCGTCCGAGGGTTCCCGCACCGGCTGGGGCTCCGGGGCGCGGGCACGCTCGCGTTCGGCGCCCTCGTCGTCGCGGCGGCGCTGGTGCTCGGCGGTCAGCTCGGCGGCGGCGGCGGAGCTGGCGGAGGCGTCGGCACGGCCGGGACCGTCCTGGCGGTCGTGGGCGCCCTCGTGGTCGTCGTGCTCGCCGCGGTCGGCATCCGGCTGGTCGTCGCCGGTCGTCCCACGCGCGCGCTGTTCCGACTCGTCATCGCGTCGTCCCTGGTCCTCGTGGTGGAGCTGGGCCTGGCCGGCGCGCGTCTGGTCGCCTGACAGCACCGGTCCACGGGCGAGCACCAGCACCAGCACCAGCACCAGCGCCTGCACCAGCGCCCGCAGGAGCGACAGCGCCGCTCAGGCCCACCGCATCGCGTAGACCCCGGCGAGCCCGTCGGCGCTCGGCAGCGCGAGCACGGTGCGGAGCAGCGCCTCCCGCCCCACCGACCCGAGCGCACCGGTCGGACGCCCGAGCGCCATGTTCAGTTCCGCCTGCCGCGCAGCCCGTCGCGCCGCGGCCTGCCGCCCGACGGCGTACGCGTTCGCGGACTCCTGCCACGGAGCGGTCGTCCCGGATCGGACCGCCTCGGCCAGCAGCGGCGCGAGCGCAGCGGCGTCGAGCCAGCCGAGGTTCATGCCCTGGCCACCGATCGGACTGATCTCGTGGGCGGCGTCCCCGACGAGCACCACCCGTCCGACACCCACGCGCGAGGCCTCCCGCCGCCGCACCCGGAAGCCGCTCGTCATCGTGCACGTCGCCGGGTCGGGCCGAGCACCGGTGCGCCCGGCGACGATCGCTGCGAGCCGGACGGCAGCGTCCGGGTCCGGCGAGCGATCGCCCGGTGCGGTCCGGCCGCCCGCCACGAGGGCGACGTACCGCCGTCGGCCACCCGGCAGTGGGAACGACTCGACGACCCCCTCCGGCCCGACGTCGACCAACGCCGACGACCGCGCCCGCTCGGGCTCGGGGTCGACGAAGTCGCCCATCACGTACCGGTCGCGGTAGTCGCGCCCCGAGGACGCGATGCCGACCAGGTCGCGCACCGCGCTCCGGGCACCGTCCGCCCCGATGACGAAGGCCGCCTCGGCGACGACCGGGGTTCCGTCGGTGGCGACGCCGTGGGCCAGCACGTGCCCGGCGTGGCGGGACAGGTCGGTCACCGTCGTGCCCGTCCGCAGCACCCCGGGTGCGAGCCGGTCGCGCAGCAGGGCCTCGGTGCGGTGCTGGTCGAGGGTGGCGACGTAGGGGTGCGTCGCCGAGGCGCGGTCGAAGGACAGCGACCCGAGCACGCGACCGCGGCTCCGGGCCACGCCCGTGCGGACGAGCACCGCCTCGGCGAGCACCGCGGTGTCCAGGCCGATCGCGGCGAAGGCGTCGAGCGACGGCGGGTGGATCCCGATCGCCCGCGAGCCCGTCGGCTCGGTGTCGCGTCGCTCCCAGACGGCGACGGAGACGCCCAGCCGTTCGAGGAGCGCAGCGGCGAACAGGCCGACGGGCCCGCCGCCGACGACGAGCACCTCGACACGTTCCGTGGTCACGCAGGCGAGCCTACGGACCGGTCACGACGACCCGCCCAGGCGTCGTCGGACGGGAGGCGCGTGGCGGGCGCGCCGCGAGCCTCCCGTCGGGCGGTGGCGCACGTCGACGCCCCGCTCGCCGCCGTCGTCAGGTGGTGACGCGGGCGCGCTCGGCGCGGTCCTCGGCGGCGAGCCGACGGGCTTCGCGGAAGCGCTTCTGCGCCTTCTCGACGGGGACCTCGACCGCGTAGGCGGCACCGACCGCGACGATGACGGCGACCGCGATCATCGACACCTGGCCCCACGGACCGACCGCGAAGGGGTCGAGGAGCGCGATGACGAGCGGGTGCCAGAGGTACGCGGCGTACGACACGCGCCGACCGAACCAGGAGACGGGCGACCATGCGAGCGCGGCGGACAGCGGCGACCGCACCGACACGAGACCGCCGATGAGCACGGCGGAGACGACACCGGTGAGCGGCAGCACGACGCTGAACGTCCACGCGTGCTGGGCCCAGTCGTCCCCGATCCAGAGCATGACCCCGGCGAGCAGGACGATGCCGGCCCACGTCGCGACGTGGCCGGCGAGCCCGGCGGCCCACGTGCGGACGCGCTCGTCGTCGAGCAGCAGTGCGAGCAGGCAGCCCGTCGCCAGCGGGACGACCCCGAGGACGGGGGAGAAGTAGACGTCGGGCGTCGCGCCGCTGTTCGGCTTCGCGTAGACGAGACCGGCGACGACCGAGCATGCCACGATCACCGAGCCGAGCCCGGCGAGCAGCCAGCGTCGACGCGACCGGACCACGAAGAGGAGCACCAGGACGGGTGGCCAGACCAGGTAGAACTGCTCCTCCATCGACAGCGACCACGTGTGGGCGAAGACGCCCTGCGTCGTGTCCCAGAAGGAGCGGAACAGGTTGCCCGTGTACGTCAGCGCGATGAACGCCGCTTCGCCGGGGCTGAACGACGCACCCTTGTAGTCGCCCACCCAGTTCCACAGGAGCAGGCCGATGACGACGAGGGCGACGAGCGCCGGGTAGAGCCGGAGCAGGCGCTTCAGCCAGAAGTTCCCGAGTCGGATGCGCCCGGTCTTCCGGTGCTCGCCGAGCAGCAGGGTCGTGATGAGGAACCCCGACAGGGCGAAGAACACGGTGACGCCGACGAAGCCGCCCTCGAACTGCGGCACGTGCAGGTGGTACAGGATCACCATGGCGATGGCGATGGTGCGCAGGCCGTCGAGGGCCGGCGCACGGCGGGTCAGCGGTGGTGGCGGCGTCGGCCGGGCAGCACGGGTCCCGCGACCGACCGGAGTGCTGCGGTCGACCGCGCGGGTGTGCTCGGGGGCGAGGGTGTTCGTCGCCACGGTTCCTCCCTGCGAGGATCGTTCGAACGGATGACGACGAGCTTGCCCTGCCCGGGTAAGAGGACCCTCAAGATCCGGGGTGCACGATCCGGGTCAGTGCGTCCAGTCGCTCGTGCACGATCGCCCCGAAGTCGCGGTCCTCGCCGTCCGTGATCCACTGCGTGAAGGACAGGTGGAACACCGTGACCGCCGTCTCCGCGGCGATCGTGGCCGCCGGTTCGTCGATCCCGTGTGCCCGCAGTGCGTCGCCCAGGTGGACCTTCAGGGTCACGAGCTTCCCGAGTTCCCGACTCCGCGGCGGCGTTTGACCGGCCCGACCCTGCTCGAGGACATCGCCGCGGGGGCGTACGCCCACGTCGCCGCGCGCTGAGGGCGGCCGGCCCCCGCGCATGCCGTGGTGCGGGTGGAACGACAGAACCGCTGTCGTACGACGTCGACGTTGTCGCACGAACCGCGCGGAGCACGAGCAGTGCGGGTGGAACGACAGAACCGCTGTCGTACGACGTCGACGTTGTCGCACCAGTCGCGCAATCCGGAGTTCGGACCCGCCGCGCGCTGAGCGGCGACGGCGTCCGCGACCCGCGCTACTCGGCCTTCTGCATCTGCCAGGGCTCGGGCTCGCGGTCGCCGTTCGGACGCACGGGCCGGACGTCGCCGACGATCGGGATCGAGCGCTTCCGCATGAACCACAGGTAGCGGACGAAGAAGTGCGACAGCGTCGACAGCCGGTTGCCGTTGCCGAGCAGCGAGGCGATGTGCACCGCCACCCACGCCAGCCACGCCACGGGGCCGACCATCGTGATGCCACCGCGCAGCTGCGCCACCGCGGCGTTCGTCCCGATGGTCGCCATCGTGCCCTTGTCGAAGTACTTGAAGTGCTCCGTCGGCTTCCCGTCGAGCAGCCGCTTGACCTGGCGGGCGACGTGCTTGCCGCCCTGCAGCGCGGGCTGGGCGAGCTGGGCGAGGGCGTCGTCCTGGGCCGCGATGTCGCCGGCCGAGAAGATCCGCTCGACGCCCTTCACGCTCAGGTCGTCGTTCACCTGGATGCGGCCGCCGTGGGTCTGCGGCATGCCCCAGCCCGAGACCTCCTTGTGCGCCGCGACCCCGGTGGCCCAGATGACCTGCGACGCGGAGATGAACTCGCCCGAGGCGGTGACGACACCGTCCTCCTTGACCTCGGCGACGCCGGTGTCGAGCCGGAGCACGACCCCGCGCTTGCGGAGCACCTTGGCCGCGTACCGGCGGAGGCGCGGGGCGAACGGCTTGAGCAGCTCACCGCTGCGGTGCACGAGCGTGATCGAGATGTTGCCGCGCTCGATCTCCGGGTAGGCGCCGACGAGCGCCTGGTCGCGCAGCTCGGCGAGGGCTCCGGCCATCTCCACGCCGGTCGCGCCGCCGCCGACGATCACCACGCGGATCTCGTCCGGGCCCTGCTGTGCCGCGGCCTGCTCGAGGCGGGTGAACAGCTCGTCGCGGATGCGGAGGGCCTGCGACCGGGAGTACATCGAGTACGCGTACTCGTACGCACCGGGCGTGCCGAAGTAGCTCGTGTTGACACCGTTCGCCAGGATCAGCCAGTCGTAGTGCAGGTGCTCGCCGTCGGACATCTCGGCGATGCGGTGCTCGGTGTCGATGCCGGTCAGCAGCCCGTGCCGGAAGTCGGCGTTCGACTGCTTCGCCCGGAGGCTCCGTAGGAAGTACGTCACGTCGCCCGCGTTCAGGCCGCCGGTGGCGACCTGGTACATGAGCGGCTGGAACATGTTGTAGACGTGGCGGTCGACGAGCGTCACACGGACGTCGGCGTCGGCGAGCTCCCGCATGGCCGCGATCCCCGCGAAGCCACCCCCGACGATGACGACGTGCGGGCGGGTGTCCTCGGACATGGTGTTCTCCAGGGTGGTGCGGTCGACGGCCACCCAGAAGGGTACGCCGGTCGCGGCACCTGTCCGTCCACCTGCCCGTCCGGCTGCCGATGGAGCGGTCCTGCGGGTCCGGCCTGGAGGCGCACCCTGACCCCGTCAGGCGTCGAAGGGCGCGTAGGTGCTCAGCACGTTCCCCTTGCTGGTCATCACGCTCTGCACCAGGCGCAGACGCGTGGGCGGGTCCGTCGGTTCGAAGAGCTTCCGCCCGGCACCGGCGATCGCCGGGTGCACCATGAGCTGCAGTTCGTCGAGGAGCCCGGCGAACAGCAGGTGGCGCACCAGCGTCACGCTGCCGGTGACCGCGACGTCGCCGCCGTCGCCGGCCTTGAGGTCGCGGACGAAGTCGTCGACGTCACCCTGGATCCGGTGGGCGTTCTGCCACGTCAGGTCGTCGCCGAGGGTGGTCGACGCGACGTGCTTCTCGATCGGGTTGATCCACCGGCCGAAGGGGTCGTCCTCGTGCTGCGGCCACCACTCGGACCACTCCAGGTAGCTCTGCTTGCCGAGCAGGACCGTCTCGGTGCGCTCCATCCACGCCGTCATGGCGGTCCCGAGCTCGGCGTCGAACGAGTCGTACTGGTACTTGTACGGGTCCTGCACCACACCGTCGACCGATGCGAACAGCCCCGAGGTCACCTTGCGCATGCTGCGGAGCATAGGGCCCCGTCGGTGCGACGTCGAGGGCCGGTCCGCCCCGACGGCGTGCTGCGCGCCGGTGCGGAGGCTGACCCCGCGCTGCGGAGGGCCGGGTAGGTTCGCAACGTGCGCGCCAGGGTGGAGTCCTTCGAGATCGGTGGGCTGCCCGTGCGGCTCCGGACGATGGCACCCGCCGGCCGGCTGCGGGACGGCCTCGCCCCGACCGTGGTCCTCGTCCACGGCATCGGGATGTCACACCGGTCCTTCGCACGGACGCAGCGGATCCTCGCACGGACCAACCGCACCGTCGCGGTCGACCTGCCGGGATTCGGCGGGGTCCCGCCGGTCGGCCGGGCGGTGCAGGTCGAGGAACTCGGTGCCCTCGTGGTCGAGGCCGTCCGTTCCCGTGGTGCCGGCGACCTCGTGCTCGTCGGGCAGTCGATGGGTACCCAGGTCGTGGTCGCGGCCGCGCGCCGCCACCCGCAGGCCGTCGCGTCGCTCGTCCTGATCGGCCCCGTCGTCGATCCGGCGCGCCGCACGCTCCTGCAGCAGGCGCTCGACCTCGGGCGGGACACGGTCGTCGAGGACCCGCGCATGAACGGGGTCGTCCTGACCGACTACCTCCGGAGCATGCGGCAGTACGTCCGCGAGCTCCGACCGATGCTCCGGTACCGGCTCGAGGAGGTCGTGCCGACCCTGACGCAGCCGGTGCTGGTCGTCCGCGGTGACCGGGACCCCATCGGCCGCCGCGACTGGGCGGCTGCGCTCGCCGCCTCGGCGCAGCGCGGCGCCTTCGTCGAGCTGCCCGGCGGACACCACGTGCAGGACCGCCAGCCGGCTGCGTTCGCCCGCCTGGTCGACGAGTTCCGACGTGTGCAGACGACGGAGGACGTGATGACCGGGGACGCGACGACGGGCGACGCACGGTGACCGAGCCGATAGTCCCGGGGACCGGAGCGGTCCCCGGGACGGGCCCCGAGCCTCCCGTCCGGGTGCCGCTGCTCCGGCGCGCCTGGTGGGCCGTGCTCGACTGGTGGTACGCGGCCCGCTGGCAACTCCGGAGCGTCGGTCCGACGACCGCCGAGGACTACCGGACCGGTGACGGCCAACCCGTCGTCGTCGTGCCCGGCGTCTACGAGACCTGGCACTTCATGCGGCCGCTGATGGACGCGCTGCACGACGCCGGGCACCCGGTGCACGTGCTGCCCGTCCTGCGGCACAACCTGCGGCCCGTGCCGGAGTCGGCGCGCGAGGTCCTGGCGTACCTCGACGAACGCGACCTGCGCGACGTGCTGATCGTGGCGCACAGCAAGGGCGGTCTCATCGGCAAGTACGCGATGACGCTGCCCGAGGGGGAGCGGATCGACCGGATGGTCGCGGTCTCCACGCCGTTCGGCGGGTCGGTCTACGCCCGGTTGGCCCCCGTGCCGCACCTTCGGGCCTTCCGAGCGGCGGACCCCGTGCTCGCCGCGCTCGGGCGTGACCTGGCGGTGAACGCGCGGATCACCTCGGTCTACGGGGTGTTCGACACGCTCATCCCGGGAGGCAGCGAACTCGCCGGGGCCACGAACGTGCGGGTGCCCGTCGGCGGGCACTTCCGGATCCTCGGCGCGCAGCAGACCCGCGAGGTCGTGCTCGACGCGGCGGGCCCGGGCACACCGGGCTGAGCCGAGGTCGGGCCGCGCGCTCGTGTGCGGTCCGCGTGCGGCCCGGGCGCTCGTGTGCGCTCGCACAACCGGAAGCACGTCGAACCACGCGATCACGTGGCGCGAGCTGCTTCCCGTTGTGCAGAGGCACCTCGCACCGTCGCGCCGCGCCGCAGCGCTCAGGCGCCGGGCAGGAACAGGCAGAACGGGTGCCCGTCGGGATCGAGGAGCACCCGCACGTCGTCCTGCGGTTGGAACGCCGCCTCGGTCGCACCGAGCTCGAGCGCACGAGCGGTCGCGGCGCCGAGGTCCTCCACCTGCAGGTCGAGGTGCAGCTGCATGCCCTGCGTGCCCGGGATCGGGGGCCAGGTCGGAGCCTCGTACGCGTCGTCGTACTGCACCGAGAGCCCGACCCCGCCGTCGGCAGGGCGGACCCTGAGCCAGGTCGGGCCGTCCTCGTGCACGGTCCACCCGGTCAGTGCACCCCAGAACCGCGCGAGGCGCACGGGATCGGGGGACTGCAGGACGGTCGCGGTCAGCACGGGCATCGCGGGGTCGTCGGCGCTCATGCGGCGCACGCTACCCGGGCCTCACGACAGGACGGTCCAGCACCGCGGCGGCCCGGCGCCCGCCCGGCGGCCGGCGGCTCAGCGGTCGGCGACGCTCGCGCGCTCGACGATCCGGTGCGGCACGACGACGGTCTCCGGCGGCAGAGTTGGGTCGGCGATCCGCCGGCTGAGCAGGTCGAGAGCCGCCGTCGCGAAGACCCGCCGGTCGAACGACACCGTCGTCAGCGCCGGGATCGCGAAGGCGGCCGCGTCCACGTCGTCGAACCCCACGACGCTGACCTGCTCCGGGACGCGGACACCCCGTGCGGCCAGGACGTGCAGCACGCCGAACGCGATCGAGTCCGTGTAGGCGAACACCGCGTCCGGCAGCGGGTTCACGTCGAGCCACTCGGCGAACGTCGCCGCCGCCGCACTCGTCGTCCACGCCGCCAGCGGCACGCGCAGGGACGGGTCGACCTCGAGGCCGACCGCACCGAGCGCGTCCGCGTGACCCCGGTCGCGCAGCTCGCTCGTGGCGGTGGCGTCCGTCGGACGCGCTGCTCCGACGAGGGCGATCCGACGGTGCCCGCGGTCGAGCAGGTGCCTCGTGACCTCCCGCGCGGCGAGCCGGCTGTCCACGTGGACCTGGTCGACGTGCTCGGGCTCGACCTCGCCGATGACGACGGTCGGCGGGAGCCCCTCGGTCTCGGCCAGGACGCTGGCGCTGAGCGACACCGGGTTGAGCACGAGGCCGTCCACGAGGTGCGCTCGGGCCCGGGAGACCAGTTCGCGCTCGCGGCCCGGGTCGTGTCCGGTCTGGTCGAGCTGCACCGTCCAGCCGCGCTCGCGGGCGAGCTCGACGAACCACTGCGCCAGCTCCGCCGAGTACGCGCTGCCGAGCTCGGGCAGCGTCAGGGCGATCGCACCGGAACGGCCGTTCCGGAGTCCGCGGGCGGACAGGTTCGGCACGTAGCCGAGCTCGACGACCGCGCGCTCGACGCGCTCCCGGGTCTGGGGCCGCACGGACACGCCGCCGTTCACCACGTTGGAGACGGTCTTCGGGGAGACCCCGGCGAGGGCCGCCACGTCCCGCACGGTCGCGCGCATCGGGACGAGCGTAGCGCGCGCCGCCCGGCGGACGGGAGGCACGGTGCCGGACGGTCCCGCGCCTCCCGTCCGGCGCGGTGACGGACGGGAGGCACGGTGCGCGGCCGCCACGCGCCTCCCGTCCGACACGGTGTGGTCCGACCGCCACCGCGTCCGGTTGCCGGCGCCGTCGGGGCGCGGCTACGCGTCGACCAGCTCGCGACGCGCCGCCCGGCGCGCCCGGACGCGGCTGGTCACGGTGGCCGCGATCACGACCGCCAGCACGGCGTACAGCACGATCGGGATCGGCCCGGCCACCAGGACCGAGAAGTCCCCGTCGGCGCTCAGCGCGGCGTCCCGCAGGCTCGTCTCGGCGAGCGGACCGAGCACCATGCCGATGATGAGCGGCGCGAGCGGGATGTCGAGCGCCCGCATGAGGAACCCGACGAGGCCGATGCCGAGCAGCATGAGCAGGTCGAACACCGAACCGCTCGTCGCGTAGATCCCGAGGCCGCAGAAGACCGCGATGCCCGCGTACAGGTACGCCCGCGGGATGCGCAGCAGCTTCGCCCACAGCATGGCGAACGGCAGGTTGATGACGAGCAGCACCACCATCGCGATGAAGAACGACGCCAGCAGCGCCCAGACCAGGTCGGGGGAGCGGTCGAACAGCAGCGGGCCCGGCTGCAGGCCGTACTGGCGGAACGCGGCGAGCATGATCGCGGCCGTCGCCGACACCGGCAGGCCGAGGGACAGCAGCGCGCCCATCGCCATGCCGGTCGTCGAGTTGCCCGCGGCCTCGGGCGCCGCCAGACCGCGGATCGCACCCTTGCCGAACTGCGGGTCCTTCCGACGGGCGTCCAGGCGCTTCTCGAGCCCGAACGCCAGGAAGGTCGGGATCTCGGACCCGCCGGCGGGCACGACGCCGAAGGGCAGGCCGATGGCGGTGCCGCGCAGCCACGCCGGTGCGGCCTCCCGGAGTTCCCGCTTCGACAGCCACGGGCGGCCGGTCGCCTGCACCATCCGGCCGTCCTTCAGGTGCCGTGCAAGGCAGGCGACGTAGATGACCTCGCCGAGCGCCAGGACCGCGACCGTCACCGTGACGAGCGAGATGCCGTCGAACAGCTCCGGGACACCCATGGTGAAGCGCGGTGCACCCGAGATGCCGTCGACGCCGATCACCGCGATGCCGAGCCCGAGGCAGAGCGACCCGAGGCCCTTCAGCGCGTCGTCGGTGACGACCGACGACGTCGTGACGAAGGCGAACAGTGCGAGGGCGAAGAACTCCGCCGGTCCGAAGCTCGACGAGAACGACGCGAGTGCCGGTGCGAGGAACACGACCAGGACCGACGCGATCATGCCGCCGACGAACGCGCCGATCGCGGCCGTCGCGAGTGCCTGGGCGGCTCGTCCGTTCAGCGCCATCTTGTGGCCCTCGAACGTCGAGGCGATCGCCGAGGCCTGGCCCGGCGTGTTCATCAGGATGCCCATCGTCGAGTCGCCGAAGAGTCCGCCGAAGTAGACGCCGGCGAACATGATGAACGCCGCTGTCGGGTCGAGCGAGAACGTCACGGGCAGCAGCAGCGCCACCGCCATCGACGAGCCGAGGCCGGGGAGGACGCCGACGGCGGTGCCGAGCAGGCAGCCGACGACGACCCAGAGCAGGTTGGCGGGGGTCAGGGCACCGGCGAAGCCGTCGCCGAGGAGACCGAGCACGTCCACGTCAGAACTCCCATCCGACGATGCCCGAGGGCAGCGACAGGTCGAGCAGCATGTCGAAGGCGATGTAGCTGATCGCGCTCACCGTCAGCCCGACGACGAGCGGACGCAGCCACCCCGGGGCGCCGAGCCCCTTCGCGACGCCGAGGAACAGCAGCCCGGCGCCGATGATCCACCCGAGCACGCCGAGCAGCAGCGCGAAGGCGGCGAAGGACAGGACCACCCAGGCCAGGGAGCGCCAGTCGACGCGGACCGAGCGTGCGGTCTCCGTACTGGTTCCGTCCGTGGTGTCGGTGGCGGGCTCCAGCGGGGCGTCGTCCGTCCCGGCGCGACGCCCCCGTGCAGCCCGGACGGACCGCACGACCAGCAGCGCGGCGAGCAGCAGGAGTGCCGCGGCGACGAGCCCGGGGAACACCGCCGGCCCGGGGAACGCGGTGCCGGCGGGGACCTCCATGGTGACGATGCCGACGACGAGGTAGACCGCGAAGGCGGTGAAGAGCGCCGGGGTGGTCAGCTCCTTCGCCACCGCGGCGACACGGCCCGGGTCGGCCCGGAACGTGAGCCGCTGCCCGACGACCGCGGACGACGACGTGGGGTTGCTCGGACGGCTCATCGGCCCAGCTCCTCGTACAGCGCGGTGATGCGTTCGCGTTCCTCGTCGATGAACGCGTCGAGGTCGTCGCCGGTGATGATCCGCTCGGTCCAGTGGTACCGCTCCATCGCGTCCGCCCACTCCGGGGTGTCGAGGGTGTCGAGCACGATGTCGGTGAGCTGCGCCCGCTGCTCGTCGTCGAGGCCGCCCGGCGCGGCGATCTCGCGCCAGTTCGTCAGCGTGACGTCGTGCCCCTGCTCGACCGCCGTGGGGATGTCGATGCCCTCGACCGGCTCCGCCGCGACGAGCGCGAGGGCACGCAGCCGACCGGACTCGATCTGGTCGATGTTGTCCGGGTACCCGCCCGAGGCCGCAGCGGCCGTGCCGTTGAGGAGCGCCTGGATCGCCTCGCCACCGCCGTCCGACGGGATGTAGTTCGTGTCCTTCGGGTCGATCCCGGCCGACACGGCGAGGTCGGTGACGACGAGCTGGTCGAACGAACCGCCGCCTGTCCACGGCACCGAGCCGGGACGCTCGCGCCATGCCGACACCAGGTCGTCGAGCGTCTCGTACGGCGAGTCAGCGGGGACGACGATCACGTCGTACTCCTCGACCGTGACCGCGAGCGGCGTGATGTCGTCGTGGGTGACGGCGGACCCGAACTGGATCTCGGCCGCGAGCAGCCCGGTCCCGCCGACGAGCAGCGTGTCGGTCTGCCCCGCGAGCCGCGCGACGTTGCCGAGGGCGATGGTGCCGCCCGCGCCCGGCATGTTGACGACCTGGACGGAGTTGACGATGCCGTTCGCGCGCTGGGCCTGCTGCATCGACCGCGCGACGCCGTCCCAGCCGCCACCGGCAGCCGCGGGTGCGACGAGGGTGACGGACCGGGTCGGGTCGCCGCCTGCCGCTGCCGACGTGACGGACCCGAAGGCGGCGACCGCGATGGACACCGCGGCGACGGTCGCACCGACCACGCGGGCGACGGGACGCCGGGCACGCGGCCCGTCCGCTGTCCCGGTCGTCGACTGCTCGGGCGCTGACCGCTCTGGCACTGACTGCTCTGTCATGGATGGCTCCCTCCTGCGCACGTCGTCGTGCCGCAGGTCGAGAAGTACGATGGCAGCCGCCGACCGGACGAGCTGCCGGCGGCGGAGATGTGCTCATTGACGCTCACGGCGTCGCGGCCGGAGGAGGACGCCACGGTGACCAGGGCACGTCTCGGGCGGCTGCGGCGGATCGCGGTCCTCGCGCTCCCGAGCGTCATCGTGCTCACGGCGACGGGTGTCACGACCGGGGTCGCGGCCGTGGTGCAGGAGCGCGCCATCCGCACGTCCGTGGTCGACCAGGTGTCCGGTGTCGCCTCGAGCCTGGCCGACCTGCCCGAGGTGCGTGACGCGGTGTCGTCCGCCGTCGACCGTGGAGCACCAGGGGCGCTCGCCGACGCCGACGACCTCGCATCGGCCACCGCGGCGCTGCAGCCCATCGCGACGCTCGTCGAGGGCGCCTCCGGTGTCTCCTACGTCGTGGTCACCGACGACGAGGGCGTCCGCATCACCCACCCCGACCCCGTGGAACGCGGCGAGCCCGTGGAGACGACGATCGCACCCGTGCTCCGTGGTGAGCGGTTCGTCGGGACCGAGACCGGCCCCTCCGGTACGACGCTCCGCGCCAAGGTGCCGATCCGCGACGAGGAGGGCGAGGTCGTCGGCGTCGTCGCGGTCGGCGTGCTCGAGTCGACCATCGCGGCCGACCGGGAGCGGGCCCTCGGCACCCTGCTGCCGTGGAGCACCGGCGCCCTCGTCGCCGCGACGCTCGCGAGCGTGCTCCTGTCGCTCCTGATCGCGCGCCGGTTGCGCCGGGCCGACGCGGTGGACGCCGAGAGCCGGCAGGTCCGGTGGACGACGGAGGCGCTCCGCGAGCAGGCCCACGAGTTCGGCACCCGTCTGCACGTCGTGCGCGGGCTCGTCGAGCAGGGGGACGCAGAAGACGCGATGGCTTACATCGACGCCGTCGCGCCCGGACTGACCAGCGGCGGTGGAGTCGGCTCGCCGCGGCGGGGTGCGGTGGCGACGGCGTCCGTCGCGGCGGTGCGGTCCGAGCTCGCCGTGGCCGGTGCCACGCTCGACCTGCGCGTCGCCGACGACGTCGTGCTCGACGACGCGGTGCTGCTCGTCGTCGCCAACCTGTGCCGCAACGCCGCCGAGGCCGGGGCCGTCACCGTGGCCTGCACGGTCGGCACCCGGAACGGGCGCGTCACGGTCACGGTCGAGGACGACGGGCCCGGCATCGACGCGGCCGACGCGCACCGCGTGCTGACCCGCGGGTGGTCGTCGAAGCCCGACGAGACCGGACTCGGGCGCGGCATCGGCCTGGCACTCGTCCGGCGGACGGCCACCGACCGCGGTGGGTCGGTGCTCGTCGGACGCTCGGCAGCGCTCGGCGGCGCCCGGCTCGACGTCGAGATGGCGGCGGAGTCGTGACCGCGTCCGGGCCCGCACCCCTGCGGGTGCTCGTGGTCGACGACGACGCGGGCGCCCGCGCACTCCACACCCGGTGGGTCGCCGCGACCGAGGGGTTCGCGGTCGTCGGGGCGGTCGCGTCCGGCGGGGCCGCGCTGGCCTCGGTCGAACGCGGGGTCGACCTCGTGCTCCTCGACATGCGCCTGCCCGACATCAGCGGCATCGAGGTCCTGCACCGCATGCACGTCGCCGGCGTCGACCGCACCGACGTGCTGGTCGTCAGCTCGTCGCGCGACCAGGTCACCGTGCGGCAGGCGCTCGCCGCGCACCCGGTCGGGTACCTGCTCAAGCCGTTCGACCGCGAGGCGCTGCAGGACCGGCTGCGCGCCTACGCCGCCGAGCGCCGGTCCCGAGAGGACGCGCACCGCGACGTCCCGATGGGGCAGGGCGACGTCGACCGGCTGCTCGCCACGGGCTCGGTGCGCGTGGTCGGCCCGGCCGGCGCGCCGGCCGGCGCACCCGAGGGCGTTCTGCCGAAGGGCGTCAGCGCCACCACGCTCGGCCGCGTCGTCGCGGCCCTCGACCCGGTCGTCGCCCGCTCGGCCGACGAGGTCGCCGCAGCCACCGGCACCTCACGCGCCACCGCTCGGCGCTACCTCGACCACCTCGTCGCGACGGGTGCCATCGACCTCGCGCACCGGTACGGCCGTCGAGGCCGCCCGCAGGTGCTCTACCGGCTGACGCCGGCGCCCTGAGACGCGGCCCCGGCGCGGACGGGAGGCGCGTGGCGGACACGGCCACGAGCCTCCCGTCCGTCCCGTGGTCACGCCAGGCGAGCGGTGGCGTCGGGTCAGGACGGGTGGCGGGCGCTCCACTCGCGGAACGGGGCCGTCGGGTCCTCGACACGGCCCTGCTCGGACGGCAGGGCGCGCTCCTCGACCGGCTTCGCGTACTCGTCGTAGAAGGTGGCGAGCGTCATCAGGCGGTTGCCGTCCTCGTAGTGCTCGCCCTCCTGCTCCCGCGTCGCGGCGAACACCACGCGGTCGGGCTGGGCGTAGTACAGCGCGCCGAGGCACATCGGGCACGGGTACGCGGTGACGAACACCTCGTACCCGGTCAGGTCGGTGATGCCCTGCTCGGCGGCGGCCCGGATCGCACGGATCTCGGCGTGCGCGGTCGGGTCGCCGGTCTGGGCGACGTGGTTGACGGCCTCGACCACGACCTCGCCGTCGCGGACGACCAGGCAGGCGAAGGGCTTGCCGCCGTCGTGGACGTTGTCGAGGGCGCGGGAGACCGCGAGGGCGGTGAGTTCGTCGTCGTGCATGCCGGCCACGGTGCTCCCGGTCGGTGTGTGCCCGGGGGACGAACCGGTCAGCTGAGCCAGGCCGGAGCCGGGCTCGGCGGTCAGCCGAGCCAGGACGGGTCGGCGAACAGTTCCTCGACCTCGGTGACGAAGCGCGACGCGTGGAAGCCGTCCACCGCCGCGTGGTTGATCCGCAGCGCCATGGGCATGAGCGTCCGCCCGTCCACCTGCCTGTAGCGCCCGAGCGTGATCACGGGTGCCAGGTGGTCCTCGGCACCGGTGAGGTGCAGTGCGAAGCCGGTGAACGACGTGCGCGGGAGCGTCGAGACGTCGAGGAGGTCGGTGCGTCCGGTGCCCTGCGGGAACATGCGGTGGTCGTCGCGGTACCGCTCGGTCGTGGCGACCACGGCGTCGTGGAAGGCCCGTGCGTCCGGGTCGTACTCGACGACGAGCACCGAGAAGGTCTCGGTGTCGGGGTGGAAGACCGTGAAGGTCGGGTGCACCACGTCCCACACCGCGGGCTGGCCGTCCTCGGTGAGCTGCATCCGGAACTCGTCGTGCCGGTTCACGACCGTCGCGAGCACCCAGATCTGTGACGGGTACGTCTTCGCCCCGGCGGCCCGAGCAGCGTCGACGAAGGAGGTGACGTCGACGTCGACGGTCATCTCCCACGCACAGGGCTCGCGCCGGTAGTGCGCGAAGTGCTCGGCGCGGGGCCACTGGTCGAGGTCGATCGGTCGCAGTCGGTCCACCCGGTCAGTCTCGTCCCCCGGACTCCCGACGCGCGTGCACGGGACGGCGGTTCACTGGCGCATGCCCTCGACGCCGGACCGCCGCTGAAGACCGCCTCGGGCGGGTACGACGCCGACCACCCGCGGATCGACCTGCTCCGGATGCAGCACTACGCGGCGCTCGTGCACCTGCCGCTGGAGAGCTCGCTCGACGACGTCACCGCGGCGTGCGACCGCGTGCAGCCGCTGGTCCGGTGGACCGTGAAGTGGGCGCGTGCGGACGACCCCGAGGCCTCGGACGACCCGGCGCCGCCCGTGCCGGGAGCGCGGTCGATCCACGAGCGCGCCTGACCGCCCGTCCGCCGGCTCCTCCCTAGGCTCGGGGCATGCCGACGCTCGACCGTTCCCCTGCCCTCGTCGCCACCGGGTTCCTCGCCATCCCCGTCGCCCAGGCGCTCGTCGCACTGCCGAGTGACCTGCTGTCGACGATCCAGGCGGCGCCCATCGACCCGGCCCTCGCCGACACCGCGGCGTTCTCCGAGGCGTACGGGTACCCGCTGGAGGGCGGTGCGAACTGCATCGTCGTCGTGGGGAAGCGCGGCGACGAGGTCCGGTACGCGGCGTGCGTGGTGCTCGCGTCGACGAAGCTCGACGTGAACCGGGTCGTCAAGAAGCTGCTCGACGTCCGCAAGGCCAGCTTCGCGCCGATGGACCAGGCGGTCGAGCTGACCGGGATGGAGTACGGCGGGATCACCCCGATCGGGCTGCCCGCGGACTGGCCGGTGTACGTCGACGCCCGGGTGCTCGAGGCTCCCGAGGTCGTCGTCGGCGCAGGGCTCCGCGGGGCGAAGGTGTTCCTGCCCGGACGCACCCTGGCAGCGCTGCCGAACGTCACCGTCGTCGAGGGGCTGGCGGTTGAGGGCCCCTCCGTCGAGGAGGATCCGGCCACCGGAGCCACCGGAGCCGCCGACCTCGGCTGAGCCGCGTCAGCGAGCGGCGGTCAGGGTCTTCGTGATCCGCTGCAACGACACCGTCTCGGCGGTCCCGAGCTCCTGGGCGAACAGGCTCAGGCGGAACTCCTCGAGCATCCACCTGGCGTGCACGAGCTCGGGGTGCGCCCCGACCGACGGCGGGAAGGTCCCACCGGCGTCCGTGTAGCGGTCGGTCGCAACCGTGACCTCGCGCATCCACGTCGCATCGCGCCCCGGGTTCTGCAGCAGCTTCTGCACGCGGGCGTCGACCCCCTGCAGGTACACCCGGATGCGGCGCAGTCGGTCGAGCCCGGCGACGGCGACGAAACCCGGGAACACCAGGCGCTCCACCTGCTGCCGCATGTCCGTGAGTGCGGGCAGCAGCGCCATCGAGTTCGCCTGCTTCATCGCCTTGTCGGCAGCCCGCTGCGCGGTGAGCACGGCGGCGACCTCGGACACAGCGGTGAACATCGTGTCGACGACGGTGGCGGAGACCGCATCGCGGACCGCCTCGAAGTCGACCTTCGTGAAGACCAGTCCGTCGGGGTGCGCGCGTCGGATGCCGGCGTCCACGACGGCGGCCAGCACGTCGTCGAACAGTGCCGCGGTCGACGGGTACGGGCTGGCGGCCAGGGCGAGCTTCTCCTGCGCGGTGAGGTGCGACTGCACGTACGACACCGGCGAGGGCACGGCGTGCATGACGAGCCGACGGACGCCGGCCGGCATGCTCACCGCGCGGTCGCCGGGGGTCGCCAGGAGCCGGACGCCGACGGTGGCCTTCGGGCCCTCGCCCTCCTCGACCAGGGACGGGTACGCCCGGATCACGCCACCGGCCTGCTTCGTGTCGAGGACCTGGGGCAGGTCGTCGGACGGCCAGGTGGTGAGGCCGGACCGTTCCACCTGCGTGCCGGAGGACGCCCCGGCGACGCGCGCCGCGCCTCCCGGCCGTGCCGCCGCCTTCGCCGTGGCGGAGGCGACGCTCTGCTGGGTCCGGTCCTTCAGCTTCGTCTGCAGGGCCGCGAGGTCCTTGCCGGACTCGACCCGACGGCCGCGCTCGTCGACCACCGCCCAGGTGGGCAGCAGGTGCGCGGGCACCCGGGAGAGGTCGAAGTCGGCCTCGGTCACCGGCACGTACGTCATCCGTTGGATCGCCGCCGCGAGGGTCGCACGGAACGACTCGGTCGGCTCGGTCGGAGCGTCGTCGGGCAGTTCGGCGACGATCTTCTCGGCCCAGTCCGCGGCCGGGACGACGTTCTTCCGGATCTGCTTCGGCAGCGACTTGATCAGGGCGGTGACGAGCTCCTTGCGCAGGCCGCGGACCTGCCAGTCGAAGCCCTCCTCGCGCATGCGGGGGAGCAGTGCCAGCGGCACCTGCACGCTGACGCCGTCGTCCTGCGCGCCGGGTTCGAAGCGGTACTTGATCGCCAGGCGCTGGTCGCCGGAGCGCCACTGCGTCGGGTACTCCTGCTCGTCCTGGGCTGCCTCGGCGGCGTCCTCGTCGAGCAGGTCCTGCCGGCGCATCGTGAGCAGGTCCGGCTGCTCGCGACGGGTGGTCCGCCACCACCCCTCGAAGTCGCGCGTGGTGGCGACGTCCGCGGGGATCCGGGCGTTGTAGAACTCGTACACACGCTCGTCGTCGAACAGGATGTCGCGACGGCGGGTGCGCTCCTCGAGCTGCTCGAGCTCGCGGCGGAGCTTCCGGTTCGCCCGGTCGAAGGCCTGCTGCGCGTCCCACTCGCCCTCGACCAGGGCGTGCCGGATGAACAGCTCGCGCGAGTGCTCGGGGTCGACGCGCCCGTACTGCACGCGGCGGCGCTGCACGATCGGGACACCGAACAGCGTCACGCGCTCGTACGCCACGACCGCGCCCTGCTTCTTCTCCCAGTGCGGCTCGCCGTAGGTGCGCTTGAGCAGGTCACCGGCGAGCGGCTCGACCCACGCCGGGTCGATCCGGCCGACGGTGCGGGCGAAGAGCCGGCTCGTCTCCACGAGTTCGGCGGCCATCACCGCGTCGGGCTGCTTCTTCGCCAGGACGCTGCCCGGGAACACCACGAACCGGACGTTGCGCGCACCGAGGTAGTCGCGCTTCTCCTTGTCGCGCAGACCGATCTGGCTCAGGAGCCCGGCGAGCAGGGACCGGTGCACGGCGTCGCCGTCCTCGGAGCGCGACTGCCCGACGCGGACGTCGACCTGCTTCGCGGCGCGGGACAGCTGCCGGTACAGGTCCTGCCACTCGCGGATGCGCAGGTAGTTCAGGAACTCGGCCTTGCACAGGCGGCGGAACGCACTCGACGACAGCTCCTCCTGCTTGTCCTCGATGTGGTTCCAGAGGTTGAGCAGGGTGAGGAAGTCGCTCGTCGGATCGGCGAACCGGGCGTGCAGCTGGTCGGCATGAGCACGCTTCTCGAGCGGTCGTTCGCGCGGGTCCTGGATGCTCAGGGCGCTGACGATCGCGATGACCTCGCGCCCGACGCCCTGACGGCCGGCCTCGAGCACCATCCGGCCGAGCCTCGGGTCGATCGGCAGCCGTGTGAGCTGTCGACCCGGCTTCGTGATCCGGCCGTCGGCGTCGACCGCGCGGAGCTCCCGCAGCAGGTCGAGGCCGTCCTTCACACCCCGGGAGTCCGGCGGCTGCAGGAACGGGAACCGTTCGATGTCGCCGAAGCCGAGGGAGATCATCTGCAGGATGACCGCGGCGAGGTTCGTGCGGAGGATCTCGGGATCGGTGAACTCCGGGCGGCGCGCGAAGTCGTCCTCCGAGTAGAGGCGGACCGCGATGCCCGCGCTCGTGCGACCCGCACGCCCGGATCGCTGGTTCGCGCTCGCCTGGCTGATCGCCTCGATCGGCAGCCGCTGCACCTTCGCCCGCGGGGAGTACCGCGAGATGCGGGCGGTGCCGGTGTCGACCACGTACTTGATGCCCGGAACGGTCAGGGAGGTCTCCGCCACGTTGGTGGCGAGGACGACGCGCCGTCTGATGCCCGGGGTGGTCCGACGCTCGAACACGCGGTGCTGGTCGGCGGCGGACAGTCGGCCGTAGAGCGGCAGGACCTCGGTGCCCGGGTAGCGCTTGCCTTCGATCGCCTCCTGCGCGTCGCGGATCTCGTTCTCGCCGGACAGGAACACGAGCACATCGCCCGGGTCCTCGCGCGCCAGCTCGTCGAGTGCGTCGGTGATGCCCTGGAGCACGTCGCGGTCGTCTGCGCTCCCACCGCCGCGGCTGCCGCTGTCGTCGGTCCGCGGGTCGGTGTCGTCGCCGTCGTCCGCATCGGCGGCGTCGTCGGCGACGAGCGGGCGGTAGCGGATCTCGACCGGGTAGGTGCGGCCGGACACCTCGATGATCGGGGCGCCGCCGAAGTGCTGCGAGAACGACTCCGGGTCGATCGTCGCACTCGTGATGATCACCTTGAGGTCGGGTCGCCGGGGCAGCAGCCGCTTGAGGTACCCGAGCAGGAAGTCGATCGTCAGGGAGCGTTCGTGCGCCTCGTCGATGATGATCGTGTCGTAGCGCTTCAGGTCACGGTCGAAGTGGATCTCGTTGAGCAGGATCCCGTCGGTCATGAGCTTGATCCGGGTGTTGCTCGACACCTTGTCGGTGAAGCGCACCTGGTAGCCGACGAGGTCACCGAGTTCGCCGCCGAGCTCCTCGGACACGCGCTCGGCGATCGTGCGGGCGGCGATCCGACGGGGCTGGGTGTGCCCGATGGACTCGCGGCCGAGTTCGAGGCAGATCTTCGGCAGCTGCGTCGTCTTGCCCGAACCGGTGGCGCCGGCGACGATGACGACCTGGTGGTCACGGATCGCGGCGGCGATGTCGTCCCGCCGCTGCGACACCGGCAGTTCGGGCGGGTACGTGATGACGGGCGTGGCAGACATGAGCATTCCAGGATAGCGGTCCGGCGGGGGCAGCCGTCAGCGCAGCTGTTCGGCGAGAGCGGCGTCGCTCCGGGCCGGCAGCGCGCAGACGTGGTCGTGGCAGACGTACGCGACCGGCGCCGAGCCGTCCCGCCCCGCGAACAGGGAGAACCCGGCACCGGCCCACGCCAGCGCCTGCTCCGGGGTCACCGTCGCCACGACGGTCCCCGGTCGGCGGGCAGCGAGGGCGGTCCGTCGCATCGGGTCGTCGGCCTCGGACACGACGACGACCTCACGCGACGGGCGCTGCAGTGCGAGCGCGACCCCGAGGGCGTCCGCGTGGCCGAGCGGCCGCTCCGTCCCGGTCTGTGCGCGGTCGGCGACGAGCCGGGTCGCGGCGTCCCGGAGTGCTCGATCGCCGGTGAGCGCGGCCAGCGTCGCGGCCGCCCCCGCCAGCGCGACCGTGCCGGAGCGCAGCGCCGTCTGCGGCTGCTCGCCCGTCGCCGTCCCGGCCGCACGCAGGACCGGATCGGCGTCGAACCGTCCGGCGAGACCGTCGTCGACGAGCGAGCGTGCCGTCTCGGCGTACCGGACCTCGCCGGTCAGGAGCGCGAGTTCGAGCAGCCCTTCGGCGAGCAGGCCGACGTCCTCGATCGTGGGCGGCGCAGACGACGAGCCGTGGGCGGTGCTCGAGCGGACGACGACGTGTCCGTCCCGCACGTGGGCGGCGAGGACCGCGTCGGCAGCACTCCGCGCGAGCGTCGTCATCTCGTCGTCGCCGTGCCGCGCCGCAGCACGGGCGAGCCCCCGGACGGCGAGTCCGTTCCAGCCGGTCAGCACCTGGTCGTCGAGCGGTGGCCGATCGAACCGCCCGCGCTCGTCGAGCGGCAGGCGGTACCAGTCGCCCTCCACACGTCGTCCGTCGATGGTCGACTCGCTGTCCTGCGCCGCGACGAACGCACCGTCGGGTCGCCGCAGCGTGTCCCGGAGGAAGTCCGCGATGCCCCGTGCCTGCCCGGCTTCGGCGACCGCGAGCAGTCCCGCGTTGTCGTACAGCATCCGTTCGTAGTGCGGCACGCTCCAGTCGCGCTTGGTCGCGTACCGGAACACACCGCCGTCGGCGTCGGTCAGCTCGGTCGTCCGGATCGCCCGGAGGCTCCGCTCGAGCAGCCCTCGTGCGACGTCGTCGCCGTCGGCCGCGACCTCGCCGAGGAACTCGAGGAGCGGCGCGCTCGGGAACTTCGGCGCACCGCCGAAGCCCCCGTACGTGGTGTCCTCCGCCGAGACGAGCTGCGCGGTCACCGAGCGGATCGCGTCGGCGGACGGGAGGCCCGGTGCAGCCCCGCCGGACGGCGCACCACCCTGCGCGGTGGCGTCCGCCTGCGCCCCCTGGGCGATCGCCGCGGCGATCGCGCCGGCGTTCGCGTCCACCTCGTGCCGTCGCTGGGTCCACGCGTCGAGCACCGCCGCCAGGACCTGGCGGAACGAGCCGACCTGGCCGACCTGGGTCGGGGGGTAGTAGGTCCCCGCGAAGAACACCCGCCCCTCGGGCGTCGCGAACGCCGTCAGCGGCCACCCGAGCTGCTGCGTGAACGCGCTCGCCGAGGCCATGAGGCTGGCGTCCACGTCGGGACGCTCTTCTCGGTCGACCTTCACGGCGACGAAGTCCCGACGGAGCAGCTCGCCGATCTCCGGGTCGGAGAAGCTCTCGCGCGCCATGACGTGACACCAGTGGCACGTGGCGTACCCGACCGAGACGAGCACGGGCACGTCGCGCTCCCGCGCCTCGGCGAATGCCGCGGGTCCCCACTCGCGCCAGTCCACCGGGTTGTCGGCGTGCAGGCGCAGGTACGGGCTGACCGCGGTTCCGAGCCGGTTGTCCTTCATTCCTCCAGCGTGCCCCGTGGGGGCTGGGCGGTGGTGACGATCCGGCGATCGGTGGACAGCTCGTGCTCGTCCACAGGCGCAAGCCGCGGAGTCAGGGCCACGGTGCCCGGGCCGGCGGTCAGCCGGGCAGCCAGCCCGTGAGCGACGCGAGCTGTCGTGCGATCTCGAGCGGGGACCTGCCGTCGGTGTCCACCCGCGCGACCGTGTCCGCGACGGCCGAGTCGAGCCTCCCGGCCGTCGCCGCGCTGTGGGCGAGCTGCGCCTGCGGGACCGTGCCGCCCGCTCGCCGGGCCAGTCGACCGGTGGTGGTGGCGTCAGAGGCGCGGAGCAGGACCGCGGTGACGACCGGGTCGTCACCCATCGCGGCGGCGAGCCGTTCGTGCTCGAGCACGGACACGGTGTTCGTGAAGACGAGCCGGTGGTGCCCGAGTTCGCGGTACTCCGCCCACATCGCGCGCAGGTTCCGTTCGGCGAGCCGGACGGTGGGGTGCGCCACGTGCGGAGCCGGGTGCGCGAGGTCCAGGAGGTCGCCCTCGATGACCGCGTGCGGGACGTCGGCTGCCGCCAGCAGGTCGTGGAGCGCCTCGGCCGCGGTCGACTTGCCGACGCCCGAACGCCCGCCGACGAACAGGACCTCCGAGCGTGGCACCGGTTCAGCCCCTGCCGAGCGAGAGCAGCACGAGGGCGGCGTCCTCCGGGCCGTAGTCGAACATGCGGTCCCAGAACGGGTCCTGCGCCCAGGGGACGTCACCGCCGGCCGGCACGGCGTGTGCGGTCTCGAGCAGCCAGTCGACCTCGGGCCGGACGGCGTCGGCGTACCGCGGGGGCTGCCACCCGAGCGCGCGAGCCGCCGTCGTGTCGAGGACGAACGGCGACGGTGCGCTCCACGGGGTCGTCCCGACGAAGGCGGGGGCGTCCTGGTCGAGCAGGACCTCGTCGAACCGGTGGTCGACGAGCCCGGCCAGGGTGCGCACGATCTCGAGGACGTCGGGCGCGGTCTCGTCGGCCACGTTGAGGATGCGGCGGTCCGGAGCGTCGGCGACCAGACGCACGAGGGACGCGATCCCGCTCGCCGCCGTCGTGTGGTCGACGCCCCGTCCGTGGTCGGCGAGCAGGATGCGCTCCCGGCCGTCGAGTGCGCGGCGCACCACGAACCACTCCCGCGGGCGGCCGGTGCCGACGCCGTACACCTTCGAGGGACGGAGCACGGTGACGGGGGCACCGTGGTCGAGCAGGACCTGTTCGGCGGCGACCTTCGCGGCCGCGTACCCGTCGCGCGCGGTCGGGTCGCCGTCGTCCGCGACGACGGTCGGCTGGAGCTCGGTCACCGCGCCGCCGAACACCGGCTTGTCGACCGAGTTCGCGTGCCGCCCCTGGTCGTCGACGTAGACCGCCTTCGACGACACGAACACCGTCGAGCCGACGTCGTCGAGGAACGGCCGCAGCTGCAGGGCGTCGTCCCGGGTCACGCCCACGGTGTCCACGAGCAGGTCGGCACCCGGGCGGAGGAGATCGCGGAGCACGCTCGTGTCGCGGCGGTCACCGGACACGAAGGAGGCACCGGCTGCGGTCAACGCACCGGCTGCGGGACCGCCGCGTCGGGCCAGGACGTCGACCTGCCAGTCGTCGCCGCCGCGGCCGGAGACGTCGAGGAGGTCACGGACCACCGCCGACCCGGTCCCGCCGGTACCGCCGAGGACGACCGCGCGTCTGGTGCTCATGCGCCAACGCTAGTGCCGCGGGGACGGTACGGACGGCGTGGTCGGCGTGGTCGACGCCGAGGCCTCAGGACGCGACCAGCTCCGGTTCGAGGCGCCACCACTCGGCGAGGGACCCGTCGTAGACCTTCACGTGGTCGTGCCCGAGCACCGTCAGGGCGAGCGCGTCCACGCACGCCGCGCTGCCGACGCCGCAGTACGTCACGATCTCGTCGGCGTCGAGCACCCGTGCGAAGACCTCGGCGAGGGCCGGGCCGCGGCGGAGGGTGTTCGTCTCGGGGTCGACCACGTCGTCCGTCGTGATCGCCGTGCTGCCGGGCACCACGCCGGGGTGGTCCGTGCCCAGGGCCGACGGAGGGGCCGCCAGGACGACGGCCGCCGGCTCCTCACCACGGACGGCGCGCAGGACACGGTCGTGGTCGGCCCACACCGGACGCTCCTCACCGGCGAGGAACGACTCGGCGGACGACGGGCGGACCTCGCCACGGAGCGGTCCGACCCGGACCGGTCGTCCCTCGTCGCGCCACTTGGCGAAGCCGCCGTCGAGCACCGCGACGTCGTCGAAGCCGAACGCGCGGAAGATCCACCAGAGCCGCGCGGCCCACTCGCCGACGCTGTCGTCGTACACGACCACGGTCGAGCCGTTGGTGACGCCGAGACCACGCGCGGCGGACTCGAAGCGCTCGGCACTCGGCCGGGTGAAGGGCACGTCGGCGTCCGGCGAGGAGAAGTCGTCGACGAGGTCGGCGTACCGGGCCCCGGGGACGTGCCCGTGCTGCTCGTACGCGTCGCGGGCGGCCTGCCACTGCATCGCCGTGCCGACCCCCGTCGTGTGCACCGACGCGTCGAGGACGACGAGTTCGTCGGCACCGATGTGGTCGGCGAGCCACTGCGTCGACACGAGCGGCGAGGTCAGGACGGGGGCCATGGCGCCCACCGTAACGCGGCCCTCCGACGAGGCCTCGGATGTCCGACACACTGCGCAACGCCAGTGTCCCTGACGCCTGGATGCCGAATCCGCTCGCACCGGACGGGCGGACGTTGCCCGTTCGTTCGGCCGGGCCGGGGACACGACATCCCACGCGTCGATCGACGCGTGGGATGTCGCAGAGCGGAGCGACCGTGGCGGCCCGGGCAGCGGCAGCAGCGGGGTCCGCCGCAGCTGCCTAGTGCGCCGCGGCCGGGATGCTGCCCGTCGTGGCGGCCGACGCGTGCGCGAGCTTCGCGAGCCGCACCGACTGCCGGTTGATGAGCAGCCCGCCGGCGAGGGCGACGAGCACGAGCACTCCGGCCGAGATGCCGAAGGCCACGTGGTACCCGTCGATCACGGCCTGAGCCTGCTGCAGCTTCGTCGGCGCTGCCGAGAGGCCTGACAGGCTGTCCTTCACGACGTCGGCGAAGATCGTCGAGAGCAGGGCCGTGCCGATCGAGCCGCCGATCTGCTGCATGGTGTTCACCGTCGCCGAGGCCACGCCGGCATCGGCCCGGGCGACCCCGGTCGTCGCGGTGTTCATCGCGGACGAGAAGATCGTGCCCATGCCGAGACCGATGACGATCAGCGCCGGCAGGACGGTCCCCGCGTAGGTGCTGTCGACCTCGGTGCGGAGCAGGAGCAGCAGCCCGGTCGCCGCGACCAGCCCGCCGGCGAAGATCAGGATCTTCGGACCCACGCGGGGGAGGAGGCGCCCACCGATCTGCGTCGCCGAGATCATGATCGACAGCGGCATCGGGAGGAACGCCAGCCCGGTCTGCAGCGAGCTGAAGCCGAGCGTCTGCTCGAGGTAGTACGTCAGGAACAGGAAGATGCCGAACATGCCGATGGCGACCAGGCCGATGGCGATGAACGCGCCGCCGCGGTCGCGGTCGAGGACGACGCGGAGCGGCAGGAGCGGGTGTGCGACCCGGGTCTCGATCAGGACGAACGCGGCGACGAGCAGGACCCCCGCGGCGAGCATGACGATCGTCAGCGGGGCGTCCCAGCCGTTCGACTCGGCGTTCGAGAACCCGTAGACGATGCCGACCAGGCCCGCGGTGATCGTCAGGACCCCGGCGACGTCGATGCGCGGACGCTCGACCTTCGGCGGCTTCGCCATGAAGACGAGTGCACCGATGACACCGAGCACCGCGAACACGACGTTCACGTAGAGGCACCAGCGCCAGGACGCGTACTCGGTGAGCACACCGCCGAGCAGCAGGCCGATCGCCGCACCCGAGCCGGCGATCGACCCGAAGATGCCGAAGGCCCGGCCGCGTTCCTTCGGGTCACGGAAGGTCGTGGTGAGCATGCCGAGCGCCGACGGGGCGAGCAGGGCGCCGAACACACCCTGCAGTGCGCGGGCGGCGACGAGCAGGCCGAACGAGTCCGCGAGGCCGCCGAGCACCGAGGCCAGGGCGAACCCGACCAGGCCGACGATGAAGGTGGTCTTCCGGCCGAACAGGTCTCCGAGGCGACCGCCGAGCAGGAGCAGGGAGCCGAACGCCAGCGAGTAGGCGGTGACGATCCACTGGCGCTGGTCGGTGCCGAAGCCGAGGTCGGCCTGCGCCGACGGGAGGGCGATGTTCACGATGGTCGCGTCCAGCACGACCATGAGCTGGGCGAGGGCGATGACCGCCAGCGCGATCCAGCGGTGCTCGGCCCGGCCGGAGCCGGAGCCGGGCGTGGTGCCGGCAGCGTGGCCGGTCGTCGTGTGTGCGGACCCGGTCCGGGTCGGCACGGTCTGTTCTGCCGTCACGGCAGCCTCCTTCTGGGAAGGGTGGAGGTGGCGGAGCACGCGCCGTCGAGCGCTTCGCGAGGAGGTGGAACCGGATGTGGTGCATCCGTTTGTGTCGAGTGTAGACCGAAACGGAGTCGGTGCATCCGTTTGTTCCCAGAATCTTCAACTACGGTCGACCTCGTGAGCACCACCGACACCGCGCACGACCTCGAGCGCCCCCTGCGCGCCGATGCCGCGCGCAACCGCGAGTTGATCCTGCAGACCGCTCGCAGGTGCTTCGCCGAGCGCGGGTTGTCGGTCACGCTCAACGACATCGCGCACGAGGCCGGCGTCGGGGTCGGGACGGTCTACCGCCGGTTCACCGACAAGGACGCCCTGATCGAGGCGCTCCTCGCCACCAAGTTCGAGGCGATGAACGCCGCCGCCGCCCGCGCCGCGCAGGAGTCCGATCCGCGTGAGGCGCTGCGCATCTACCTGATGGGCGTCTTCGAGTTCCGCGCGCGCGACCGAGCCCTCGCCGACGCCATCGTCCGCGCGGGGAAGGCGCGGCCGTCGATCGTGCACGAGCGGGACCGGCTCGAACGCCAGGTCGCGACGATCATCGAGCGTGCCACCGTCGCCGGGGTGGTGCGGGCCGGGTTCAGCTACGCCGACCTCCCGATGCTCACCACGATGGTCGGCGCCGTCGCGGACTCGACCCGCGCCCACGACCCGGACGCCTGGCGCCGCTACGCCGAGGTCGTGCTCGAGGGCGTCCTGCCCGGCGGCACCACCGATCCGATGGTCGGTGCGCCGCTCGACCGCGCCGCCATCGAACGCGCCCTGCACGGCCAGCCCTGACGGTCGCCGGCGCCTCGACCGCTACAGCCAGCTCGGCAGCCAGTAGTGCGACCGGACGAAGTCCCACGGCACCTGCAGCCCGGTCCACATCGGGTACCAGTACGCCGACGCCAGCACGACCACGCCGAGGTACACCCCGACCCACACCAGCGCGCGCGTCCGTCGCGGCCGCGGATCGGTCCGTGACCCGGCGACGAGCCCGATCGCCGCGGCCAGGGCGATGACGAGGAACGGTTCGAACGCCACCGTGTAGAACTGGAACACCGTGCGGTCGGTGTACAGCAGCCACGGCAGGTACCCGCCCGCCACACCGATCAGCACGAAGCCGTACTCCCAGCGTCGACGCAGCACGAAGAGCACGAGCAGCGCTACCGCCGCGACCACCGAGGCGTACCAGACGAACGGGTTCGCGATGCCGGTGATCGCCTCGCCGCAGCGGTCCGCCCAGCAGCCGTCCTGGCCGCGGTTCGTCCCGACGTAGTACATCGACGTGGGCCGCTGCATCACGAGCCAGAGCAGCGGGTTCGCCTGATACGAGTGCGGGGTGTGCAGGCCGATGTTGAAGCCGTAGATCTCCGACTGGTAGTGCCACCAGTTCTGCAACGAGTCCGGCACCCACGCGAGCAGGCCCGTCCACCGCTCCCCGCCGGATGCGATCCAGTCCCGGTCCCATCCGCCGGACGTCCGGAACCACCCGGTCCACGACGCCAGGTAGGTCACGGCGGCGATCGGCACCGTGAGCAGGAACGTCACCGGCGCCTGCTGCAGGAAGGCGCTCGACGACCAGAACGCCACACCCGCGCGGCGACGCATCATCATGTCGCTCAGCACGGAGTACAGCGCGAAGAACGCCAGGAAGTACAGGCCGGACCACTTCGTCGCGGACGCCAGACCGAGCGCGACGCCCATCGCGACGAGCCACGGCCGCCAGACCAGCACCGGCCCCCAGAGCGTGTCGCGTCCGTCGTCCGCACGGCGCCTGACCCAGTCGTCGAGCCGCCGCTGCGTCCACCTCCGGTCGAGCAGCAGCGCTCCCGCTCCGAGCACGACGAAGAACGTCAGGATGCCGTCGAGCAGCGTCACGCGCGACAGCACGATCGCCTGCCCGTCGATCGCGAGCAGGAACCCGGCGAGCGTCCCGATCGCCGTCGAGCGGAACAGCGAGCGCGCGATGACCGCGGTCAGGAACACGGTCGCGGTGCCGAGCACGGCGACCGTGAACCGCCACCCGAACGAGCTGTCGGCGCCGAACAGCAGCATGCCGAGGCCGATCAGGTACTTCCCGAGCGGCGGGTGCGCGATGAACTCCGCCGCCCTCGAGTACAGGTCGGTCTCGCCGTCGGCGAAGCGTTGGTCGGTCGTCGGGGCGCCGTCGTCGGAGGAGTTCCCCGGCCAGGTGCCCTCGTACCCGAGGTGCACGATCGACCAGCCGTCCTTGACGTAGTACGTCTCGTCGAACACCAGCGAGTGCGGGTGACCGAGTCCGACCAGCCGGAGCACGGCCGCCAGCAGGGTCACCGCGATCGGACCCGTCCACCGCCAGATCGCGACGCGCTGCGACGTCGACAGGACCCGACCCCACCAGTCGTCGAGGCGGGAGCCGGCCGGTCCGTCGACGAGGGCGGTGCGGTCGTCGGTCAGCTCGCTGGTCATCGCCTGCATCCTACGGATCGCCGCCACGGCGGACCTGGCACCAGAATGGGGAGGTGATCGTCCTCGCAGCAACGCCCATCGGCAACCTCGGCGACGCGTCGCGCCGACTCGTCGAGACCCTGTCGAACGCGAGCGTGGTGGCCGCCGAGGACACCCGGACCGCGATCCACCTGATGCGCGCGCTCGGCATCGAGAACCGCCCCCGCCTCATCGCCCTCCACGAGCACAACGAGCGCGCGAAGGCCTCCGAGGTGGTCGAGCTCGCCCGCGACGAGGACGTGGTGGTCCTCACCGATGCGGGCATGCCCGCGATCAGCGACCCCGGCTTCCCCCTGGTGGAGGCCGCGGCGGCCGCCGGGGTCACCGTCACCGCCCTGCCCGGCCCGTCCGCGGTGCTCATGGCGCTCGCCGTGTCCGGCCTGCCGACCGACCGCTTCAGCTTCGAGGGCTTCCCGACCCGCAAGGCGGGGGAGCGCCGTCGCCTGTTCGCGTCCCTGGCCGGTGAGCAGCGGACGATGGTGTTCTTCGAGTCACCGCACCGGCTCGCCGACACGCTCGCCGACATGGCCTCGGGCTTCGGCGACGACCGCCGCGCGGTCGTGTGCCGCGAGCTCACGAAGCTGCACGAGGAGGTCCGCCGCGACTCGCTCGCCGCGCTCGCCGCGTGGGCTGCCGACGGGGTGCGCGGGGAGATCTGCGTGGTCGTCGAGGGGTCGACCGGTGCGCTCGACGTGACGAGCATCGAGGACGGTGTGCGGCTCGTGCTCGAGCGGGTCGCAGCCGGGTCCCGCATGAAGGAGGCCGCCGCGGCGGTCGCGGACGCGACCGGGCTGTCGAAGCGCGACCTGTACGAGGGCGCGCTGGCCGCGCGGTAGGGCCGACCACCGTCGGTCTGGAGGCACGGGGCGGGCTCGCCACGCGCCTCCCGTCCGGTTCTCCACAGGCGGCGCGCGGGGCGCGTCACGCGGCTCCGGCCCGCCCGTAGGATGGTCCGCATGTCCGACGGGTCCTCGTTCAGCATCACCACGCCGATCTTCTACGTGAACGACGTGCCCCACATCGGGCACGCCTACACCGAGGTCGCCGCGGACTTCATGGCGCGTTGGCACCGGCAGCGGGGCGACGACACCTGGCTGCTCACGGGCACCGACGAGCACGGCCAGAAGATCCTGCGCACCGCCAGCGCGAACGACGTCTCCCCGAAGGAGTGGGCCGACCGGCTCGTCACCGACGCGTGGAAGCCGCTGCTCGACACGGTCGACGTCGCGAACGACGACTTCATCCGCACCACCGACGAGCGCCACGAGCGGGGCGTGACGGCGTTCCTGCAGAAGCTGTACGACGACGGCTACATCTACGCCGGTGAGTTCGAGGGCTTCTACTGCGTCGGGTGCGAGGAGTACAAGCAGCCGAGCGACCTCGTGCCCGGCACCGGTGCGTACGAGGGCCAGCAGGTCTGCGCGATCCACTCGATCCCGGTCGAGGTGCTGTCCGAGCGCAACTACTTCTTCCGCATGAGCGACTTCGAGCAGCGTCTGCTCGACCTGTACGAGTCGAACCCGCAGTTCATCCAGCCCGAGAGCGTCCGCAACGAGATCGTCTCGTTCGTGAAGCAGGGCCTCCGCGACCTGTCGATCTCCCGCTCGAGCTTCGACTGGGGCATCCAGATCCCCTGGGACCACGACCACGTGCTCTACGTGTGGTTCGACGCGCTGCTCAACTACGTCACCGCACTGGGCTACGGGTCGGACGACGACGAGGCCTTCCGTCGCCTCTGGCCGAGCGTGCACATCGTGGGCAAGGACATCGCCCGCTTCCACGCCGTGATCTGGCCGGCCATGCTCATGGCGGCCGGGCTCCCGGTACCGGAGCGCGTCTTCGGGCACGGCTGGCTGCTCGTCGGCGGCGAGAAGATGTCCAAGTCGAAGCTGACCGGCATCGCGCCGTCGGAGATCACCGACACCTTCGGCTCGGACGCGTTCCGCTACTACTTCCTCCGCGCGATCACCTTCGGGCAGGACGGCAACTTCAGCTGGGAGGACATCTCCGCCCGGTACTCGGCCGACCTCGCGAACGGCTTCGGCAACCTGGCCTCGCGCCTCGTCGCCATGCTGCAGAAGTACTTCGACGGTGCCGTCCCGTCGCGCGGCGAGCTGACCCCGTCGGACGAGGCGATCGACGCGCTCGCGGTGTCCGTCACCGAGCGTGCCGACGCCGCGGTCGAGGGATTCGCGCCACACGAGGCGATCGCCGCCGTGTGGGAGCTCGTCGACGCCCTGAACGGGTACATCACCGAGCAGGAGCCGTGGGCGCTGGCGAAGGACGAGACGAAGCGCGAGCGCCTCGGCACCGTCCTCGCGACCGCGCTGCGTGGCCTCGGCACCGTGAACGTCCTGGTCTCCCCGGTGATGCCGAAGGCGACCGAGAAGCTCTGGGCGTCGATCGGCGCCGGCGGCTCCGTGACCGAGCAGCGCGTCGACCGTGCCTGGGAGTGGCAGGGCGCCGAGACCGTCGTGCCCCTCGAGTCCGGCCTGTTCCCGCGCATCGAGCAGCAGCCCGAGCAGGGCGCAGCGTGACCGACGCGGCCGACGGCTCGCACGTCCGGGCTCGGGGCGAGGGGTCGTCCGGCGGCTCGAAGCGCGACCTGAGCTACCCACCGCTGCCGCAGGCGCTCGTCGTCCCGGTGTACGACAACCACACGCACATGGAGATCGCCGACGGCGTCGGCGAGGGCGGCGACGGTCCGCTCGACTACCGCGAGCACCTCGACCGCGCGTCGAGCGTCGGGGTCCGCGGCGTCGTGCAGGTCGGCACCGACCTGGCGACGTCGGAGTGGTCGGCGCAGATCGCCGCGCGGGAGCCCCGTGTGCTGGCTGCCGTCGCGCTGCACCCGAACGAGGCACCCGTGCTCGACGAGCAGGGGCTGCTCGACGAGCACCTCGCCGGCATCGAACGGCTCGCGGCGCTGCCCCGGGTCCGGGCGATCGGCGAGACCGGTCTCGACTTCTTCCGGACCGGCGAGGACGGCCGTGCGGCGCAGGTCCGCTCGTTCGAGGAGCACATCCGGATCGCGAAGGAGCACGACCTCGCGCTGACGATCCACGACCGCGACGCGCACGACGCCGTGGTCGAGGTGCTCGACCGCGTCGGCGCTCCCGAGAAGACCGTCTTCCACTGCTTCTCCGGCGGTCCGGACCTCGCCCGGCTCTGCGCCGAGCGCGGCTGGTACATGTCGTTCGCCGGCAACGTCACCTTCAAGAACGCGCAGTCGCTCCGTGACGCGCTCGAGGTCGCGCCGCGCCACCTGGTCATGATCGAGACCGACGCGCCCTTCCTGACGCCGACGCCGTACCGTGGTCGGCCGAACGCCCCGTACCTCATCCCGCTCACGCTTCGGTCGATGGCCGAGACCCTCGGCACCGATCCGTCGATGCTCGCGGCGCAGATCGCCTCGACGACCGAGCTCGTGTACGGGGCGTGGGACGCCGAGCCCGTCACGGTGGACCAGTAGCCGTGGGCACGCTGCTCGGCCCGGCGGAGATCCGGGACCTCGCTGCCAAGCTCGACGTCACCCCGACGAAGAAGCTCGGCCAGAACTTCGTGCACGACGCCAACACCGTGCGCCGCATCGTGACGGCCGGTCGGGTCACGCCGGACTCGCGCGTGCTCGAGATCGGACCGGGCCTGGGGTCGCTGACCCTCGGCCTGACCGAGACCGGCGCATCGGTCACCGCGGTGGAGATCGACGGGCGGCTCGCGGCGCAGCTCCCGACGACCGTCTCGCTCATGCAGCCCGACGCGCGCTTGCAGGTCGTCCACCAGGACGCCCTCGCCGTGACCGCCGACGAACTGCCGGAGGCACCGACGCACGTCGTCGCGAACCTGCCGTACAACGTCTCCGTCCCCGTGCTGCTGCACCTGCTCGCGACCTTCCCGACGATCGAGCGGGTGCTCGTGATGGTGCAGGCCGAGGTCGGCTACCGCATCGCAGCGGAGCCCGGCAGCAAGGTCTACGGCGCGCCCAGCGTCAAGGCAGCGTGGTACGGGTCATGGTCGACGGCCGGGCAGATCAGCCGCCAGGTCTTCTGGCCGGTGCCGAACGTCGACAGCGTGCTCGTCGGGTTCGACCGTCGTGAGCGCCCGGGGGACGAGACGCTGCGGGCGCAGGTCTTCGCCCTCGTCGACGGGGCGTTCCAGCAGCGCCGCAAGATGCTCCGGCAGAGCCTGTCCGGAGTGCTCGGCTCCAGCGCTCGTGCGTCGGAGCTGCTGATCGCTGCGGGCCTCGACCCGACAGCACGGGGCGAGGCGCTGTCGCCGGCCGACTTCGTGCAGCTCGGGCGGACGGTCCTCGCCGCCGGCTGACGGCGCTTGCGAAATACGAAGTGTTCGGTGTCGCGGTACGCCGCGATCTACGGTCGTCTCCACAAGAGGGAAACGAGGCGATCATGCACGAACAGCACGAACGGACAACGCGCGAATCCTGGAGCTCGTCGGATGTTCCACCCTTCCCGGTGACCGCGCGCAGGCGAGCCCCGGGCGAGCCGCTGGTCCTGCGCAGGACGCCCTTGGTGGGAACGCTGCAGGAACGCTTGGCTCGATTGCACGAAGCGATGAACCCGCCTCGCGAACGACCGACGCACCCATCCTCGGCCGACAGCAGGACCGTCTGATCGGTGGGGGTGGACGATCTTGATGGGTCCGAAGCTGAAGCTGGCCTGCAGGCATTCGGCCGGGGCCGCGTACTCCCGCAGAGCTTTGCCGTCGACATCAGCTTCGTCGCGAGTTGCCTGGATCAGCAGGACGCCGATCACCGGGAGTGCAGCGCGTACCTGGAGCGGCTGACCGACGCCGGGACGGTCCTCTTCTTCACCGATCTGACCGAGCTCCAACTGCACGATCTCGCTCGGGCGCTCCGAGCCGTGGAGCGCCCGGATGCATCTGGCAGTCGCCCGCTCGGTCGTGGCGGCCTCGCACTCCTGCCTCCGACTCCCGAGGACGTGTTCGACCGCTGGCGGACACTGGTCGCCTCGACCGAAGCCATGTACTGCGAGATCCCGGAGGTGATCGAGGGAACGTGGGCCGTCATGGCCGCGCACGACATCGACGCCGCGCGCGCAGCATCGGTCAGCCTGGCGAAGGTCACGGAGGCCGATGGACTGGTGACCACGGATCCGGCCTTCGCAGCGGTCGCGTCGGCAACGCTCCCGATCTTCGTACCTGGTCGGGTTGCAGATGCCATCCTGCGCGAACAGATGTCGACGGAGAAGGGTGCGCATCGCGACTGACCGCGAGTCGAGGGGATGGAGGATCTCCTCCATCCGACACGCTCCCGGCCGCGGGCCGCGGGCCGCGGCCCGCGGCTCAGTGGCCGCGACCCGCCATCGCCTCGAGGAGCTGCTGGTGCGTCCCGTCGCGCTCCGCCCAGCGCAGCGGCTGCACGTTCTGCACGAGGATCTCGGGCGCAGCGCCGGACTCGAGCAGGCCCATCACCTCGTCGGTGAACTCGTCGAGGGGCATCCCACCGAAGTCCGCCCCGCCCATCAGGTCCGTCTGCACGGCCGGCGGCGCGAGCTCCAGCACCTCCACCGAGCTGCCGACGAGCTGCTGCCGGAGCGCCTGCGTGTAGGAGTGCACGGCCGCCTTCGTGGCGCTGTAGGTCGGGGTCGCGGTGAGCGGTACGAAGGCGAGACCGGACGACACCGTGATCAGCGTCGCCGCCGGTCGGGCGAGCAGGTGCGGCAGGAACGCGTCGATCAGGCGGATCGTGCCGACCAGGTTCGTCTGGACGGTCTCGAGCGCGTCGTCGATGTGCCCGGGATCGCGGAGGTCCTCGTTCCGCATGATGCCCGACATCGTGACGACGGTGTCGAGCGACGGGTGGCGGGTGATCACGTCCGCTGCGGCGCCGGCGATCGAGTCCGCGTCGGCGACGTCGATCACGACCGTGCCGAAGCCGTGCTCGGCGGCGAGGGCGTCCAGGCGGTCCTGGCGTCGACCGCCGATCACGACGGTGCTGCCGGCGGCCTGCAGGCGCTGCGCGAGGGCGAGCCCGAGGCCCGAGGTCCCGCCGGAGATGAAGACGGTGCTGTTCGTGGTGTCCATGCCGACCACGATGCTCCTGCGGGCGGGTCGCCTCCAGGGCGCGTGCATCGGGGGACCGGCGGTCCCTGGTTCCGCCGCGTGCGAGACGGCACGATGGGGGCATGGACCGACCCGCGCTCGCCGACTTCCTGCGCCGCCGCCGCGAGCTCCTGCGGCCCGAGGACGTCGGCCTCGGCAGCGGCGCGCGCCGACGGACGCCCGGTCTCCGCCGTGAGGAGGTCGCCGGGCTCGCTGGGATGAGCGTCGACTACTACACGCGGCTCGAGCAGCAGCGCGGTCCGCAACCCTCCGAACAGATGGTCGCGGCGATCGCCCGGGCACTGCGCTGCAGCCTGGACGAGCGCGACCACCTGTTCCACCTCGCCGGGCACACCGCCCCGGTCCGTCTGCACCGTGCGGACCACGTCGACCCGGCGATCCTGCGCGTGCTCGACCGGCTCGAGGACACCCCGGCGATCGTGGTCAGCCACCTGGGGGAGACCCTCGTCGAGAACCGGCTCGCACGGGCGCTGCTCGGCGGGTCCGTGGACCTGCCGGGCAACGAGCGCTACCAGGCGTGGCGCTGGTTCGTGACGGGAACCGAGCAGGCGAAGTACGCGCCCGAGCAGCACGACCGACTCGGACGGGTGGTGGTCGCGTCGCTCCGCGCTGCCGTCGGACTCGCGGGACCGACCGACCGGCGGGCGACGGAGCTCGTCGCCGAGTTGCAGCGCCGCAGCCCGGCCTTCCGCGAGCTCTGGGAACGGCACGAGGTCGCGACCCGCTGGTCGGACAACAAGACCATCGTGCAGCCCGAGCTCGGACGGATCACCGTCGACTGCCAGGTGCTGCACACGGACGACCAGGCGCAGGCGCTCCTGCTCTTCACCGCGCCGCCCGGGAGCGAGGACGCGCAGAAGCTCGAGCTGCTCGGCGTCGTCGGCACGCAGCAGTTCGGCGCGGACAGCGTCGCGCGCTGATCCTCGGTCGGCCGGCGCCCGACCAGGACCGTCGACCGTCAGTCGGCTGCAGCGCCCCGGGCCCGCAGCGCCGCGACGACGGCCTCCGGGTCGTTGCACCGGAACCGCAGCGACCGTGCGTCGCGGATCGTGACCTGGACGCCGGGTCCGCCGTCGAGCAACACCGCCGTCCCGCCGGGAACGAGTCGGATGCCCAGCCCGCCGGAGTTGCCGCCCGTCATGTGCACGACCTCGGCGGAGGTGACCTGCTCGGGGGCGACGCGCCGCCGGTACCACCACGGCCGGACACGCACCTCGAGGACCTCGTCGACCCGAACCGTCATCCGCATCAGCACCGAGCCGATCCCGAGCGCGACCGTGACGGCGAGTGTGACCACCAGGACGCCCACGTCCGACGCCGTCGGCGGCTGGTCCTGCCACCCTGCCGGCACCGCGAGCACGAGCGTCGCGATCCCGACGGCGGTCGCGATCACGGCCCAACCGATGACGGTCATCACGCGGCCGGGACGGACGGTCTCCTCGTACGCGGGGTAGGACATGCGTTCCACCCTCGCACACCCGGCGCGGACGCACGAGGCGAGCCCGGCGCGGACGCACGAGGCGACCCCGGCGCGGACGCACGTCGCAATCCCACGTCACACACCTGGCACCCCCAGGCTCGCCGTGCCTAGGGTGGCCCGGTGACAACTCCGCGCGTGTACGTCATCCACGAGAACCCCGAGTGGTTCCCGCCGTTCGCCGCTGCCTTCGCGGCAGAGGGTGTCCCGGTCGAGGAACTCCTGCTCATCGACGGAGGTGCCCTCGGCAGCATCGACCTGTCCGCCGAGCCTGCTCCGGGCGTCTACTGGTCACGGATGTCCGCGTCGAGCCACACCCGCGGTAACGAGCACTCCAAGGAGTACGCCCGCGCGCTGCTCGGCTGGCTCGAGCGCTCCGGGGCGACGGTCGTGAACGGCAGCCACGTGCTCGAGCTCGAGGTGTCGAAGGTCGCCCAGCACGGGCTCCTCCGCGACGCCGGCTTCGACGTCCCCCGCACCACTGCGGTCTTCGGCTCGGCCGCGCTCAAGGACGCCGCGCGGACCTTCACGGACGGGCAGGACATCCCGTTCATCACGAAGCACAACCAGGGCGGCAAGGGCCTCGGCGTCCGGCGCTTCGACACCCTCGCCGAGTTCGACGCCTACGTCGACAGCCCCGAGTTCGAGGCTCCGGTCGACGGCATCACCCTGCTCCAGGAACTCCTGACCGCGCGCGAGCCGTTCATCACCCGCGCCGAGTTCGTCGGCGGCGAGTTCGTCTACGCCGTCCGCGTCGACACGAGCGCCGGCAGCTTCGAGCTCTGCCCCGCCGACGCGTGCGAGGTGCCGCAGACCATCGCCGGCGCCGTCTGCGACGTGCCGGGCGTCGAGACGACCAGCACCGCAGCGCCCGGCGCACCGGCCGCCTTCGCCGTCCGCGGCGAGGTCACCGCCGGTCACCCGCTCGTGCAGCAGCTCCGGACCTTCCTCGCCGAGCAGCGCATCCAGGTGGCGGGTGTCGAGTTCATGGAGACCACGGACGGCCGCACGGTCGTCTACGACGTGAACACGAACACGAACTACAACCCCGCCGTCGAGGCGCTCGCGCCGGTCTCCGGTCCGCGCGCGATCGCGCGCTTCACCGGCGCGCTCCTCGAGCAGGCGTACGCCGCGTCGGCGACCACGGCCTGAGACGACACCACCCACCGGCCTGGAGGCTCGTGGCGGGCCCGCCCCGCGCCTCCAGACCGTCACGACCCACCTGAGGAACCACACGTGCGATTCGGATACTGGACCCCGCTCTTCGGCGGCTGGCTGCGCAACGTCGAGGACGAGGACATGCCCGTCACCTTCGACTACGTGAAGCGGCTCGCGCAGCGTGCCGAGCGGATCGGCTTCGACCTGACGCTCGTCCCGGAGCTCAACCTCAACGACATCAAGGGCACGGCGGCGCCGAGTCTCGAGGCGTGGGCGCTCGCGGCCGCGCTGGCAGCCACGACCGAGCGGCTCGAGATCATGGCCGCGATGCGCCCGGGCTACCACCTGCCGGCCGTGACGGCGAAGCAGGCCGCGACCATCGACGAGATCTCCTGTGGTCGCTTCACGTTCAACGTGGTGAGCGCCTGGTGGGCGGAGGAGGCCCGGCAGTACGGCGGCATCTTCTCGGAGCACGACGACCGGTACGCCCGCACCGAGGAGTTCGTCGCGATCCTCAAGGGCCTGTGGGCGGAGACGCCGTTCTCGTTCACGGGGGAGTACTACGACGTGCAGAACACGCACCTCGAGCCGAAGCCCCGGGTGACGCCGCGCATCTACGCCGGCGGCGAGAGCGAGGCGGGCAAGAGCTCGATCACGCGCTTCGCCGACGCCTACCTGACGCACGGCGGCACGGTCGACGAGCTCCGCACGAAGATCGCCGAGATGCGGCGCCGCCGCGAGGACGCCGGCGCCGCGCCGTTCGAGGCGTTCGGCATGGCCGCGTACGTGATCGTCCGTGAGACGGAGGAGGAGGCGCAGGCCGAGCTGGCCCGCATCACCGACGTCCGCCACGGCGGGGCGTACGAGTCGTACCAGGACTTCATCTCGAAGTCGCAGCTCGAGCACGTCCCGTCGCTCGAGGACTACTCGGTGTCGAACCGCGGTCTGCGCCCCGGGTTCGTCGGCACCCCGCAGCAGGTCGCCGACCGCATCCGCGAGTTCGAGGACGCCGGCGTCGACACGCTCCTGCTGCAGTTCTCGCCGCAGGCCGAGGAGATGGAGCGCTTCGGCGAGCAGGTCATCCCGCTCGTGCGCTCGTCGGTCGTCGCGGAGCCGGTCGCCTGATGGCGGCCGAGGACGACTGGGCGTTCGAGACCCGGCAGATCCGCGCCGGGTTCACGGCCGATCCCGGCTTCGGCGCGAACGTGCCCCCGATCGCGCAGAGCGCGGCGTACGTCTACCCCTCGGGTGAGGACGCCGCGGCGCGGTTCATGCTCGACGCCCCCGGCCACACGTACACGCGGGTCAACAACCCGTCGGCCGCCGCACTCGAGCGTCGCGTCGCCGACCTCGAGGGTGGGATCGGCGCACTGGCGCTGGCCTCGGGACAGGCCGCGACCTCGCTGGCCGTGCTCGGTGTCGCCCGAGCGGGCGCCCACGTCGTCTCGTCGGCGTCGCTCTACGGTGCGACGTACACGCTCTTCCACTCGACCCTGAGCGACCTCGGCATCTCGTTCACCTTCGTGCAGGACCCGACGGACCTCGACGAGTGGCGTGCCGCGGTGCGCCCGGAGACGCGGGCGTTCTTCGGCGAGAGCATCCCGAACCCGCGCGGCGACGTGCTCGACTTCGCCGGCGTCGCCGGGGTGGCGCACGAGGCCGGGGTCCCGCTCATCGTCGACAACACCATCGCGACGCCGTACCTCGTGCGGCCGATCGAGCACGGCGCCGACATCGTCGTGCACTCGGCGACGAAGTACCTCGCCGGCCACGGCAGCGCCATCGCCGGGATCATCGTCGACAGCGGGAACTTCGACTGGGCCGCGCAGGCGGATAAGTACCCCCAGCTCACCACGGTCGAGCAGTCCGGGTTCGCCGGCACGGCCTTCGCCGAGAAGTTCGGTCGCCGCGCGTTCATCCAGCGCACCCGGTCGAAGCTGTCCGCCGACCTGGGGCCCGCGATCGCGCCGTTCAACGCCTTCCTCGTGCTCCAGGGCATCCAGACGCTGTCGCTCCGGATGGACCGGCACGTGTCGAACGCGGCGGTGGTGGCCTCGTGGCTCGACGACCACGCGCAGGTCGAGCACGTGCACTACGCGGGACTGCCCTCGTCGCCGTGGCACCACCTGCAGCAGCGCTACGTGCCGAAGGGACCGTCCGCCGTGCTGGCGTTCGACCTCGCCGGTGGTGTCGCGGCCGGCCGACGGTTCGTCGCCGCGCTCGAGCTCTTCGACCACGTGTCGAACCTGGGCGACGTGCGGTCGCTCGTCGTGCACCCGGCGTCCACGACCCACGTGCAGATGACCCCGGAGCAGCGTGCGGCCGCCGGCGTCGGGGAGGGCCTCATCCGCCTGTCGATCGGGCTCGAGCACGTGGACGACATCCTGGCCGACCTGGCGCGGGGGTTCGCGGCGGCGGGGACCCCGGCGTAGTCCACCGCCCGGCGCGGGGAGGATAGGTTGGACGCATGACCTCGCTGGCCGCACCGACCCGCGTGCGGGTGCGCGCTCCCGGCAAGATCAACGTGTTCCTGTCCGTCGGTGCCCTGCAGGACGACGGCTACCACGACGTGGCGACCGCGTACCAGGCGGTCTCGTTGTACGAGGACGTCACCGCGGAAGCCGCCGACGACTTCTCGGTCCGGTTCACGGGGCCGATCGACACGAGCGCGGTCCCGACCGACGACTCGAACCTGGCGATCCGCGCGGCTCGGCTCGTGGCCGAGGCCGCCGGGCACCGGGGTGGCGTCCGGCTCACCATCGAGAAGCAGGTCCCCGTCGCCGGCGGGATGGGCGGGGGATCGGCGGACGCTGCGGCGACCCTGCTCGCCTGCGACACCCTGTGGGGTACCGCCCTGGGGCGGGACGAGCTGCTGCGCCTGGCGGCCCGCCTCGGAGCGGACGTGCCCTTCGCGTTCGCCGGGGGCACCGCAGTGGGGACCGGCCGCGGTGACGAGCTGAGCCCCGCGCTGGCCAAGGGCGAGTTCCACTGGGTCCTCGCGCTCAGCGACGACGGGCTCTCGACCCCCGCGGTGTACCGCGCCCTCGACGAGCACCGGGAGCGCTACCGCGCCGACATCCGCCCGGCGCCCACCACCCCCGTGGTCGAGGCGAACGTGCTCCAGGCGCTCCGGGCCGGCGACGCCGACCTGCTGGCGGACTGCCTGCACAACGACCTGCAGGCACCCTCGATGCGTCTGCAGCCGGGGCTGGCCGCGACGATCGAGGTCGGGGAGAAGGCCGGAGCGCTCGCGGGCATCGTCTCGGGGAGCGGGCCGACGGTGGCGTTCCTGGTCGCCGACCGCGATGCTGCGCTCGAGGTGCAGGTGGAGCTCAGCGCCGCCGGGCTCGTGGCGCTCCGGGCGACCGGCCCGGTGCACGGCGCCCGCGTCGTGCACTGACCGCTCCCACCGCGGACACCGCAGACACCGCGGACACCGCGTGTCGAGCGGGCCGTGGGTCGCCCGTCGGGCGTGGCTCCGCCGGGGCTCAGCCGCGGACGAACTCAGTGATGACGACCCGTCCGGTGCGCCACTTCTGCTCGACGTGGAAGCCGTGCTCGGCGAGGACCTCGGTCGTCTCGGGCTGGATGTTCCGGGCCTTGGGGGTGCCGCCGACGAACCAGACGGTGTCGATGTCGCCGAGGCGTGCCGGGATCGTCGACGCCAGGTCGCCGTTCTGGTTCCAGAGCGCGCCCGTCTCGGCGCCGTTCGTCGAGATGCCGAGGTCGGTCATGCCGGAGAACGCCCACGGGTAGGACACCCGGACGACCTCGGCCGTGGAGGTCGGGTGGCCGTAGACGCTCCCGAACACGACGCCCTCGTTGGCGCCCGTCCGCGACCCGCGCTCGGCCGCGATGATCGACGCGGCGTTCGCCCACGTCGACTCCTGCTTCGAGCGGGGCGTCTTGACGTCGATCGCGCTCGGGACGCTGAGGACGAGGAAGACCGCGAGCACCGCGGCGATCAACGCCCGGCGTCGCAGGGCCGTGATCGCGAGGGCGATGAGGAGCGCGACGAAGGGCATGCTCAACGACGCGTACTTGGGGGAGTACAGGTGCTTGCCGAGCGCCGTCGCGGCGAGGAGCACCCCGGTGGGCAGCAGCGCCAGCGGCAGGGCGACCCGGACGGCCTGCGCACGCAGGAGCGCGCGCACGGTGGGGACGCGGCGGTGCGCGGCGACCAGGGCGGAGACGGTGCCGAGCACCAGGAGCGCCCACGCCACGGTTGCGTACGAGTCGATCCCGCCGAACCACGCGGTGGCGAACACCTGGCGCGGGGTGCGCTGGGAGATGCCGGAGATCCACGCGACCTGCTTCGACTGCTCGACGACCTCGAGCACGAGCGGCGAGGCGAGGAGTGCAGCGGCCGCAGCGGCGACGACCCAGCGGACCAGGACCACGCGGCTGACGAGCGGAGCACCGGCGCTCGAGCGACGGCTCCACGTGCGCGTCCTGCGCTCGGCGAGCCACGTCCAGGCGAGGGCGGCAGCGTGCGCGACGACCGCGAGTGCCAGGTAGACGTTGAAGGAGACCGCCAGGAGTGCGAGCAGCCCGTAGGCGACCCACCAGCGGATGCTCGATGCTCGCGATGCGCCGGACCGGGTGCGGCGGAGGGCCGTGATGCCGACGAGCGTCAGCGCGACGGCGAGGGTCGTCACGGTCGCGTAGGGGCGTCCCTCGGACCCGGCCCACTGCACGCGGGGGATCGCGAGGAACACGAGCCCGGCGACGATGCCGAGCCGACGACCGCCCAGACGACGTCCGAGAGCGACGACGAGCCCGGCGGAGACGCCGATGGCGAGCGCGCTCGGGAAGCGGAGGGTGAAGGGCGTGTACCCCACGAGCCAGAACCAGGCGTGGATGAGGACGTAGTAGAGGCCGTGCACGGCGTCCACGTTCTGGAGTTCGGCCCAGAGCTGCGGCCAGCTGCGCGTCGCGCTGGTGACGGTCGCGGCCTCGTCGTACCAGATCGAGGGGACCCAGGCGAAGAGCGCACCCGTGAGGACGCCGAGCGCACCGATGGTGAGTTCCGGGGTGCGGACGGCCGCGACCCGCAGGGCCGTCGACGCGGACCGCAGACGGGTACGGACCGGCGCGACCCCGGCGGAGGCGGGGACGGCGATGGTACCGGTCTGGGGTGCAGTCACGCCCGCGACGGTAGCGCGCCGGGCTGGACGAGTGCCCGGTAGCGGTGTCCCCTCCGTGAGAGTTCGCCATGCCGTAGGGTCACGGACACCATGACGACACTCCGCATCCGAGACGCCGCGCGGTACCTGGGCGTCAGCGACGACACCGTCCGACGCCTGGTCGACGCCGGCACCCTGCCCCGGTCCGAGGACCCGTCGGGCCGCACCGTGGTGGAGGGGCGGGACCTCGCTGCGTACGTCCGCGGACGCGATGCCGGGCTCGAAGACCCGTCCGGCGTGCGGAGCTCCGCCCGGAACCGTTTCGTCGGCATCGTCACCGACCTGGTCGTCGAGGGGGTGGTCGCGCAGGTGGAGCTGCAGGCGGGGCCGAACCGCGTGGTGTCCCTGATGACCGCCGAGGCCGTCCGCGACCTCGGGCTCGAGGTCGGCTCCGTCGCGGTCGCCTCGGTCAAGGCCACCATGGTCACCGTCGAGGTGCCGGACCAGCCGGAGCGCGCACGGTGACCACGCCTGCGCCCGACCCCGCTGCGCCCGACCCCGACGCTGCCGCGCTCGCCGATCGGCGCCGCAGCACCTCGCGCACGGCCGCGCTCGACGGCGCCGGGCAGCCCGCGCTCGACGCGCTCGCCGGTGCCCGGGTGCTCGTCGTCGGCGCCGGGGGCCTCGGGGCACCCGTGCTGACGTACCTGGCGGGCTCCGGGCTCGGCCGCATCACGATCGTCGACCACGACACCGTGGACACGTCGAACCTCGCACGACAGACCCTGTTCGCCGCCGCCGACGTCGGGCGCTCGAAGGCCGAGTGCGCCGCCGACCGGGTGCGCGGCGTCGACGCCGTGGTCGAGGTCGTCGCCCTGGCCGAGCGGTTCCGACCCGAGCACGTCGCCGACCACGACGTCGTGGTCGACGCGGCCGACAGCGTCGAGGTGACCCGTGCCGTCTCCGACGCGTGCGCCGCGGCCGGCGTGCCCTTCGTCTGGGGGACCGCCCTCGGCTACGACGGGCAGGTCTCCGTGTTCCACGACGCCGCGGCCGACCCGGTCGACTTCCACGACCTGCACCCCGAGGCACTGCCGGACGAGGGGTCCTGTGCCGCCGACGGTGTGCTGCCCGCCCTGTGCGGCGCGGTCGGTGCGGTGATGGCGGCGCAGGTCACCGCCCTGGTCGCCGGCCTCGGCGAGCCCTTGCTCGGCCGGGTGCTCACGGTGGACGCCCGGCGCTGGCGCTGGACCGAGAGCCGGCTGCGCCGCGGTCCCGGGTCCGTCCGTCCCGCGGCGCCGGCGCTCGCCGAGCCACCGCGGATCGCCCCGGCCGAGCTCGCACGACGGCTGGGCACCGGCACCGGAACCGGGACCGGCTCCGGCACCGTCCTGGTCGACGTCCGCACCGACGAGGAGCGCGCGACCGGCGTCATCCCCGGCTCGCTGACGCCGGGCGACCTCACCGACCCCGATCCGGGCGACGAACTGGTCGTCGTCTGCGCGTCCGGGAAGCGCGCCACGGCCTGGGCGCGGCAGGCGATCGCGGACCGACCGGCCGGGGCTCCGCCCGTCACCGTCCTCGACGGCGGGATCACCGCATGGCGCCAGGAAGGCCTCCCGACCTCGGTATGACCGCACGTGCGGATAGGATCGCCTCGTGAAGCCGCTCCTGCGTACCAGCTCCGCGCTCGCGCTCGTCGTCGCCGGGCTGACGCTGACCGCGTGCACGACCCTGCCGGCCACGAGCGGCGCGACAGGCAGCGGAGCGACGGGCACCACCGCGAGCGGGACCGCCACGGGCAGCACCGGCCCGACCGGCTCGATCACGGTGTTCGCGGCCGCCTCGCTCCAGCGCACCTTCACCGAGCTCGGGAAGCGGTTCGAGCAGCAGCACCCGGGCACCACGGTCACGTTCTCGTTCGCCGGCTCGAGCGACCTCGTCTCGCAGATCCGCAACGGCGCCCCCGCCGACGTGTTCGCCTCCGCCGACGAGGCGAACATGGCGAAGCTCACGTCGACCGACCTGGCGACGGGGTGGCCCCGCGACTTCGCGACGAACACCCTCGAGATCGCGGTCGCTCCCGGGAACCCCGAGCACGTCGAGGACCTCCGCGACCTCACCGCGTCCGACCTGCAGGTCGTCACCTGCGCCGCCCCGGTGCCGTGCGGTGCGGCGACGGCGGAGGTCGAGCGGGCCGCGGGCATCGAGCTGCGCCCGGTGAGCGAGGAGCAGTCGGTCACCGACGTCCTCGGCAAGGTCGAGTCCGGGCAGGCCGACGCCGGGCTCGTCTACGTCACCGACGTCGAAGGCTCAGGGGGGAAGGTCGAGGGTGTCCCGTTCGCCGAGTCGTCGACGGCCGTGAACACGTACCCGATCGGTGTCCTGAAGGAGTCCGCGAACCCGGAGACCGCGGCGTCGTTCGCCGCGTACGTCCGCTCCGACGCCGGACGCAAGGTGCTCACGGACGCCGGCTTCGGCGCACCCTGACGACGACCACGACGCATCAGATGAACAGGACGACGACGAACCGGACCACGCTGCGCCACCAGCGCACCCCCGTGCCGTGGTGGCTCCCGGTCCCCGCGGTTCTCGGCGGCCTGTTCGTCGTCGTGCCCGTGGCGGCGATGGTCGGTCGGGTCGACTGGTCGTCCTTCGTCGCCCTGGTCACCGCATCCGCGTCGACCACCGCGCTCGGACTGAGCCTCGGCACCGCGGCAGCCGCCACCGGTGTCGCGTTCGTCCTCGGCTACCCGCTCGCCGTGCTCTTCGCCCGCTCGACGTCGCGCTGGGTGGGGGTCCTCCGAGCCCTGGTCCTCCTGCCGCTCGTGCTCCCGCCGGTCGTGGGCGGTCTCGCCCTGCTCGCGGCGTTCGGTCGGCTCGGCGTGCTCGGCGCGTTCCTCGACGAGCACGGGCTGCGGATCGCGTTCACCACGACGGCGGTGGTGATGGCACAGGTGTTCGTCTCGATGCCGTTCCTGGTCTCGTCGATCGAGGGCTCGCTCCGTACCGGCGGTGGCCGTGCCGAGCGGGTCGCCGCGACGCTCGGCGCCGGGCCGACGCGCACCTTCCTCACCGTGACGACGCCCCGCGTGCTCCCGGGCATCACCTCCGGCCTGGTGCTCTGCGGTGCCCGGGCGCTCGGCGAGTTCGGCGCGACGCTCACCTTCGCCGGCAGCCTGCAGGGGGTCACGCGGACCCTCCCGCTCGAGGTCTACCTGCAGCGCGAGGTCGACCCGGACACCGCGGTCGCCCTCGCGCTCGTCCTCGTCGTGGTCGCCCTCGTCGTGATCGGGACGACGACGGTGCGCAGCCGTCCGGTGATGCCGTGACGATCGGGGGAGCGGGGCTCAGCGCCCACGTCGTCGTCCCCGAGCGGCACGTGGACGTGCGCCTGACGATCGGCCCCGAGGAGTGCGTCGCCCTGGTCGGACCGAACGGTGCCGGCAAGTCGACCGTGGTCGAGGCCCTCGCGGGGCTCCTCCGGACCCGCGACGGCAGCGTCGTGCTCGCCGACCGCGACCTGACGGCCCTCCCGACGCACCGCCGCCGGGTCGGCCTGGTCGCCCAGCGCCCCGACCTCTTCGGCCACCGCACGGTCGCCGGCAACGTCGCCTTCGGTCCGCGTGCCACCGGGGCCACCCGCCGGGAGGCTCGGCTCCGCTCCGCCACGGCCCTCGCCGCCGTCGGGGCGTCCGGTCTCGCCGACCGGTCGCCGGACACGCTGTCCGGCGGGCAGGCGCAGCGGGTCGCGGTGGCCCGCGCGCTCGCGACCGACCCCGCGCTGCTGCTGCTCGACGAGCCGACAACGGCGCTCGACGTCGACGCCCGCGCCGAGGTGCGCGAGGCCCTGCGCACCGCACGCGGCGGCCGCCCGACACTCCTCGTCACGCACGACCCGCTCGAGGCCGTCGCGCTCGCCGACCGCATCGTGGTGCTGCAGGACGGCCGCGTGGTCGAGGACGGGCCGACCGACGTCGTGCTCCGGACGCCGCGCACGCCGTTCGCGGCGTCCTTCTCGGGGCTGGTGCTCCTCGCCGGGACCGCCACCGCGACCGGGATCGCACCCGCCGGCGGGGGAGAGCTGGTATCGGCGACGCACGCGGTGCCTCCCGGCCGACCCGCGGTGGCGGCGTTGCACCCGACCGCCGCGCGCCTGCGCCGGGACGGGGCCGGACCCGGGCTCGGACGGACGGTGATCGCGGTCGAGCCGCGGGACGGTCTCGTGCGGGTGCGCGCCGGTGACCTGGTGGCGGACGTGACCGTGGCGACGGCCGCGGCGCTCCGGCTCGAACCGGGCGTCGCCGTGCGGATCGTCGTCGACCCCGACGAGGTCAGCGTCTACGCGCCGGCGTGAGGTCCCGCTGGCCGCCGGGTCGACGAGCCCGCGTGAGGTCGCGCTAGCCGCCGGCGAACGGCGGCATCACGTCGACGGTCGCGACGCCGTCGAGCGCCGTCGAGCGGTCGCGCGTCGTGACCCCGTCGACCAGGTAGGAGCACCGCTCCTGCAGTGCCGTCCACCGATCCGGGTCGGCCGCCGTGACGCTCCGCAGGGCGGCGTCCAGTGTCGTCGCGTCCACCGTGGTCTCGTCCTGGCCGACGGCCGCGCGGGCCGCGGCGAAGAACCGCATCGTCGTCACCGGTCAGCCTCCGATCGCACTCATGCCGCGGGACGGGTGCACGATCCCGTCCGCATCGTCGCCGTGGTCGCGCGGCTTCGCCCACATCGCCCGCCGCCACGTGTCGAGCAGGACGCCGTCGTCGGCGCCGGCCCGCAGGGGGCCGAGCAGGTCGACCTCGTCGTCCGAGAACAGGCAGGAGCGCACGTGCCCCTCGGCGGTCAGGCGTGTGCGGGTGCAGTCGGCGCAGAAGGACTCGGTGATGCTCGCGATCACGCCCACGGTGCCGAGCTGTTCGCCGTCGAGCGTGGACACCCGGTACCGCTCGGCCGGGGCGCCGTCGCGCGGGGCCTCGTCGGGTTCGAGTCGGTAGTGCTCGCCGAGCAGGGCGCGGGTCTCCTCGGCCGTGACCATCGTCGCGCCGTCCCACGCGTGGCCGGGGTCGAGGGGCATCTGCTCGATGAACCGCAGCTCGTGTCCGCGCTCGAGGCACCAGGCGAGCAGGTCGACCGCCAGGTGGTCGTTCACCCCGCGGAGCAGCACGGCGTTGACCTTGATCCCGAGTCCGGCGTCCGCCGCGGCGGCGATGCCCTCGAGCACGCGGTCGAGGAACGGGCGCCGGGTGACCTCGGCGAAGACGTCCGGGTCGACGGTGTCGAGCGAGACGTTGACGCGGCGGAGTCCCGCGTCTGCCAGGGCCTCGGCACGGTTCGCCAGGCCGATCGCGTTCGTGGTGATCGACAGCTCGACGTCGTGGGCGGAGCAGCGGCGGACGATGTCGACGAGGTCGGCGCGCAGGAGCGGCTCACCACCGGTGAACCGGACCTTGCGGACACCCAGGGTCCGGGCGGCGAGGCCGACCAGTCGGTCGATCTCCGCCGCCGTCATGAGCGCGTCGGACGGGATCACCGGCAGCCCCTCCGCCGGCATGCAGTACGTGCAGCGGAGGTTGCAGCGCTCCGTGAGCGAGACCCGCAGGTCGACCGCACGCCGGGCGAACCGGTCGACGAGCCCGGGGTCGTCGACGGGTCGAGGGGGGAGGGCCGGCGACTCGCTGCGCACCCGGCGCAGCAGGCCGGTCGAGGGCAGGATCCGCGCCGTCACCCGGCCGATGCTACCCCGCGTCGACGGACTGTCGGCTGCCGGGGTCCACGGACCGCCACCGGCGGGGATCGAGACGCCGCCCCCACCGGACCCACTCCGAGCGCGGGGTGCGCACGACGGTGACGACCAGGATCACGAGCACCGCGGCGAGGAGCCACCACCGGAACGCGGGCGCCGAGGGCCACACCCCCCGCAGGGCGATCGCGAGGTTCAGGGCCATCCACTCCCACCGGCCGGAGAGGACCACGAACGGGATGAGGAGCAGCGCGTACCAGGGGTAGCGCGGGGTCACGGCGAGGAAGGTCACACCGATCATGAACACCTCGGCCGACCACGGTCGTGCTGGGTCCGCGAGGCGCCAGGACACGACGGCGGCCAGGAGCACCACGAGCCCGACGACGATCGTCGCTGCGTCGCCCTTGATGACGTACGACACCAGGGCGAACCGGGAGCCGTCCTCGTAGCCCTCCTCGGACAGGTAGCCGGGCAGGTACCCGAGGACCTTCACGCCGGTGCTGATCACGTAGGGCACGTACAGCAGCGCGAAGGTCGCGATGCCGACGGGGATCGCCCACCAGTACCGCCACCGACCGAGCAGGGGTGGGTAGACGATCGCCGGGATGAGCTTCGTGGCCGTCGCCGCGCCGAGGGCGATCCCGCCCCAGATCGGCCGACCGAAGGCGACGAGGACGACGCCCGCCGTGGCGAGGGCTGCGCCGACGACGTCGACGTGTGAGTTCGTGACCGCCTCGGACGCGACGAGCGGCGACCACGCCCACAGCGCCGCCCACCAGGTCGGACGCCCGACGCGGCGGAGCACCATCACCAGGCCGACCGTGACGCCGAGCGAGACGAGCAGGCCGGCGACCTGGAACGGCATGTACTGCGCGGTCGCGGGCACGAGGGCGCGCACACCGGCGAACCAGAGCTGGGCCATCGGCGGGTAGATCGTCACGACGTCCGGGCGGTTGATCGCGACGCAGTGGCCGTCGGCGCCGTCGCCCAGCCCGCGCATCCGCGGTTCGAGCGGCGTGCACGTGCCGTCGATCTTGTCCGGGAAGAGCCAGTCGGGGCGGAGGTCGGCCAGCGCGTTCGACTGTGGAGTGTATGCGTACGGTGATGTACCGGCGTGCTGTACGATCCCGTCCCAGGCGTACCGGGCAGAGTCGGTACTGGTGTTCGGCGGGCCGACGAGCGCTGCGATCCCGACCACGACCGCCCCACCGAGGACGATCCGGGTCATCCACTCGCGGGGCACGGAGCGCACCGCGAGCACGGCTCCCGCGAAGACCGCCCAAGCGATCAGCGTCCAGGCAACGAATGGTCCACGATGACCGGCACGGAGGAACCCCAGATGCGTGATGCCGAAGGCGATGACACCCGCCAGCGCCAGCACGCCGACGACGGACAGGGCGGTCGACACGACCGCGGTCGTCGGGACGGAGGCGGCGCGCGGTCGTCTGCTCATGGTTCCCCGAGGCTACCGATCGCGCGACGGGTCCTGCTGGGCGCGCGGGCCGTCACGGCGTCCTCGAACCGGAACGCCCGCTCGGCCGTCGTCTGGGGTCGACTGCTCGGCATCGCGTTCGTCGTCTGCTTCGGGACCGGCGTCTACAGCCACCTGCTGCAGGACCCGCTGCCGTGGATGCGCTTCCCGACCCGGCCGACGCAGCTCTACCAGTTCACGCAGGGCCTGCACATCACGGCGGGCATCGCGATCATCCCGTTGCTCCTCGCCAAGCTGAACGTGGTCATGCCCGCACTGGCGCAGGTGCCGCCCGTGCGGGGTGTCCTGCACCTGCTCGAGCGGCTGTCGATCGCCGTGCTCGTGTCAGCGTCGATCGTGCAGGTCGGTACGGGCCTGCTCAACACGTACCAGTGGTACCCGTGGCCGTTCCCGTTCCGGCAGGTCCACTACGCGTTGTCGTACCTGATCATCGGGTCGTTGATCGTGCACATCGCGTCGAAGCTCCCGATCATCGCGCGCTACTGGCGGGCGCGGGACGCCTACGACGCGGACGGTCGGTTCGTCGCGGACCCGACGGTGGGCAGCGAGCTGCTGCCCGACGGCCGGGAGGCCCGCGCCGCCGTGGGTGAGCGCCCTGCGGCCGAGCGCTCGGCCGGCTCGTACCCCCGTGGCCTGACCGGCCGCCTGCTCCGCTGGGTGGACGGCCCGGCCGCGCCGGCTGCGCCGGCTGCGCCGGCGGGCGCTGCCGAGACTCGGGCTGCGCGACCGGACTCGGCGTCCGCGGCGCGTGATCTGTCGCTGGGCGCGAGTCTCGGGGACGGCGCCGATGGGACGGAGGCGGGTCGTGCCTCCCGGCCGGAGCACGACGACGCGCTCCCCGGTCCGCGTCAGCGGATCGCGCGACGCGGGTTCGTGGCGGGTGTGACGGCGGCGACCGTCGGGGTCGTCGCACTCACGGCGGGACAGTCGAACCGGCTGCTCGAGCCGCTCAACGTGTTCGGCGCCCGCCGGCGGTACATCGGACCGGAGGACCTGCCGGTCAACCGGACGGCGCGTGCTGCGGGCGTCCTGGCGACGGCGACCGCTGCGGACTGGACGCTGACCGTGGTCGGGCCGGACGTCACGCGGACGTTCTCCCGCGCCGAGCTCGTCGCGCTCGGGACCGCGACGGCCGACCTGCCGATCTCGTGCGTCGAGGGGTGGAGCCAGATGGCGTCGTGGCGTGGGGTCCGGATGCGCGACCTGCTCGCGTCGGTGCAGGCCGACCCGGCGTCGGCGCTGCGGATCACGAGCCTCGAGAAGAGCGGTGGCTACCGGGTGACCGAGATGGGGCCGGAGTACGCCTCCGACCCGACGACGCTCCTGGCGCTCGAGGTGAACGGGAAGACGCTCGACCTGGACCACGGGTTCCCCGCCCGGGTCATCGCGCCGGGACGGCCCGGCGTGCTGCAGACGAAGTGGATCGGGAAGATCGAGGTGATCCGATGAGGGCCGCGAGGATCCTGCTCGTCGTCGCGGGCGTGCTGGTGATGGCGTTCGGGGCGTACGTGCTCGTCACGACCGTCCGGCCGGCCCGCATCTGGGGCCTGGCGACGTGGTTGCTCGCCGCGGTCGTGCTGCACGACGCGGTGTTGTCGCCGTTCGTCGTCGGAGCGGGACTCCTGCTGCGCCGGACCGGCAGGACGCTCGGCGCCGGGGTGCTCGTCGTCGTGCAGACCGCCGTCGTGCTCGGGTGCGTGCTCGCCCTCGTGGTGTTGCCGGAGATCGCCGCGAAGCACCACGGGCAGAAGAACCCGACCGTGCTGCCGTTCGACTACACCACGCGGTTGCTCGTCGTCGAGGGGCTGCTCCTCGCCGTCGTCGTGGTCGCGCTCGTGGTGGGTGTCGTCCGTGCACGGCGATCGCCACGACCACTGGTTGCATCGACAACCAATGGCTAGCATGGTGGCATGACGGACGAGACGCCCTGGCTCACGCGCGACCAGCTCCGCGCGTGGATGAAGCTCGTCGCCGTCATGGAACTCCTGCCGGCGGCACTCGACCAGCAGCTCCAGCGGGACGCCGACCTGACGCACTTCGACTACATGGTCGTCGCGATGCTGTCCGAGACCGAGTCGCGCACGCTCCGGATGTCGGCGCTCGCCGCAGCGACGAACGCGTCGTTGCCGCGACTGTCCCACGTCGTGTCGCGGCTCGAGAAGCGGGGGCTCGTGACCCGGTGCCCCTCCGCCGACGACCGCCGCGCGACCGACGTGCAGTTGACCGACGACGGGTTCGCAGCGATCGTCGCCGCGGCACCCGACCACGTCCGGACTGCCCGGCGCTTCGTCATCGACGCGCTGAGCGACGAGCAGGTCCGACAGCTCGACGGCATCACGCGGGCGCTGCTCCGACGGCTCGACCCCGAGGGGCGGTTCGCGGCGCTGACGTACCCGCGGTCCGACGGCGAGGTGCTGTGCGAGGAACGTCTGACGGGCGCTCCGCCTGCGGCACCGGCGGGCGTGCTCTTCCGGGACGCGACCGCGGACGACACCGGGCTGCTCCGGCACGCGACGCTCGCAGCGATGAACTGGAAGGCCTCGTCGTTCGTGGACGCCGATCTCGACCGCCCCGAGTTCGCGCACTACTTCGACGGCTTCGACCCCGCCCGCGACCACGGCGTCGTGGCGGTGGACGGCGAGGGACCCGTCGGGGTCGCATGGGTGCGGTTCCTGCCGGCGGACGACCCGGGGTACGGCTTCGTGGCCGAGGACGTCCCGGAACTGACGATGGCCGTCGAGCCGCGCGGGCGGGGTCGGGGGATCGGCACGGCGCTGCTCGCGCGGGTGCTCGACGCCGGCCGGGCCGCGGGCTGGCCGGGTGTCAGCCTGAGCGTCGAGGACGGCAACACCGGGGCGCGGATCACGTACGAGCGGGCCGGGTTCCGGACGGTCGGGCGGAACGGCGACTCGGACACGATGCTCGTGCGGTCCTGACGTCCGGCCCGTCGCCCTGGTCGGTCTGATCGGTCTGATCGGTCTCGTCGGTCTGCTCTCGTCGCGGGTGACTGGTACACCAGTAGGATCTGGCGCATGACCGACCGTGCCACGCCGTCCGACACGTACTCCTACCTCGGACCCGCCGGCACGTTCACCGAGGCGGCGCTGAAGCTCGTCGAGGCCGCGGCCGGCAAGCCGTGGCGCAGCGTGAACAACGTCGGCGAAGCGCTCGACGACGTCGTCACCGGTCGGTCGGTCGGCGCGGTCATCGCGATCGAGAACAGCGTCGACGGCGGCGTCAGCGCCACGCAGGACGCCCTGGCGCGGATCCCCGGCGTGCGGATCGTCGGTGAGTACCTCGTACCCGTCGACTTCGTGCTCGTCGCCCGGCACGGCACCGCCCTGTCGGACGTCCGGACCGTCAACGCGCACCCCGTCGCCTACGCGCAGACCCACCGGTGGCTCGAGACCAACCTGCGCGGGCACGGGCACATCCCGGCGTCGTCGAACGTCGCCGCAGCGACCGCGCTGCTCGACGAGCACCCCGTCGCCGACGCCGCCGTGGCGCCGCCCGGGATCACCGACCACCACGACCTGGCCGTGCTCGCGTCCTCCATCGGTGACAACGCCTCCGCGGTCACCCGGTTCGTGCTCGTCTCGCGCACCCTCGCGATCCCGGAGCGCACGGGAGCGGACAAGACGAGCGTCATCGTGGAGCTGCCGAGCGAGCACCCCGGTGCCCTCGTCGACATGCTCGAGCAGTTCGCGACGCGGGGCATCAACATGGGGCTGCTGTCCTCGCGGCCGATCGGCGACGAGCTCGGGCGCTACCGGTTCGTGATCGACCTCGACGGCCACGTGCGCGACGAGCGGGTGGCCGACGCCCTGCTGGGCCTGCGGCGGTTCAGCCCGCGCGTGACGTTCCTCGGGTCGTACCCGCGGGCGGACGGCTTCCGCCCCGAGGTCTCCGCACGCTACTCGGACGAGGCGTTCGTCGAGGCACGGGACTGGCTCCGCGCCATCGTCGCCGGCGAGCCCGACGCCGGCTGAGCCCGCTCTCGGAGGCACCCCGGGTCAGCTGTGGGCGTTCTCCACCCGACGGGTGTTGCGGGTCTGGTCCTGCGGCCCGGCGACGCGCACCCGGAGTCCGCTGGCGTCGATCTTCGCCTTGAACGCCACGACCTGTCCGACCGGGTCGCCGTCGATCTCGAACTCGTCCGGACGCTCGAGCCGCGCCACGAACTCCTGACCGCGGATGTACCGGAGCGGTCGTTCGTCGCGGGCAGCGGTGGCGATGCGCTTGCCGACCTGGGTCTGCCCGATCTTCGAGCGGCGGAACGAGCGCAGGATCGCGTTCTCCCAGAAGACCCGGGCGCCGATCCGGACCCACCCGAAGAACCCGCGGGGTCGCATGACGACGATGTCGAACACCCCGTCGTCGATCTCGGCGTCCGGCAGCAGCGTCGCGCCGGCCTGCAGCATGCCGCAGTTGCCGACGATGAGCGAGTGTGCCCGCACCGACTGGTTGCTCGCACCATCGAGCCGGTACCGGAACTCGAACGCGTCGGCGTCGCGGACCGACCGGAAGAGCGAGTCGACGTAGGCGAGCCAGCCGACCTTCTTCTTCAGGTCGTCGTTCGTGTTGGCGAGCATGCGCGCGTCGAGCCCGAGCCCCGCCATGACGACGAACCCGAACTGCTCGCGCTCGCCGCCCTCGCGCTCGACCTCGAGCTCACCGAAGTCGATCGGGCGGTCCTCGCCGCGGAAGATCGTCCGGACGCTCGCACCGAGGTCGTCGATCGGCGCCGGGATGTTCCGGGCGAGCAGGTTGCCGGTGCCGCTCGGCAGCAGGGCGAGCACGGCGTCGGACCCGTGCACGACCTCGGCCACGGCACGGACGGTGCCGTCACCGCCGGCCGCTGCGACGACGTCGGCTCCGGCGTCGAGCGCGGCCTTCGCCATGCCGCCGCCCGGGTCCTCCTCCGAGGTCTCGAACCACAGGGTCTCGGCCCAGCCGGCCTCCTGCTCGTGCTCCGCGACGGTGCGCTTCAGGATCTCCAGGTCCACCTTCACCGGGTTGTAGACGACCGCGGCCGTCTTCTGCTCGGTGGGGAGGGCGTCCTGGCCCGCGGGCGCGGTCTCCGATGGTGTCGACATGCTGCCGACGTTACCGACGGACGCCTGCGAGCGACCGGCCGTCGGACACGGACCGGCCCGGTCCGGTCCGGCGAGCGACGGGCGGCAGCCCGGGTCGACCCGACTCGGGCCGCCCTGGCTCAGCGCCGGTCGTGCAGCGTGATCGCGTACCCGTCCGGGTCCGCGAAGGTGAACGTCCGCCCGAACGGCCCGTCGAACGGCGGGGTGACGATCGTGTGCCCGTCGGCGACCAGCGCGTCGTGGATCGCCTGCACGTCGGTCGCGTGGAACCACAGTGCGACGCCGAGGGCGGGCTGCCCGCTGGAGAGATCGGTCCCGGCCACGAGATCGCGCAGGGCGAAGGCGATCGGCTCGGTCGCGAAGACCACGGCGTGCGGCGGCCCGGCGGGGGAGCGGACGAGTCCGAGGTAGCGCTCGTAGAACGCCTGCGAGGCGTCGAGGTCGCGGACCTGCAGCGAGGTGAAGTCGATCCCGGTGGCGGGCATGGTGTGCTCCTTCGTTGGTGTCAGGTGCCTGACACGATCAGTATGTGTCAGACTCCTGACATGCGTCAAGCCAGGATCGACCTCGACCGTTCGGTCGGCTACGTCCTCAAGGAGGCAGCGAGTGCCCTGCGCGCCGCCATGGAGGACGCCCTCCGCCCGCTCGGCATGACGGTCACGCACTACTCGTGCCTCGAACTGCTCGCGCAGCGCCCCGGCATGTCGAACTCCGAACTCGCGCGCGGCACCTTCGTCACCCGGCAGTCGATGAACACCCTCCTGCAGCAGCTCGAACGCGACGGCATCGTCACGAGGCCGTCGACCCCGACGACGGGCAAGGTGCTCCCCACGACGCTCACCGAGGCCGGACGACGACAGCGCGAGGCAGCGAGTGCGGCGGTCCGGCAGGTCGAGCTCCGGATGACCCGGGACCTCGACGAGGCGGGCCGCGCAGCGGCCTTCCGCCTGCTGCGGGGGATGGTCGCCGCCCTGCGCGACGAACCGACCGGGGACGCGACCGGCTGACGGACGGGAGGCCCGTGGTCCGGCCGCCACGGGCCTCCCGTCCGGCGGTCACACGCTCCCTCTAGGATGATCCGGTGATCGATCTGCAGCTCCTGCGCGACAACCCTGACCTCATCAAGGCCTCGCAGGAGGCGCGCGGCGCCTCCGTCTCCGTCGTCGACGACGCGGTGTCCGCGGACACCGCCCGCCGCGCTGCGATCACGTCGTTCGAGGCGCTCCGCGCCGAGCAGAACGCCTTCGGCAAGACCGTCGCGAAGGCACCGAAGGACGAGAAGGCCGCGCTCGTGCAGCAGGCGCAGGCGCTCGCCGCACGCGTGAAGGAGGCCCAGGCCGAGGTCACCGCGGCCGAGGAGACCTTCGACCGCGTCGTGCGCGCGATCCCCAACGTCGTGCTGCCGGACGTGCCGAAGGGCGGCGAGGACGACTTCGTCACGCTCCGCACCGTCGGCACGAAGCCCGAGTTCGACTTCGAGCCGAAGGACCACGCCGACCTCGGCGAGCACCTCGGCATCATCGACATCCCGCGCGGCGTCAAGGTCTCCGGGTCGCGCTTCTACTTCCTCCGCGGCCTCGGCGCCCGGCTCGAGATCGCGCTCATGAACCTCGGGCTCGACCGTGCGGTGCAGCACGGGTTCGAGCCGCTCATCACGCCGACGCTCGTGCGTCCGGAGACGATGGCGGGCACCGGGTTCCTCGGCGAGCACGCAGCGGAGGTCTACCGGCTCGAGGCCGACGACCTGTACCTGACCGGCACGAGCGAGGTCGCTCTCGCCGGGTTCCACGCCGACGAGATCCTGTCGTTCGACGAGTCCGGCGACCCGATCCGCTACGCCGGCTGGTCGACCTGCTACCGGCGCGAGGCCGGGTCCGCGGGCAAGGACAACCGCGGCATCCTCCGCGTGCACCAGTTCAACAAGCTCGAGATGTTCTCGTACGTGCTCCCCGAGCAGGCCGAGGCGGAGCACCAGCGCCTCGTCGCGATGCAGGAGTCGATGATGCAGGACCTCGGGCTGCACTACCGCGTGATCGACGTCGCCGGCGGTGACCTCGGTACGAGCGCCGCGCGCAAGTACGACATCGAGGCGTGGGTGCCGACGCAGGGGACCTTCCGTGAGCTCACGTCGACGTCGAACTGCACCACGTTCCAGGCCCGCCGGCTCGACACCCGCTACCGCACCGAGAGCGGCAAGACCGCGCCCGTCGCGACGCTGAACGGCACGCTCGCGACCACCCGCTGGATCGTCGCGATCCTCGAGACCCACCAGCAGGCCGACGGGTCGGTGGTCGTGCCCGAGGTGCTGCGCCCCTACCTGGGCGGCGTCGAGGTCATCGAACCCCGATGAGCGCCCACGAGCGGTTCGTCGACGGGTCGGCGCAGGGCGGCGGGTCCGCGGCTGGTACTGCCGGTGCTGCCGGTGCTGCGGCACCGGCGCGCACGAAGCGGTGGCTCGTCGCGCTCGACGTGGACGGCACGACCATGCGCGAGGACGGCGTCATCACCGAGGCCGTGATCGCGGCCGTCCGCGAGGCCGAGGCCGCCGGGCACGAGGTCATGCTCTCCACCGGTCGCAGCGAGGGCATGACGATCCCGCTGCTCGAACGCCTCGGGCTCCGCTCGAAGTACGTCGTGTGCGCGAACGGCGCCCTGATCCTGGCCCGCCAGGACGACGGCACCTACGGTCGGGTCCACGTCGAACGGTTCGACCCGACCGAGGTCCTGCAGGTCATCCACGGCGCGCTCGCGAACGCGGCGTTCGGCGTCGAGGACGAGACCGGCCACTTCCTGCTCTCGGGGAACTTCCCCGACGACACCATGACCGTCGCCGGCGAGCACGTGCCCTTCGAGCAGCTGCTCGGGACCGAGGCGACCCGCGTCGTCGTGATCTCGCCCGGGCACGACACCGAGGACTTCCTGCAGGTCGTCGAGCGCATGGGGCTGCAGAAGGTGTCGTACTCGGTCGGCTGGACCTCGTGGCTCGACATCGCTCCCGAGGGGGTGACGAAGGCCACCGCGATGGAGCGTGTCCGCGAGTGGCTCGACATCCCTCGCTCCCGCGTCATGGCGGCGGGTGACGGGCGGAACGACATCGACATGCTGCGGTGGGCGTCGACCTCGGGCCGCGGTGTCGTGATGGGGCAGGCTCCGGACGACGTCGTCGACGCGGGCAACGAGCTCACCGGCGGGGTGACCGACGACGGTCTGGCCGCGGCGCTCGACACGCTGCCGCGCTGACCGACACCGGGCCGCTAGACTGCCCGGGACACGATCACGTCTCGCCACGTGGTCGTGTCACGGAGGGTTGTCCGAGCGGCCGATGGAGCCTGTCTTGAAAACAGGTGGGCAGTGATGTCTCGTGGGTTCGAATCCCACACCCTCCGCACATGAGCACCGGGACCCGCCTCCGACCGATCGAGCTGTCCGATGCGGCCGAGCTCGCCGGGATCGTCCGCGCGAGCGCCGATCACCTGCGACCGTTCGAGCCGACGCGTCCGCACAGCTACTTCACCGAAACAGGGCAGCGCGCGACCATCGGTGTCCTGCTCGCCGCCGCGCAGAAGGGCGGCTCGGTGCCCTTCGTGATCGTGGGAGACGACGACGAGTTGCTCGGACGGATCACCCTGAGCGGAGTGACCCGCGGAGCCCTGCAGTCGTGTGCGCTCGGGTACTGGGTCCGCGCCGACCGCACCCGGCAGGGGCACGCGACCCGTGCGGTCGGACTCGCGGTGGACCACGCATTCGGGGAGCTCGGGCTGCACCGGGTGCAGGCCGAGACGCTGCCGGAGAACACGGCGTCGCAGCGGGCGCTCGAGCGGAACGGCTTCGAGCGGTACGGGTTCGCACCGGAGTACATCCGCATCGCGGGGGAGTGGCGCGACCACGTCATGTTCCAGGTGCTCGCGCCGGACGCGTGAGTGACGAACGGGCTGCTGCAGGTCAACCCCTGGCCTTCCGGTGGATGAAGTCAGCCATGCCCGGCACGGTGAACGCGAGGTAGCCGCGGTCGGGCGCGTAGATGTGCCCGTTCTTGATCAGTTCGTTCCGCGAGACGGAGAGGTCACTGGTGCGGGTCTTGCCCGTACGGGCCACCAGGTCCTGGATCGCCGAAGGTCCTTCGCCGTCGGCTGCCATGGCCTGCATCAACTCGCGTTGTTTCGGTGTGGCCCGGTCCCACCTCGACTGGTACAGGCCCTGGTCGACCTCGTCCCGCGCGGCGAGGACCCCGGTCTCCGCGGAGAGAGCATCGATGGAGTCCTCGACGGCGCGCGCGTCCCAGACGTGCTTCCCGCACGCTTGAGCGAAGTACGGGTAGCCCTGGATCGACCGCACTGCGAGCTCGAGGGCGGTCGGGTCCCAGTACACGCCAGCGCGTTCGGTCGGGTCCGTGAGCGCGAAGCGCGTCTCGTCGTCGGTGAGCAGGTCGAGGCGTCGGTAGTCGTACAGCCGTTCCGCGTAGCTCGTCGCGTCTGCGAGGACTGCTGGGAGCGACGGCAATCCGGTGCCGACGAAGTACACCGGGACAGGAAGCGTGTCCTGGCCGAGCGCGTGCAGCGCGAGGTTGAGGGCGTTGAGATCGTGCTTCGGCGCCTCCTGCAGTTCATCGACCGTGATCGCCAAGCCGTGGCCGATCGCCCGGAAGGCCATCCCGACCTCGCGCAGGAGGTCTTCGAGGTCCCGCTCGAGGTCGCCGCTGTCGGCGACACCAGGCGAAGGCTCGACGCTGATCCCGAAGTTGTACGTACCGGTCGGGTCCACGGTCACCTGGAAGGAGCGGAAGGCGCCGAGCGCAGCACGGAAGTGCTCGACCACCGTCGCACCGAGGGAGAGGGTTCCCCTGAGTGCTGCGTGCAGTTGACGGACCAACCCCTGCTGGAGGCTGCGGTTCCGTGACGCTTCGAGCTTGACGACGGACCACCGCCGCGTCTCTGAGGCACGTCGGCCGATCTCGTTGAGGAGAACGGTCTTGCCGACCCCACGGAGGCCCGAGATCACGACGGGCCGACCGCCCTCGCCGGTGACGAGGGTCTCGGCGAGCGTCCGCTCGATGCTCTTCAGGAGCGCGTCGCGACCGGCGAGCACCGGCGGGACTCGGCCAGCTCCGGGCTTGAACGGGTTGACGACGGTCGGCTCCGGCATGATCGGAGAGTATCAGGACGTATAAAGCATTTCCTTACACGCCCTGATCGTCGCTCAGAGTCCCCGACAGCGGCCCGGCTCAGAGCCGGGCGCCGAGGGCGGCGAGCTCCGCTCGGGTGCGGGCGCCGTGCTTCCGGAGCAGGTTCGCCACGTGGTACTTCACCGTGTTCGGGCTGATCCCGAGCCCCTCGGCGATCTCTCGGTTCCCGACGCCGGTCACCACGAGGCGCAGCACGTCGCGCTCCCGGTCGGTCAGCCCGCTGTCGTCGGGCAGGTCCACCGCTCCGGGTGCGGGATCGAGGGGGAGTGAGATGTCGAGCGTCGAGCCCCATCCCGGCGTGGAGTCGACGTGCATCGTGCCGTCGAGGGCGACGACCCGCTCGGCGATCGGCCGGACGGCGTCGTCGTGGGTGTCGAGCGTGCCGGCGCCGTCGTCCCGCAGCTGCATGAGCAGGTTGCGCCCGTCGCAGTCCCACTGGATGCGGACCCGTCGGGCGACCCCGTCGTCGACCAGGGCGAGCACGGCCGTCCGGACGATGGCCCGGGCGCTGTGTGCGACGTCCCCGGGCAGGGCCCTACCGGTCGCCGGCGGCTCGACGAACTGCACGTCGAGGTCCCCGAACCGGACGAGCGGGCGGAGGTCGGCCCGCAGCCGTGAGAACGCGCCGGTGACGGGCTCGAGCAGCGTGCTCCGCTGCCGGTCGGTCACGGTCCGGAGTTCGACGAGTGCAGCCGAGGCGATCTCGACGGCCTCGGCGCGGGCAGCGGCGTCGGACAGGCGGTTCGCGCGCAGGGCGGCGAGGACCGACTCCAGCGTCAGCGCGTGGCGGTCGGCCTGCTCGGCGACCGTCCGCGCGTGCTCCGACGCCGCGATCCGGCTGGCTGGTGCATCCGGTTCCGTCTCCACGAGGACCGAACCTACCCGTCCCACCCGGACGGACGGCCCCACCCGATCGGGTGGGTGGACCGCCTGCCCGGGCAGCGGCGCGATCGACGCCGCGCGAGGAGCATCGGAGTCATGGCCACCACGACGACCGCCGACGCCCTCGGGCTGATCGGCGACGAGCTCCAGGACCTGATCGCCGCCGTCCGCGGTGCCGACCAGGCGCCGTTCGAGCGCGCCCTCGACCTGCTGACGGGCACCGAGCGCGTCTTCGTCCACGGTGCTGGCCGCTCGGGCCTGGCGCTGCGGATGACCGCGATGCGCCTGATGCACCTCGGGCTCGACGTGCACGTGGTCGGCGAGGTCACGACGCCCGCGATCCGGCAGGGTGACCTGCTGCTCGTCGCGAGCGGCTCGGGCACGACAGGTGGCATCGTGCAGGCGGCACGGACCGCGTCGGACGTCGGCGCGCGGGTGCTCGCCGTGAGCACGACGGACGACTCGTCGCTGTCCGAGGTCGCCGATGCCACGCTCGTGCTCCCCGCAGCGACGAAGACCGACCGCTCGGGCACGGCCTCGGCGCAGTACGCCGGCAGCCTGTTCGAGCAGGGCGTCGCGTTGCTCGGGGATGCCCTGTTCCACGCGCTCTGGCAGCGCAGTGGACACTCCGCCGACGACCTGTGGCCGCGGCACGCCAACCTCGAGTGACCCGAGCGTGACGCCGCCCGAGCGCGCCGTCGACACCCCCACGAACCACCACCGGAAGGACACCACCATGCAGCTCCAGTTCGCCATGGACACCCTCACCACCGAGGCCGCCCTCGACCTCGCCGGCAAGGCCGCGCCCTACGTCGACGTCATCGAGCTCGGCACCCCGCTGATCAAGAGCGCCGGCCTCTCCGCGATCACCGCGATCAAGGAGGCGCACCCGGACAAGGTCGTCTTCGCCGACCTCAAGACGATGGACGCCGGCGAGCTCGAGGCCGACATCGCCTTCTCGGCCGGTGCCGACCTCGTCACCGTGCTCGGCGTCGCCGGTGACTCCACCATCGCCGGTGCCGTCAAGGCCGCGAAGGCGCACGGCAAGGGCATCGTCGTCGACCTGATCGGTGTGCCGGACAAGGCCGCCCGCGCGAAGGAGGTCGTCGCGCTCGGTGCCGAGTTCGTCGAGATGCACGCCGGCCTCGACGAGCAGGCCGAGGAGGGCTTCACCTTCGAGACCCTGCTGCGCGACGGCGAGGCCTCGGGCGTCCCGTTCTCGGTCGCCGGCGGCATCACCACCGACACGATCGAGGCCGTGCAGGCGTCCGGCGCCCGCATCGCGGTCGCCGGCAGCGCGATCTACAGCGCCGACGACGTGGCTGCCGCCGCGTCCGCGCTGCGCGACGCGATCTCGGAGCCCGCTTCCGCCTGATCCGCACCACCTGACGGACTGGAGGCCCGTGGCGACACCGCCACGGGCCTCCCGTCCGTCACCGGTCCTGGCCGGACCGTCCTCAGGGCTGGTACGGCCGCTGCGGCCACGGGGCCACGAGCGCGCCTCCCGTCGTCAGGAGTGACAGCACGAGCCCGAGCAGTGAGTCGGCGAGGAACGCGACCGCGGCGAACCGCGCCGCGGACCGCGGGTCGCGCCGGGCCCACTGCGCCGCGAGGACGAGCACGACGAGCCCGACGACGTGCCCCACCAGGAGGCCGCCGAACGCGAGGCCGGAGTTCGGGTTCGGGCCGGAGCGGTCCGGGGTCGCGCCGCGCGTCGCCTCCTCCGTCATGAGGAACAGGAACAGCCAGGTGGCCGCACCGCCCAGCACACCGAGCCCCGCCAGGACCCAGTACACGGCTGCCCGACCCGTCGATCGCCAGCCCCGCTGATCCTGTGTGCTCGCCCCGGTCACGCCGTCAGGCTACCGCCGGGCCCTGCGCCGACCGGAGGTGACGAGGAGGGCGTCGACCAGCAGGAACCCGAGCAGGGTGACCCCGACGACCGGCAGCAGCAGTGCGAGGCCGACGGCGACGACGACCACCGCGGCGGTGCCCCACCACGGGGCCCGGGCCAGCGCTCCCGCGGCCGGGGCGCGACCGACCCGCGCACCCGCGGGCCGGCGCTGCCACCACATGACGTACCCGAACACGACCATCGCTGCGATCCCGAGTGCCGCCAGGAGCAGCACGACCTGGTTCGCGAAGCCGAACAGAGCCCCCATGTGCGTGTTGATGCCGAGCTTCGCGGCCTTCGCCATGAGCGGGTAGTCGGCCCAGGTGACCTCGGACACCGCCGTCATCGTGCTCGGGTCCACGGCGACGGCGTTCATCGCGACCGGCCAGCTCATCTTGATCTCCTCGACCGTCCACGCGGTGCCGGCCGTCGCCGGGGGGCGGATCCGGACCTCCGCTGCCCGGACGCCGGAGTCGCGGGCCACCGCGAGGACCTCGTCGAACTGCTCGGGCGTGGTCGTGACCGAGCGCATCGTCATCGCACCGCCGCCGTGGTGTCCGGCGTGCTCGCCGCCCGGAGCCGACGCTGCCGACGACGGGTCGCCGAGCGCGGTGTCGACCGTCGGTGCCTGCCAGCTGAGCGCGGACCGGAGCGTGCTGACGTTGTCGCCCGCGAAGTGCGACCAGGTGATGCCCGTGGCCGACAGGAAGAGCGCGCCGAGGAGCACCCATGCGCCCGTCGCCGCGTGCCACGAGAACGTCCGTCGGTACCCGGTCACCCGGTTGTCCGGCAGCACGAGGTCGCGCTTCCGACGGGCTCGTCGGATGCGGAACGCCCAGAGGCCGACGCCGGCGAGCGACACGATGCCGAGCCACGACGCCGCGGTCTCGCTGTAGAGCCGTCCGACGTCGCCGAGGAACAGGCTGCGGTGCAGGGTGCTGATCCACGTGCGGAAGGGGAGCGAGCCCGACGTGCCGTACACCGGCAGGTCCCCACGCACGGCGGCGTCGCCGGGGTCGACGAACACCGCGCGGGTCTGGGAGTCGAGCAGTCCCTCCTCGGTGAACATCACGCGCGTGGTGGTGCCGGGCTCCGGGGCCGGTCGGACCTCGGCGACGGTGTCGTCCGGGTGGTGGCGGGCGACGTACCGCTCGGCGGCGGCGACCTGGTCGGCGAGGGGGAGCGCCGCCGCCGTCGACGGCGCCGTGAGCTCCTGTCGGTACGCGCCCTGCTCGATCGACGGTGCGAGGGCGTAGACGGCACCGGAGAGCGCGGCCACCAGGACGAAGGGGCCGACGAAGAGCCCGGCGGTGAAGTGCAGACGGAGGAGGAGCTGGGCGAACCAGCCGCGGGACGGGGGCGGGGCGGTGACGGGCATCGGAGCGCGGGGTCCTGTCGGGCTGGCGGGATGGCGGGCTGGCGGGCTGTCGGGCGGGAGTGGGGCACGGCGCCGCACGAGCGCTCACTCTACAAGACGTAGAGCGTCAGCGGCGCACGTCGCAGCCGCAGCTCGCGCCGAGCACGAGTTCCGCCGGCACCAGGTCGAGGTGGTGGTCGTCGGGGTCCTCCCGCGCGAGCACCCGGTCGACCGCGGCCGCGGCCATCGCCTCGACGGGCTGCCGCACGACGGTGAGCTGCGGGTTCGTGTAGTCCGCCTCGGCCACGCCGTCGAACGACACCACGGCCACGTCGTCGGGGGCACGGAGCCCGAGTTCGTACAGGGCGCGCAGGAGCCCGACGGCCTGGAGGTCGGAGCTGACGAACACCGCCCGTGGTCCGGTGCCGCCGTCGAACATCCGCAGGCCGGCCTCGTAGCCGCCGGCACGGTCGAACGAGCAGCGGACGATCGGACCGTCCGGCAGCCCGGCGGCTCGGAGGGCCTGCATCCACCCCTGCTCGCGGAGTTCCATCGAGCCGGTGTGCCCCATGACGAGCCCGATCTCCCGGTAGCCGTGGTCGATGAGGTGCTGCGTGCCCTCGCGGGCGCCGCGCAGGGCGTCCACGCCGATGCTCGCGTACTCGGGCACCTCGAAGAAGGTGTTGAGCAGCACCATCGGGATGCCGGGGTCGGTCGTCGACGACAGGTCCGGGTGCGTCATGATGCTCGTCACGATGATGCCGTCGACCTGGCGGGCGGACAGGGTGCGGAGTCGCTCCCGCTCCTGCTGGGCGTCGCCGTCGCTGTTCGCGATCAGGAGGTCGTACCCCCGGGCGGCCGCGGCGTGCGTGACGGCCACCGCGAGCTCCGACCAGAAGGGGTTGTCGAGCTCGGGCACGATCAGGCCGAGCATCTTCGACGAGCCGGTCCGGAGCGCCTGAGCGCTCGCGTTCGGTCGGTAGCCGAGGACCCGGATCGCCTCGCGCACCCGTGCAGCCGTCGCGGCAGCGACCGGGCGCGGCCCGTCGTGCACGACGTAGCTGACGACCGAGGTGCTCACGCCCGCGTACCGGGCGACGTCCGCGCGGGTGACCGCCCTCGGGTTGGTCGGCAGGCTCACTGGATCACCTTCGTCGGTCGGTCGGTCGACCGCTCGCGGCCGACAGGAGCGGCCCGGCTCCGTCGCGGGACGGGGCCGGGCCGGGCCGCACGAGGCGGGTTACTCGCTCGCGATCCTAGACGAGACGGTGCTGGTGACGGGTTCGGGTGCGTCCCCGTGGTCCGGCACCGGGAGCCGGACGCCGCCCTGCAGGGCCGAGCGGTGCGCGACGATGCCGGGCAGCGTGTACCGCGCGGCGACCCAGGCGTTCACCGGGGGCAGCGTCCCGTCGACGACCGCGCGGACGAAGTCGTCGACCAGGAAGTGGTGACTGCCCTCGTGTCCGGTCGGCACCCCGTCGAACTCGTCCGGCAGCCGGTCGACGTCGTGCACGGGGGCGTAGCCGGACACGAACGCGTCGCGGAGGGCCGGATCGACGTCGGCGAGACGCGGGTCGTCGAGCTCCATCGTCGGGCGGGTGTCGATCTGGTCGCTGACGTCGTGCACGGCCTCCTTGTCCTGCCACACGCTGACGGTGGCGAGCTGCTCGAAGCTGGCCTCGGTGCCGAAGTACCGGAAGCGGGACTCGCGGAGGTGCGACGGGTAGCCGACCCGGCGCATCTCGTTGATCCGGACGACGCCGCCGTTGTCGAGCTCGAAGAGGGCGGTCGCGTTCGAGAAGTCGTTGTCGAACTGGCTGACCTCCTTGTCGAAGACCCCGTCGTCGCGGTCGTCCTTGACGCCGATGCAGCTGACGCTGACCGCGTGCCCGGGGATCGCGCCGAGGACACCACCGACCGAGTGCGTCGGGTAGAGCATGGGCGGGTAGCTCGCGGTGCGCTTCCACTGCTCGCCGCCGCTGTACTGGTAGGCGGCGTAGAAGCCGAGGTCCATGTCGTGGACGTAGTCGCCCTCGGCGTAGAACACCCGGCCGAAGGCGCCCTCGGCGACCCGCTTCCGCGCGAAGACGGTGGCCGGGTTGTAGTGGCTCGTCTCACCCATCATGTAGGTCAGCCCGGTCTCGCGGACGGCCTCGATGATCGCGGCGATCTCGTCCTCCGTGATCGCCATCGGCACGGCGGAGTAGACGTGCTTGCCGGCCCGGAGTGCGCGGACGACGAGCGGGCCGTGCGTCCAGCGCTGCGTGAAGATCGCGACGGCGTCGACGTCCGAGGCGAGGACGGCATCGAAGTCCTCGAGCGTGCCGTCGAGGTGCTGGGCGGCGACGAGGTCCTCGGCACGCCCCTCGACGACGTCGGTGACGAACACCCGGTCGACGTCCGGGTGGATCTTGAAGAGCTTGGCGAACTGGGGCGCGAACTGGCCGGCTCCGACCATTCCGATGCTGATCATCAGTGACCTTCCGAGGTGGGGGGGACGTGTCGCCGAGCAGGCCGCTCCGTCGCGATCGCGGCCCAGCATGGCACAGCGTTCTACACGTGACAACCCCTTGGAGCGCGCCAAGAATGCATGCTTGTGGGGGTGAGTCCCCACGTGTAGATTCCCGGCCACGGACTGCCGACGTCAGTCCACCGCAGACGAAGGAGTCGCGATGGCCACCGAGAGCCCCTTGTCACCACCCCGGGTGACGGCACCACCACGGACCGCACGGAGCGCCGACCCGGCACGTGCCCGGACCACCACGCCGCGCCGCCGCCGACGGAACGACCTGTGGCTCGCGCTCGTGTTCATCGCCCCGGCGTCGATCGGCTTCGCGGTCTTCCTGCTCTGGCCGACGATCCGGGGGATCTGGCTCAGCTTCACCACGTACAACCTGCTCACCCCGCCGGTCTTCACGGGCCTGCAGAACTACGAGCGCCTGGTCCAGGACTCGATCTTCTGGAACTCGATGGCCGTCACGGTCGAGTACGTGGTGCTGAACATCGGCTTCCAGACGGTCCTGGCGCTCTTCATCGCCGTCATGATGCACCGGCTCACGCAGTCGACCTTCGTGCGCGGCATCGTGCTGGCGCCCTACCTCGTGTCGAACGTCGTCGCGGCGCTCATCTGGCTCTGGATCCTCGACACGCAGCTCGGCATCGGCAACGAGGTCCTGTCGGCGATCGGCGTCGGTCGCATCCCGTTCCTGCAGAGCGACGTCTGGGGCATCCCGACCATCGCCTTCATCAACGTCTGGCGGAACGTCGGCTACACCGCGCTCCTCATCTTCGCCGGCCTGCAGGCACTGCCCGAGAGCGTCTACGAGGCGGGCCGCATCGACGGGGCGAGCGAGTGGAAGATGTTCTGGCGCATCACGGTGCCCCTGCTCCGCCCGATCCTGTCGCTCGTCCTGATCATCACGATCATCGGGTCGTTCCAGGTGTTCGACACGGTGGCGATCACCACCCAGGGCGGGCCCGCCAACGCGACGAACGTCGTGCAGAACTACATCTACAACCTGGCCTTCGGCCGGTTCCAGTTCGGGTACGCGTCCGCCGTCTCGGTGGCACTCCTCGTCGTCCTGAGCATCATCACGATCGTCCAGTACCGACTCTCGCGTTCCGGCGAGAGCGACCTGGACTGACGGCCACCGAAGCAACCGGAAGCGAGTCGACGATGACCAGCACCCTGCCCCCGGTGGTCGAACCCACCACCACGCGCGCCCTCACCACACGCGGCGCGAAGCCCCCGCGCCCGAAGCCCTCGGTCGGACGGGTGCTCGCCTGGACCGCGATGATCGCCGTGATCGCCGTGACCCTGTTCCCCTTCTACTGGATCCTCCGCACGGCGCTGTCGTCGAACGGGGCGATCTCCGCCGACCCGACCTCACTGCTCCCGACCGGCTTCAGCCTGGGCGGGTTCGAGCGGGTGTTCGGCCTGCAGTCCACCGAGGAGGCCCTGGCGCAGGGCGGCTCCGGCGCGGCGATCAACTTCTGGCAGTACCTGCTCAACTCGGTCGTCACCGCGACGATGATCACGGTCGGACAGGTGTTCTTCTCCGCCGGAGCCGCCTACGCCTTCGCCCGGCTGCGGTGGCCCGGACGCGACAAGGTCTTCGGGGTGTTCCTCGCCGGGCTCATGGTCCCCACGATCTTCACGCTCCTGCCGAACTTCACCCTGATCAAGTCACTCGGTCTGGTCGACACCCTGCTCGGGATCGCGCTGCCCTCGATGCTGATGACCCCCTTCGCGGTGTTCTTCCTGCGGCAGTTCTTCCTCGGCATCTCCCGCGAGGTCGAGGAGGCCGCGCTCATCGACGGCGCCGGGAAGGTCCGGGTGTTCTTCCGGCTCGTCCTGCCGATGGCCTCGGCGCCGATCGCGACGCTGGCGGTCCTCACCTACATCACCGCGTGGAACGACTACTTCTGGCCGCTCATGGTGTCGTACACGGACAGCTCCCGGGTGCTCACGGTCGCGCTGGGCGTCTTCAAGTCGCAGACCCCGCAGTCCGGCACCGACTGGGCGGGCCTCATGGCGGCGACCCTGGTCGCCGCGCTCCCGATGATCGTGCTGTTCGGCGTCTTCGCCAAGCGCATCGTCAACTCCATCGGCTTCTCCGGGATCAAGTAGGGAACCCCAGCACATGACGCACTCCATCTCCCGACGCGCACTGTTCGCCGGCGGTGCCTCGGCCCTGGCGCTCGGCGCCCTCGCCGCCTGCTCGTCACCGAGCAACCCGAACCCGCGCAGCGGCGCGACCGGCACGGTGTCCTACTGGCTGTGGGACGCGAACCAGCTCCCCGCCTACCAGGCCGTCGCGAAGGCCTTCGAGCAGCAGAACCCGGACATCCGGATCAGGATCACCCAGCTCGGGTGGAGCGACTACTGGACGAAGCTCACCGCCGGGTTCATCGCCGGGACCGCGCCCGACGTCTTCACCGACCACCTGTCGAAGTTCCCGCAGTTCGCCGACCTCGACGTGCTCTACGAGCTGGACGAGCTCGAGGCGACGAGCGCGATCCGCGACGACGACTACCAGTCCGGCCTCGCGCAGCTCTGGAAAGGCCGCGACGGGCACCGCTACGGGTCACCGAAGGACTGGGACACGGTCGCGATGTTCTACGACCGCAACGTGATCGCGAAGGCCGGCTACACCGCCGAGGACCTCGCCGCCCTCGAGTGGAACCCGGACGACGGCGGGACCTTCGAGAAAGCGGTCGCGCACCTGACGATCGACGGCAAGGGGCGCCGCGGCGACGAGCCCGGGTTCGACAAGTCGGACGTGGCGGTCTACGGCATCAGCGCCAACGGCAGCGGTGGCGACGGGTTCGGGCAGACGCAGTGGTCACCGTTCACCGGCTCGATCGATTGGTTCTACACGAACAGGAACCCCTGGGGAGACGCGTTCCGCTACGACGACCCCGCGTTCCAGAAGACGATCTCCTGGTACTTCGGGCTCGCCGAGAAGGGCTACATGCCGAAGTACGGGGTGTTCTCCACGACGACCGGTCCGGACGTGCAGCTCGGGTCGAAGAAGGTCGCGCTGTCGTTCAACGGGTCGTGGATGATCGGCGCCTACGCCAACCTGCAGGGCGTCGACGTCGCCATCGCACCGACACCGAAGGGGCCGATCGGGCACCGCGCGTCGATGTTCAACGGCCTGGGTGACTCGATCACCAAGCAGGCCAGGAACCCCGAGGCCGCAGCGAAGTGGGTGGCGTTCCTCGGCAGCGCCGCGGCGCAGGAGATCGTCGGCCGCGCAGGCATCGTCTTCCCGGCCCGCCGGTCGGGCACCGACGCCGCGGTCGCCGCGTTCCGGGAGCGCGGGCTCGACGTCTCCGCGTTCACCGAGCAGGTGGCGGACGGCACGACGTTCCTGTTCCCCGTCACCCGGAACCCGGCCGACGTGCAGGCGCTCGTGCAGCCGGCATTCGACGGCATCTACGCGAACGGCAAGCCCGTCTCGTCGCTGACCGGCGTGAACGAGCAGGTGAACACGCTCCTCGCGCTGACCTGAGCCGGGGTCGACCCGATGCCGGGCGTCCGCACACCGCACCTCGATGCGGTGTGCGGACGACGGGCCGACGAAGTGCCCGGCGGTGGAAGGGGAGGAGGCGCTCAGCGAATCAGGCGCGCGATGGTGCCGGGGCGGTGACGGGTACCGGAGCGCGGGCTCGTGTAGGGCCGAGGTGCGGCACCGTGCCGCATCAGCGCGTTCACCCGACGCAGAACATCCGCCAAGACGGCCTTGCCGCTAACGGGCCACCGAGAGGTGGCGATAGATGCTCAAGATGAGTATCGAACTCCTGTCCGGGGTCCGCCGGGCCACGCCCCCCGAAGCTGCAGCCTGGAAGTCCTACATGCCTCAGCGGGGCAATGGTGGTGTACCCACGCAACGGGACGTCGATCGGTACATCCGAGACACGAGGGCCGCCCGTGAGCTCCGGCAGAAGGTCCTCAGCGAGCTCCGTGAACGTTCTGCGATGGGACCCGAACTCGTGATGACGATGATGACGACGACTGTCGCCATCTTCGCCGTCCTCGCGACCATCGTCGCGGCGTTCCTCTCAGCCTTGGCATCACAGGATCCTGCCGTAGCGCTCGATGCATCGACCTCCTTCTACCTGGCCCTCGGGATTCCGGCGCTTGGCGTGTTCATCCTCGGGACAGCCCTGGCGACAGCCCAGCGCCTACGCCGCAACCACGCAGCGTCCTGGCTTGCCGCTTACTCGGAAGCAGAAGGAGTATCCCCGTCGCTCACCTCGGACAGGCCGACCTGTGCCGTGATCTCATCCCAGTCCCAGTCCGAGTCCGATGCCGGACCGGCCGACGACGGATCCGCGAGCACGTCGAGCGAAGTCGAGTCGATTCGGAGCGAGGACTCGACGGATGAGGCTGAGATGGCGAATGTGTGTTCTGAGTCATGATCAGCCGTGGGGCATCGCGCTGACCTGAGCCGGGGTCGACCCGACGCCGGTCGTGGGGCCCCCCCCCCCCCGGGGGGGGGGGGGGGGGCCCCCGGGGGCCCCCCCCCCCCCCCCGCACCCCCGGGCGCCGCACGGCCCCCACCCCCCCCCCCGCGGCCAGTCCGGGCGCCCCGGCG
>NZ_JBEPMD010000012.1:0-97685 GCF_040545555.1 Curtobacterium oceanosedimentum
GGGGGCGCGCACCGGACGGACTGGAGGCCCGGGGGGGGGGGGGGGGGCGCGCCCCCCCCCCCCCCCCGGGGGGGGGGGGGGGGGCCCGGGGGGGGGGGGGGGGTGGGGGGGGGGGGGGGGGGGGGGCGCCCCCCCCCCCCCCCGCCTCCCGTCCGTCCGTCGTGTCGGCGGGTCAGAACGCGTCGCCGGTCGGGTCCTGCGCCGTCCGGTCGATCAGGTCCTCGCCCCCGACGGGCTCGCCCTCCCAGTCGACCAGGCGCCACCCGTCGTCGAATGACCCCTCGACCTCGACGATGCCGGTGTTCTCGAGGTGCCGCTTCGTGCCGAACTCGTCGGGGGTGTTCTGCGCGACCGCACTGGCCCACGTCCGGATCGCCGCGCCGTGGCTGAACGCGGCAGCGACCTCGACCCCCGACGCGAGGATCTCCCGCACGGCGACGTCGTAGCGCGCGAAGAAGTCGTCGCCGCTCTCGCCACCGGGCATCCGGCTCGCGCGGTCGCCCGCCGACCAGCCGTGCACGGTCGAGATGTACAGCTGCACCGAGGTCCGGTCGCGCTTGCCCTGCAGGTCCCCCGCCTCGATCTCGCGCAGTCCGGGGAGCACGACGGGTTCGATCCCGAGTGCGGCGGCGAGCGGCGCCGCGGTGAGCTGCGTCCGGACCATCGACGAGACGAAGAGCCGCTCGATGCCGCGGTCGGCCAAGGCCGCCGGCAGCGCGTCCGCCTGCTGCTGCCCGAGCTCGGTGAGCCCGGGGCCGGGTGCCTCGGCGTCGAGCACGCCGTCCACGTTCGCGGGGGTCTGGCCGTGCCGGATGAGCAGGAGTCGCATGATCCCACCCTACGGACGGCCGGTGACCTACCCCTGGCGGGCCTTCCAGCGGGGGTCACGCTTGTTGATGACGTACACGCGTCCACGGCGACGCACGATCTGCGAACCGGGGATCTTCTTCAGCGCCTTGAGCGAGTTGCGGACCTTCACGGGGCTCCTTCCTGCACCGACTCCTTGTTGAGAACGGTTGTCATGTAGGGTACTCGACATGCGCCCCGCAGCAACCACCCTCGTCACCGCCCTGCACGATGCCGACGCCGTCCGCACCGCCGCACGGATCAGCAGCGGCCACCGCATGCACGTCGCCGGCAACGCCCTCGCCGCAGCCCGGGGCATCGCCGCGCGCCGCGACCAGCTCGACCGGGTGTGCGGGCCCGACGCCGACCACGACCTGGTCGTGACGCTCGCGCCCGAGGTCGACGTCCGCGCGGTCGGCATGATGCTCGCGAACGCCGCACGCTCGGAGACCGGGGACGACCGGGTCCTGCGCCACGTCGTCGCCGTGCTCCGTGCGGACGACGTCGCCCACCTGCTCTGGTCGGACGTGGACGACGCCTTCGTGGCGGCCGAGCGGGTGGTCTCCGTCGTCGAGTACGCCACGGTGATCGCACTCGACCGCATCGAGCCGCTGTCCGGTCGACGGCGTCGTGCGCTCGTGGCACTGCTCCACCGCATGGCGCCGCACGCGGTGATCGTCGCGGCGCCCACCCTGCGCAGCCCGCTCGACCTCCCGGCGTCGAACGGCGGCGCGGCGCGGCTGCTGGTGTCCGGCGCCGGATGGATGCGCGCGCTCTCGACCGACGCGGACCGGGCCGACACCGGCCGCGGTCCGCGGGACGACCTGGTGTCGATGCGGTACCGCGAACCCCTGCCGTTCCACCCGGGCCGACTCGCCGACGTCATCGCACACGACCTCGCCGCGGGGGCGAACGGCCGTGTGCTGCGCTCGAAGGGCTTCTTCCGCCTGGCGTCCCGCCCGGACCACGTCGGGTCGTGGTCGAGCTTCGGGGCGATGCTCGCGCTCGACCCCACGGCGAACCCGTCCTGGGACGAGGACGCACCCGTCGGTCAGGCGATCTGGTTCGTCGGCGAGCGCCTCGACGTGCACGCGATCGAGCGGGCCCTCGACGGCGCCCTGCTCACGCCGGACGAGCTGCTCGCCGGACCGGACGTCTGGCGACGGTGGGCGGACCCGTTCCCGGTGTGGCCGGCGCTCGACCCCTCGCACGAGCACCGACACGACTGACCGACGCCGGGCGCGTGCCCGGACGGACAGCGACGTCGCACGCGTCGATCGACACGTGCGACGTCGCTGTCCGTGTGCCGGTCACCCGAGCGAGCCGGTCGCCCTCAGCGCCGGACGGCGTCCGCCCGGTCCTGCGCCGCGAACGGCAGGTCCCCCAGGTCGAGGTTCGGGTTCGTGTCCTGCGTGAGCACGAGCTCGCGCGCCTCGTCCTCGGACTCCACCGCGGGCATCGACCCCGGGAGCGGCCGCTGCGACGACTCCCGCATGCAGAACACGCCGATCGCCCCGACGATGCTCATCGCCACGAGGAAGTACGCGGGCGCGAGCTGGTCCCCGGTGGCGGTCAGGAGTGCCTGCACGATCAGCGGTGTCGTCCCGCCGAACACCGCGATGGCGATGTTGTACGCGAAGCCCATGCCGCCGTAGCGGGTCGACGTCGGGAAGAGCGCGGGCAGCGACGCCGCCTGGTTCGACACCCACAGCGCGGTCATCAGCGCCAGCAGCCCGAGACCGGCGAGCGTCGACCACTGCGCACCGTGACCGATGAGCAGGAACGCGGGGACGGCGAGCACGACCGTGGTGCCGGCGCCGATCCACATCACGGTGCGGCGCCCGATGCGGTCCGACAGCCGACCGGCGACGGGCAGCATCACGGCGAGGAGCACGAGGACGGGGATGGTGAGGAGCGTGCCGTCGATCGCGGAGTAGCCGAGCGAGTCGGTGAGGTACGTCGGCATGTACGAGGTCAGCGCGTAGCCGACCGTGTTCGAGGCGCCGACGAGCATGATCGCGATGACGATCGGGCGCCAGTGGTCCCGCACCATGACGAGCACGTTGGCGGGGCGACCGCCCTCGGCTGCCTCGCGGTCCGACGCAGCGGCCTCCTGCGCGGCCTGGGTCGCCTGGAAGACCGGGGACTCCTCGATGCGCAGGCGGAACCAGATCGCGACGACGCCGATCACACCGGCGAGCAGGAACGGCAGGCGCCAGCCCCAGGCGGTCATCCTCTCGTCGCCCAGCGTCACCTGCAGCACGGTCACCACGGTGGCGCCGAGCGCGAAGCCCATGTAGCTGCCGAAGTCGAGGATGCTCGCGAAGAAGCCGCGTCGGCGGTCGGGTGCGTACTCGGTGACGAACGTGGTGGCGCCGGCGTACTCACCACCGGTCGAGAAGCCCTGTGCGAGCTTCAGCACGACGAGCACGACCGGAGCGACCGCACCGATGGTCGACCACGCCGGCAGCACCCCGATGAGGAAGGTCGACGACGCCATCAGGACCAGCGTCGTGGCGAGCACCTTCTGCCGACCCAGCCGGTCCCCCAGCCGCCCGAACACGATCCCGCCGAGGGGCCGCGCGACGTAGGTGGCCGCGAACACCCCGAGGCTGAAGAGGATCTGCACCGACGGCTCGGCCGTGGGCAGGAACACCTTGCCCATCGTCACCGCCAGGTAGCCGTAGACCCCGACGTCGTACCACTCCATCGTGTTGCCGACGACCATGCCGCTGACGGCCCGGCGCATCATGCTCTTGTCGACCACCGTGACGTCGCTGACCCGCAGACGTCGGGGCGGTGGGGTGGTGGTACTGCTGGGGTCGGAACCCATACGCGATCTCCTCGTGGTGGGGCGGGCCGATCGGTACCGGCCCGGAACAGCCAGCTACGGTACCGACCGACCGACATGTCACTGGTCGGGGATTCACAGGTACCGGCGTGTCACCCGGACGGGGGTCACCGCGCTTCCGCTCGCCGGTGCCGATGTGCCGCGAGGTCACGAGGCGGTAACGTCGGCCCCGTGGCGATCGAAGCGGACACGAAGGACTGGACCTGGGTGATCGGCAGAGCCTGCCCCGACTGCGGATTCGACGGCGCGGCCCTGGCGTTCCGTGACGTCCCGGCGGTGCTCACCGACAACGCCGCCGCCTGGCCGGAGCAGCTCGCCCGCGACGACGTGCGGCAGCGCCCCGACGACCACACGTGGTCGCCGCTCGAGTACGGCGCGCACGTCCGCGACGTCCACCGGAAGATGACGGAGCGCCTCCAGCTCGTCCTCGCCGAGGACGACCCGGCCTTCCCGAACTGGGACCAGGACGCCACCGCCGTCCAGGACCGCTACGACGAGCAGGACCCGGCGGTCGTCTCCCGGGAGCTCACCGACGCGGCGCGCGCCGCCGCGGCCGCCTTCGCAGCGGTCCCCGACGACGCCCTCGGGCGGACCGGTCGCCGGTCGGACGGCAGCGTCTTCACGGTCGCGACCCTCGCGACCTACTCCGCGCACGACCCGGTGCACCACCTGTGGGACGTGCGCCGGACCGCCGACCGCACGGAGTGACGGACGGGAGGCGCGGTGCCGGCCCGCACCGCGCCTCCCGTCCGTCCGTCCGTGGTCGCGTCGCGGCTCAGGCGAGCGCGTCGAGCAGGGCGCGCGCGGTCGCGGCGTCCGTCACGAGCTCGTTGATCATGCCCGCGCGGACGGCGCCGATGATGCTCGGTACCTTCGCCGCCCCGACGGCGACGCCGACCGCGTGCGGGACGCCCGCGAGGACCGCACGCGAAGTCCGGACCATGCGCTCGCTGCCGGGGAACTCGATCGGCGACCCGTCGGCGGCGAAGAAGTTCAGGCAGACGTCACCGGCGGCCTGGTCGAAGACGGCGTCCTCGACCGGGATCCCCCGCGCGAGTGCGTCGCGCGTCGCGGTCGGCGCACCGACACCGAGGATCGCCCCCTTCGCGCGCCCCCAGAGCCCGACGACGTGCTGGAAGGCGGGGTCCTCGTCGAGCGACGCCCGCATCGCGGCCGACGGCAGGGCCTGCGCGAACAGGAACGCCGGGATCGCACCGGAGTGCTCCGCTGCGGTGCGGGTGATCTCGTTCGTCTGGAACCACGGCATCGGGTCCGCCTGCCCACCGACGGTGGGGACGAGCTGCACGCCCGCGAGCGGCGGCATCCCCGTCTGCGCGACGTCGTAGACCGTCCGCCCCGAGGACACCAGGACCGCGTCACCAGGGGTGAGTCCCATCCCCTCGACCGCGGTCGCGATGGGGGCGGCGAGGTCGGCGCCGAGCGTCGTCTGGTGCGTCACGGCGGCGAGGTGCACGGCGCCGAGGCCGAGCACGACCTGCAGCCGTTCGGCGAGCGCGACGGTCTCGTCCTGGAAGGGGTCCACGACGTCGATGCGGACGAGGCCGGCACGACGGGCCTCGGCGACGAGGCGGCTCACCGTGGGGCGGGAGACCCCGAGGCGTGAGGCGATCTCGACCTGGGTGGCGTCCTCGAGGTAGTACATCCGCGCCGCCTGGTAGACGGTGTCGAGCGGGAAGCGGGCCCGCGACCCCTCGGCGCCGGTGGTGCTCTCGGAGGACATGCTGCGGGACCCTTCGGATCGGTCGGACACTCGGATCGTAGTCCGACCGAGGGTCACCGGATCGTGAACCCGCCGTCCACGCGGAGGTCCGCGCCGTTCACCATCGCGGCACCGTCGCTCGCAAGGAACAGCACCGCGGCGGCGATCTCGGCGGGGGTCGCGAACCGCCCGGTCGGGATCTCGTCCTGGTGCCGGAGGCCAGCCTCGTTCCCCCAGGCCGCCCGACCGAGGTCGGTGAGCACGACGGTCGGCGAGACCGTGTTGACCGTGACCCCGCGTCCGCCCCACTCGAGCGCGAGCACCCGGGTCAGCCCGAGGACGCCGGCCTTCGACGCGCAGTAGGCAGCGTGCCGGTCGAGGCCGACGTGGGCGGCCTGCGACGCGATGTTCACGATCCGGCCGCCGCCCGCGGCGAGCATGTGCCGCCCGACGGCCTGCGCCAGCCGGAACGTCCCGGTCAGGTTGACGTCGAGCGTGCGCGCCCAGGCCCCGGCGTCGAGGTCCTCGGCGGCGTCGAGCGCGACGATGCCGGCGCAGTTGACGAGCACCTCGATCGAGCCCGCGGCGTCGACGACCTGCTGGACCGCAGCGGCGACGGAGCCGTCGTCGGTGACGTCGCACGCGAGCCCGAGGTGCGCGCCGGTGGTGACGGCGGGCAGCTCGGCGGCAGCCTCGGCGGAGGGGTCGGCCCTGACGTCGACGATGGCGACCCGGGCACCGCGCGCGGCGAAGGCGTGCGCGATCGCGTTGCCGATGCCGGACGCGCCGCCCGTGACGACGGCGGTCCGGCCCGTCAGGTCGTTGGTCAGGTCGACGGCACCGGGGCCCGGTCGGAGCGCGGCGGCGAGGTCGGTTTCCGCGGCGAGGTCGGTGTCGGCGGTGCGGTCGGTGTCGGCGGTGCGGTCGGTGTCGGCGGTGTCGGCGGTGCGGTCGGTGTCGGCGGTGGTCATGGTCGCTCCCTTGCGATGCGCGGTGGTCGAGAGGGAACCGTACCAGAAATTGTGTTCTGGACATCTGTTCCCGACCGTGTACAGTCGTCGCCGAACCATCGGAACGGGCGCACCGCCCGGCTGACCAACGGAGGACCAGCACATGTCGACGACGACGACCGAGACCCCGGCGCAGGGCGACGCGCACCGCCAGATCCCGACCACGATGCGTGCCGTCGTGGTCCACGGCCCCGGCGACTACCGACTCGAGGAACGCCCGGTCCCGCAGCCCGGACCGGGCGAGCTCCTGCTCCGCACGGACGCCGTCGGCATCTGCGCGAGCGACCTGAAGTGCTACCACGGCGCCGCGAAGTTCTGGGGCGACGAGAACCGCCCCGCGTGGGCCGAGCGGGACCGCATCCCCGGTCACGAGTTCGTCGGGACGATCGTCGCGGGTGACGACGTCGCGCTCGCGAAGCGCGGGGTGTCCCTCGGCGACCGGATCGCCTGCGAGCAGATCGTGCCCTGCTGGGAGTGCCGGTACTGCCTCGAGGGTGCCTACTGGATGTGCAACGTCCACGACATGTTCGGCTTCAAGGGCTTCGACGGCGCCATGGCCGAGTACGTGCTCGTGCCGTCGAAGGCCCTGACGCACCCGGTCGACCGCTCGCTGCCCGGCCAGGTCGCCGCGTTCGCCGAGCCGCTGTCCTGCGCCTTCCACGCCGTCGAGCGCGGCGACATCCGGTTCGGCGACACCGTGGTGATCGCCGGCGCCGGCCCGATCGGCCTGTCCGCCATCGCCGGTGCCCGCCAGAAGAACCCGCTGCGGATCATCGCGCTCGACGTCGTCGACGACAAGCTCGCGCTCGCCCGCAGGGTCGGTGCCGACCTCACGATCAACATCGCACACGAGGACGCCGTCGCTCGGGTGAAGGAGCTCACCGACGGCTACGGCGCCGACGTCTACATCGAGGCGACCGGCCACCCCTCAGCCGTGCCGCAGGGGCTGAACCTGCTCCGCAAGCTCGGCACCTTCGTCGAGTACTCGGTGTTCAAGGACGCCGTCTCGGTCGACTGGTCGATCATCTCCGACGACAAGGAGCTCGACGTGCGCGGTGCCCACCTCGGCCCGCACACCTGGCCGGCCGCGATCAAGCTGCTCGAGTCGGGCACGCTGCCGATGGACGACATCTGCACGCACCAGTTCCCGCTCGAGGACTTCCAGCAGGCGCTCGACCTGGTCGGCGACTCGGCGGGCGCGTCCGTCAAGGTGTCGATCGTCCCGTCGCTGTCGGCGCCCACCACGTCCGTCCCGACCACGCCCGCCGCGCGGGCCTGAGCGCCGAGGAGTCCCGCGATGTCGACGACGACCGCGCGCACCACCACTGCGCCCACGACCACCACCACCCGCCCCGAGGGTCGGCTCGACCGGATGGGCATCCCCCGTCCGCTCGCCCTCGGCTTCGTCGCCGTGCTGGTCTTCATGACCGGCAACGGTGTCGAGTCGAACTTCATCACGCCGCACATGGTCGCGGTCCTCGGCAGCCCCGAGGCCACCGTCGCCACGATCGTGACCTGCTACAGCCTCGCCGCACTCATCGGCAGCTACGTCTCCGGAGCCCTGTCCGACCTCGTCGGCCCACGCCGGGTGATGATCCTCGGATTCGCCGTCTGGGTCGTCTTCGAGGTGCTGTTCCTGCTGGCGCTCGACGTGGAGAGCGTCCCCTTCGCCGCCGTGGCCTACGCCCTGCGCGGGTTCGGCTACCCGCTCTTCGCCTTCGCCTTCCTGGTGTGGGTGAACATCACCACGCCGGTCGAGCGCAACGGCGCAGCGGTCGGCTGGTTCTACGTCGCGTTCACGGGCGGTCTGCCGACCCTCGGGTCGCTGTTCGCCATCGGGGCGATCCCCGTGTTCGGCGGCGGCGCGGTGGGCGAGACGGGCGCGATGATCGCGTCGATCGGCCTGGTGGTCGCCGGGTTCCTGATCATGCTGTTCGGCGTCCGCCTGCCCAACGGCTTCTCGCGGATCGCGCCGGCCGGCGAGAGCGCCTGGCGGGTCCTGACGAGCGGCATCCGGCTCACCGCGACGCGACCGAAGGTCCTGATGGGCTTCCTCGTCCGCCTGATCAACACCGCTCCCGAGTTCGGCATGTTCGTCGTGCTCCCCGCGATCATCGCGAACGACCGCGGCTGGGGACAGAGCCGGTGGCTGCTCATGACGGTCTGCGTGTACGCGACGAACATCCTGGTCAACGCCCTGTTCGGCTGGGTCGGCGACCGCATCGGCTGGCAGCGCACCGTGAAGTGGTTCGGCATCGTCGGCTCCGCGACCGGGCTCGTCGCCTGGTGGTACGTCCCGCAGCTCGTGCCCGCCGGGTCCGACTGGGGCTACGTGCTCTCGGTCGTCGCCGGCTGCGTCTTCGGCTGCCTGCTCGCGGGCTTCGTCCCGATGGGCGCGATCATGCCGGCGCTCGCCCCGGAGCACAAGGGCGCCGCGATGGCGATGTACACGACGGCCGCCGGTGGCGCGGCCTTCCTCGGCACCGGCGTCGTCGCGGCGGTCTTCGCGCTCGGCGGCGGCGGCCAGGCGGTCACGTGGACCTTCGTCGGCCTCTACGCCTGCGCGTTCGTGATGATCCACTTCCTCGACGTGCCCCAGGGGCGCCCGCACCGCGGCGCCCGCTGAGACACGTCACCTCTCCCTCCACCCACCCCGGACCCCGGTCCACCGCACGACAGGAACGCACTCTCATGACCACGATCCACGACGACCCCGAGGACTTCGCCGACGACCAGCTCGCCGGCTGGCTGGCCCTGTACGCCGACCGGGTCCGCGGCGTGCACGGCGGGGTGGTCGCCCTCCCGACCGAGGGCGCCGACCCGCAGGTCGCCGTCGTCGTCGGCGGCGGCTCCGGGCACTACCCCGCGTTCTGCGGTGTCGTCGGCCCGGGCTTCGCCACCGGTGCCGTCGTCGGCAACGTCTTCACGTCACCCTCGGCGGCGCAGGTCTACTCGGTCGCCAAGGCCGCCGACCAGGGCCGCGGCGTCGTGCTGTCCTTCGGCAACTACGCGGGCGACACGATGAACTTCGGGCTCGCCGCCGAGCGACTCCGCGCCGAGGGCATCGACACCCGCATCGTCGTGGTCACCGACGACGTGGCCAGTGCGGACGAGGTCGCGGAGCGTCGGGGCATCGCCGGGGACTTCTCGGTCTTCAAGGCGATGGGTGCCGCAGCCGCCGCCGGTGCGGACCTGGACGAGGTCGAGCGGGTCGGTGCCGCCGCGAACACCGCCACCCGCACGATCGGCGTCGCGTTCTCCGGCTGCACCATGCCCGGCGCCACCGAACCGCTCTTCTCCGTCCCCGACCGCCACCTCGGGCTCGGGCTCGGCATCCACGGCGAACCGGGCATCCGGGACGTCCCGGTGCTGCCCGCCCGGGAGCTCGCCGCACTGCTCGTCGACCGGCTGCTGGCCGAACGCCCCGAGGGTGCCGGGCCGCGGGTCGCACCGATCCTCAACGGCCTGGGCGACACCAAGTACGAGGAGCTCTTCCTGCTGTGGGGCCGGGTACTGCCCCTCCTGCAGGACGCGGGCCTCGAGGTCGTCGAGCCCGAGGTCGGGGAGCTCGTCACCAGCCTCGACATGGGCGGGTGCTCGCTGACGCTGCAGTTCCTCGACGACGAGCTCGAACGGTACTGGCGCGCGGACGCCTACACGCCGGCGTACCGCAAGGTCGCCGCGCCGGTCGCCGCGCTCGTGCCGGCCACCGCGGTCGCCGAGGCCGCGGCGGAGGCGACGGTCGTGCCGGAGGCGACCGGCGCCTCCCGGCGGGCAGCCGAGTCCGCACGCGTCGCCGTCGCGGCGATGGACGTCCTGCTCCGCGAGCAGGAGGAGACGCTCGGCCGCATCGACGCGGTCGCCGGGGACGGCGACCACGGTCGCGGCATGGTGAAGGGGATCGGTGCGGCCCGTCGCGCGGTCGAGCAGACCGACCGGGAGGCCGGGGTCGCCTTCGTCCTCGGCCGCGCCGGTGAGGCGTGGGCCGCGTCGGCCGGTGGCACGTCCGGTGTGCTGTGGGGTGCGGCTCTCGAGGCCTTCGGCCGCGCGCTCGGCGACGACGCCGACGAGGTCGGCGCGGCCGAGGTCGTCACCGCGGCGCAGGCGTTCGCGGACTCGATCGTGCACCTGGGCGGTGCGTCCCGCGGCGACAAGACGCTGCTCGACGCCCTGCTGCCGTTCGTCGACGCGCTGCGGTCCCGGGTCGACGACGGCGCCGACCTGTCGGAGGCGTGGCAGGTGGCGGCCGGGGTCGCGGTCGCGCATGCCGCGGCCACCGCGGACCTCCGACCGAAGGTCGGGCGTGCCCGGCCCCTGGCCGAGAAGAGCGTGGGGACGCCCGACGCGGGCGCGACCTCGATGGGGATGGTCCTCACGCGGATCGGCGAGGTGCTCGCCGACCGTGCACGACGACGCGAAGGAGTGGACGCATGACGTACCGGTTGGTGGTGGGCTCGGACGACGCGGGCTTCGACTACAAGGAGGTCATCAAGCGTGACCTCGAGGCGGACGACCGCGTGGTGAGCGTGGTCGACGTGGGCGTGGACACGGACGGGCACACGGCGTACCCGCACGTCGCGGTCGACGCCGCGCGGATGGTCGCCGACGGCGAGGCGGACCGGGCGATCCTGGTCTGCGGGACCGGACTCGGTGTCGCGATCAGCGCGAACAAGGTGCCGGGCGTCCGGGCGGTCACCGCGCACGACTCGTTCAGCGTCGAGCGCTCCGTGCTGTCGAACGACGCCCAGGTGCTCTGCTTGGGGCAGCGCGTGATCGGACTCGAGCTCGCACGTCGTCTGGCGACGGAGTGGCTCGGGTACACGTTCGACCCGTCCAGCGCCTCTGCCGAGAAGGTCGCGGCGATCTGCGGCTACGACGGCTCGGAGCCGGTGGGGGCCGACACCGCGGCGGCGACCGGCCGCTGACCGTCGATCCCCAGCGCGCTGTCGGGTGCGCGACGTACGGTGCTCGCGCACCCGACGCTCCACGGTGACGCCGCTCGTGCACCCACCGCTCCACCGAAGGGGACCCGATGAAGAAGTCAGCCTGGCTGCCCGCCGCGATCGCGCCGGTCGTCGTCGCCGGAGCGATCGCCGCGCCCGTCATCGCGAACGCCGCCTCCGAACCGGTCGCCGGCTCGGACCCGACCGCGGCCGACGTGCTCGCGAGCATCACGGCCTCGCGCACCGCGCAGTACTCCGGCACGCTCTCGCAGACGAGCGACCTCGGGTTGCCCGAGCTCCCCTCCGGCAGCGGCGGGTCCTCGCTCGAGGGCGACGCGTCCGACGTCCTCGGACTGCTCACCGCGTCGCACACCGCGCGGCTGTACGTCGGCGGCGAGGACGAGCAGCGCTTCCAGCTCACGCAGCAGCTGGCGGAACAGGACGTCGTGCGGAACGGGTCGGACGTGTGGACGTGGGACTCGAAGGCGCGGAAGGCCGTGCACCTGACGCTCCCCGCCGGCTCCGACGCCCCCACGGCCGGCGCGACCACGCCGGCGCAGGCAGCCGAGCGCGCGGTCGCGGCGATCACCCCGAGCACCCGGGTGTCCGCCCCGACGACGGTCCGGGTCGCCGGACACGAGGCGTGGCAGGTCACCCTGACGCCGAGGTCCGACGACACCCTGGTCGGCACCGTGCGGCTCGCGGTCGACCAGCAGACCGGCCTGCCGCTGCGGGTCACGGTGACGGCGGCCGGGCAGCAGGACCCGGCGTTCCAGGTGGGGTTCACGAGCCTCGACTACGGCGCACCCGACGCACGACTGTTCGACTTCACGCCGCCGGCCGGCGCCGAGGTCACGACGAAGGACCTCTCCGCCGCCCAGCAGTCCGGGCAGGGCGGTCGGGCACACGGTGGCGAGCGGGGCGGTGTCGAGCCGACCGTGACCGGATCCGGCTGGGACACCGTGGTCGAGCTGCCCGCCGGCGACCCCGCTCGGACGACCCGGGACACGGACGCCACGGCGCTCCTCGACCAGCTGACGAAGCCGGTCGACGGCGGTCGGGCGCTGCAGACCTCGCTCGTGTCGGTCTACCTGACGGACGACGGTCGGGTGCTCGCCGGTGCCGTGCCGGTGTCCGCGCTGGTCGCCGCCGCGAAGTGACGGCAGCACGGCAGCCGGACGACGCAGCACGGCCGTCCGGTGACCCAGCACCGCAGCCGGGCGACGCGGCGCCGCAGTACGCGGTCCGGACCGAGGCGCTCGTCAAGGTGTTCCGGAAGCAGCGCGCGGTCGACGGGATCGACCTCGCCGTGCCCCGCGGATCGGTCTTCGGTTTCCTGGGGCCGAACGGCTCCGGCAAGACCACCACGATCCGCATGCTGCTCGGACTGTCGTCCGCCACGAGCGGCACGATCGAGGTGCTCGGCCGACCGGTGCCCGGTGCCCTGCAGGTGGTCCTCCCCCGCGTCGGCGCGCTCGTCGAGGGTCCGGCCGCGTACCCGTACCTGTCCGGCCGGGCCAACCTGCAGCGGTTCGACGCCGCCGACCCCAGCTCGGACCCGCGCACCCGCCGGGACCGCGTCGCCGCCGCCCTGGAGCGCGTGGGGCTCACCCACGCCGCGGACAAGAAGGCGCACGCCTACTCGCTCGGCATGAAGCAGCGCCTGGGACTGGCGGACGCCCTGCTCGCGCCGCGCGACCTGCTGGTGCTCGACGAGCCGACGAACGGCCTCGACCCGCAGGGCACGCGCGAGGTCCGGAACCTCATCCGATCCCTCGCCGACGACGGCACGACGGTGTTCGTGTCGAGCCACCTGCTCGCGGAGATCGAGCAGGTCTGCACGCACGCCGCGGTGATGCGGAGCGGCCGTCTCGTGGCGCAGGGGTCCCTCGACGAGCTCCGGTCCACCGGCGGACGGACCGTCACCGTGCGGACGCCGGACGTCGGCGAGGCCTCGGCGGTCCTCGTCCGGATCGGGCTCGTCCCCCGCCGGGACGCCGGCCCGGACGCCGTGGTCGCCGACCTTCCCGCCGACGTCGAGCCCGAGACCGTCACCGCGGCGCTCGTCCGCGCCGACGTCCGCGTGCGGGGCATCGCCGTCGGTGGCGGCACGCTCGAGGACCTGTTCGTCGCACTCACCGGGGAGGGCTTCGATGTCGCAGCATGACACCGTGCGCCGCCCGACGCGGCCGTTCGCCCTGCTCGGGTCCGAACTCGCCCTGGTGTTCCGCCGTCGACGGACCTGGGCGATGCTCGGTGCGCTCGCCCTGGTGCCGGTGCTCATCGCGATCGCCGTCCGCCTGACGACCGACCGCAGCTCGGGCGGCCCGGCCTTCCTCGGCGACATCACGAACAACGGCCTGTTCGTCGCCTTCACCGCGCTCACCGTCTCGATCCCGCTGTTCCTGCCGCTCACCGTCGGCGTCGTGTCCGGCGACACCGTCGCGGGCGAGGCGTCCCAGGGCACGATCCGCTACCTGCTGGTGGCGCCGACCGGGCGGCTGCGGTTCGTCCTCGTCAAGTACGCGGGCGCGGTGGCGTTCTGTCTCGCGGCGACGCTCCTCGTGGTGCTCGTCGGAGCAGCGGTCGGCGCGCTGCTCTTCCCGATCGGACCGGTCACCCTGCTGTCGGGGACGCAGGTCGGCGGCTGGTCCTACGCCGGCCGGGCCGTGCTCCTGGCGCTGTACGTCACGCTCTCGATGCTCGGACTGGCCGCGATCGGGCTGTTCGCCTCGACGCTGACGACGGTGCCGGTCGGGGCGATGGCCGCGACGGTCGTGCTCGCCGGGGTCTCGCAGGTGCTCGACCAGCTCCCGCAGCTCGACTGGCTGCACCCGTTCCTGTTCTCGCACCTCTGGCTCGGGTTCGGGGACCTCCTCCGCGACCCGATCTCCTTCGACTCGTTCGGGTCGAACGCGCTGCTGCAGCTCGGCTACGTCGCCGTGTTCGGTGCGCTGGCGTACGGCCGCTTCGCGACGAAGGACGTGCTGAGCTGACCGACGGCCGGCCGACGGCCGCGACGGCTGCCGGACACGGATCGGGCCCGGCCTCCCTCAGGAGACCGGGCCCGATCGTGCCGGGGTCGGCTCACGCCGTGGGGCTCGCCGATCCGCCGGCCATCGTCTCCGTGTCCGCCCCGCGCTCGTCGGCGTACCGGTCACGCAGGTCGCGGGCCTTCTCGGAGCGGTACCAGTCGAGCCGAGCGCCGGTCTCGACGGTCTGCATGCCGATCACGACCTTGCCGCGGGAGCGCATCTCGGCCAGGTCCTCGTACGCGTCGACGATGTACTCGAACGGGTAGAAGCCCGAGATGAGCACCTGCACGCGGCGGTCTTGCACCGCCTTCGCCAGCAGGGTCAGCAGGTCGCGGGCCTCCTCGTCGTCGGCCGGGGCCCGCAGGAACCGGATCTCGACGTCGCGCCGGTGCTCGGAGGTCACCAGCCGCTCGGCGGGCACACCGAGTCGCGAGGCCAGGTCCGCCGCACCGCCACCGCCGTGGTTGTCGATGAACGCCGTGATCGGCCGACCGCCCGCGATCTCGCGGATGCGGTCCTCCTCGCCGTCACCGTAGGCGACGGGCAGGGTGCCGATCTGCCGCAGGTAGTCGTGGTTCCGCGGACTCCCGAGGGCGATCACGGTGGCGCCGGCGTCGTGCGCCAGCTGGCACTGGATGTGTCCGACCCCGCCCGCTGCGGCCGAGATCACCACGGTGTCCTCGGGGCCGAGGCGCAGGTTCCGCACGATCGTCGCAGCGGTCGCGCCGGCCAGGTACAGCCCACCCGCGACCTCCCACCCGACGTGCTCGGGCTTCTTCACGACGGCTCCGCGGGGCACGCGGACCCAGGTCGCGTGGGCGCCGCCCTCGGGGGCGTGTCCCATGACCTCGTCGCCGACCTTGAGGTCGCGGACCTCGGCGCCACGAGCGCGGACGATGCCCGCGAAGTCGACGCCCTGGTGCGCCGGGAACTCGAGGTCGATGTGGTCGCGCAGCTTCCCCTCGCGGAGGAACCGCTCGACGTGGTTGAGACCTGCGGCGACGACCTCGACGACGATCTCGCCGGGTCCGGGTTCGGGACGTTCCTGCGGGACGAGGTCGACGACGTCGAACCCGCCGTACCGGTCGTACTGCACGGCACTACCGATGCGCATGGCTGACTCCTTCCGTGGTCATGGCTCCGGTGTACTCGCGCCGACGGGACGGTGTCCGTGAGCGAGGGGTACCGGCCTGCGGACGGGAGGCGCGGGGCGGGCCGGCAGCGCGCCTCCCGTCCGGCGGTCAGCGCGCGGCGGGTCCCGCCTGCTCCGCGATCCGCGTGACGGTCTCGGCGTCGAGCGCGAAGGCGAGCGCGTCGCGGTCCGGGTCCGGGACGCGCACCGGCGTCGACCAGACGGAGCCGTCGGCACCGACGTCGACGATCAGTGCGCCGTGGGCGACGTGGGCGGACTCCTCGTCGTACGGGCCGACGACGTCCGTGTCGTTGGCGACGCCGGGCGCGACGAGCACCGGGACGCCGGCGAGCGAGCCGACGGCGTGGTGGTGCTGGTGCCCGCCGAGGACCACCCGGACGTCCGAGCCGTCGAGGACCTCCGCGAGGTCCTCGGGGTCCTGCAGGCGGAGGGCCTCGTGCAGGAGCGTCGGCGAGGGGACCGGCGGGTGGTGGAGCACGACGACCGTGCCGTGCGGCACGGGCTCGCCGGCCAGCGCCGTCCGGAGTCGCTCGAGCGCGGTGTCGCCCAGCGCGCCGTAGCCCGCCCCGGGGACGCTCGTGTCGACCGTCACCACGCGGAAGCCCGCGACGACGGACTGACCGGAGACCGGCACGGACGGCGGCGTGTACTCCATCGTGTGCGCGAGCGGGGTGCCAGCCTCGCCCAGGACGTGGCCGTTCGCGAGGACCTGGCGGAACCCCTCGCGGAGGTCGTGGTTCCCGGGCACCAGCACGAGCGCTGCCCCGTGACGCTCGGCCCACGCGCCGATGCGCTCGCGAGCGGTGCGGTACGACTCGGGGCTGCCGTCCTCGGAGACGTCCCCCGAGACCACGACCAGGCCGACACCGGGGACGCCGTCGACGTGGGCGAGCACCGCGTCCAGGGCCGCCGTCGTGTCGACCGACCCCTGGTGCAGGGCTCCGTCGCCGGTCAGGTGGGTGTCGGACAGGTGGAGGATCCGGAGGCTCCCGGCTGCTGGCGGCTGCATGCGGCTCACGGTAGCCGCGGTGGTGATCCGGGGTCTGGACGGCGGGTTAGCGTTGCCTGGTGACCGACGCTCCGATCGACCTGCGCTCCGACACCGTGACCCGGCCCACGCCCGCGATGCGCCGGGCGATGGCCGAGGCCGAGGTCGGTGACGACGTCTTCGGTGAGGACCCGGAGACGAACGCCCTGGAGCGCGAGGTCGCGGACCTGCTCGGGCACGAGGCCGGGCTGTTCACCCCGACCGGCTCGATGGCGAACCAGCTCGGCCTGCGGCTGCACGTCGCACCGGGCGAGGAGCTCCTGGCGGACGTCCGGGCACACGTCGTCCGCGCCGAGCTCGGCGCCGCGGCCGTGTTCTCCGGCATCACGACGCGCACGTGGCCCTCGGAGCGCGGGCGACTCGTCGCGGCGGCGGTCGCCGAGGTGGCGGAGCCGAACGCCGGCGCGTACAGCGTGTCGACGACGGCGATCGCGATCGAGAACACGCACAACTTCGGCGGCGGGACCGTGCAGCCCGTCGACGAGGTCCGCGCCGTGCAGGCCTTCGCGTGGGAGCACGGCATCGCGGTGCACCTCGACGGCGCCCGGCTGTGGAACGCGCACGTCGCGTCCGGGGTCCCGCTCCGCGAGCTCGCCGCCGGCTTCGACACCGTGTCGGTCTGCCTGTCGAAGGGCCTCGGAGCACCGGTCGGCTCGGTGCTCGTCGGCTCCCGGGAGCACGTCGACGCGGCCCGGATCTGGCGGAAGCGCTACGGCGGGGGCATGCGGCAGACCGGGTTCCTGGCCGCTGCCGGTCGGTACGCGCTCCGGCACCACGTCGACCGGCTCGCGGAGGACCACGCGAACGCGCGGGTGCTCGCGGCGGCGCTCGACGTCGACCCGACGACGGTCGACACGAACATCGTCTTCGCCGAGGTGTCCGACCCGGCGGCGTTCGTGGCCGCGGCCGCGGACCAGGGCGTCCGGGTGATGCAGCTCGGCCCGAGGAGCGTCCGGCTCGTGACGCACCTCGACGTCAGCAGCGAGCAGGCCGCTCGTGCCGCCGATGTCCTGGCGTCACTCCCCCGCTGAGGACGGGCCGCGTCCTCGAGCCGCTCAGTCGCACATCCAGCGCGAGCCGAACGCGTCGTGGACCCGGCGCAGCGCCTCCGGAGTGCCCCACTCGTGCACGTCGACGCAACCCGGACCGGCCTGCGCTGCGACGACGCCGAACCGCCCGACACCGCTGTACGAGTACCGGACGTCCGACGAGCCCGCCTGCGAACCGACGCCGATCGACTCCTCCGGCAACTGCAGCTGACCGCCGTCGGGGAAGACGAGCACCTGACCGACGGGCTCGCACGCCGGCAGGTCGTCGGACGCGAGCGCGGCGACCGGCACGGGCGCTGCGTGGTCGCACGCCGGGAGCGGGACCGCGTCGCTGCCCGTCAGCGTGAGGACGCCCTCCTGCGGGCCGACGGCGACGCATCCGGTGAGCACCACCGCGAGCACGCCGAGGACCACGGGGACGAGGACGGCCCGGTTCGTCACGTGCCCATTCTGGCGCGGAACACGCCGCGGCGTCAGCGGTCAGGTCGCGAGGGCGGAGGTCTCCGCCGGCAGCGGGAACGCCAGTGGGTCGGCGTGCACGAGGTCGAGCGCACGCGCGACGGCTCCGAGCACGACGACGTCGCCGCCGAGGCGGGAGGCCACGACCTCGGGCGTCGGGTCGTACTCCCCGGTCGCCAGGCGCTCGCGTGCACGCTCGATCACCGGCGCTGCTGCATCGGCGATCGCCCCGGCGACGACCACGCGGTCGATGTCGAGCAGGCTCGCGAGCAGGACGCACACCCGGGCGAGCCGGTCGCCGAGCCGGTCGACGACCTCGAGCGCGACCGGGTCGAGCAGCGCTGCGGCGGCGAACACCGCCTCGGCCCCGGGCTCCTCGGCCCCGCCGAGCAGGGACGCCGGCCCGACGAGCCCCTCGGCGCGGGCCTCGCGGACGAGCTCGCGGGCGGTGCGACCGATGCCGTTCGACGAGGACACCCCCTCGACCAGGTCGAGCACCCGGAGCTCACCCGCACCGCCCCGGGCACCGCGGAGCAGTGCGCCGTCGACGACCAGGCCGGCGCCGAAGCGTTCCCCGGAGAGCAGCGCGGCGAAGGACGCGTCACCGGAGGAGGGTCGCTCGGCCAGCGCCGCAGCGTTCGCGTCGTTCTCCACGACCACGACACCGTGGGGCACCACGTCGGCGAAGCCCGGGTTCATGCTGTCCCAGAACCCGCCGTCGCGGGGTGAGGCGCCGAGCGAGTCCACGGGGGCCGGGATGCCCACGACCGTCACGAGCACGCGAGCCGGGTCGACGTCGGCCACGGCGAGCGCTGCCGCGATCGTCTCGGTCGTCACCCGGAGTCGGACGGGCACGTCGAGTCCCGACTCCCCGAGCGCGCCCTCGGTCCGGGCGAGCACCGTGCCGCGGAGGTCCGCGACGAGCGCCGTGACGCGGTGCTGTCCCGCGTCGACACCGACGACGACGCCGGCGTCGGCGTCGAGCTCGTAGCGTCGCGCGGGTCGGCCCTTCCGGTACTCCCCCGCCGCGCGGGCGTCGTCGAGGTCGCGGAGCCAGCCGAGCCGGACGAGTTCCGCACACGCGGCGAGCACGGTCGACCGGGTCAGCCCCGTCGCCTCGATCGCCTCGGTCGCCGTGAAGGCCCCGGACAGCGGGTCGAGGGCGTACGCCAGGACCGTCTCGGCGCTGGTGGCGCGGGGGGTCACACGGCGTTGCGGCATGCGCCGACCCTACCGCCCGAAGAGTTGCTTGCGCGATTAGATTTTCTGAGTAGATTTACTCTCGCGAGCCGACACCGACGCCGGCACGCGAGCCGGAACGGCAGGGACGCCGGGTCCGGACGGACGGAGACGACGTGCAAGCACACGCCACCACCAGGAGCGCGGCCGGGGTCACCCGCCGCGGGTTCCTGCTCGGTGCGGGCGGTATCGGCGCGGGCCTGGCACTCGCCGGGTGCGCCCCGCTCGGAGGATCGAGCAGCCGACCCGAGACCATCACCTTCTACGTGTCGAAGCCCGAGGTCATCGGGTACTTCGACGACGTCATCGCGAAGTTCCACGACAGCCAGTCGAAGATCCGCGTGGTCCGCGACTCGACGTCGAACATGTCCGCGAACTTCGTCCGGAACCGGCCGCCGGACCTCGGGTGCCTGAACTACAACTACGCGATGGTGTCGTTCGTCGAGCACGGGGCCCTGACCGACCTGTCCGACCTGCCCGAGAAGGACACGATCAACCCCGACCTGTGGCCGCTGATGCAGCAGACCGCGGACTACCCGGGTCGGACGAGCGTCCTGCCGTACTCGGTCACCGCCGCGTCCGTCATCTACGACAAGCAGCTGTTCGCCCAGCAGGGCCTCGAGGTGCCGACGACCTGGAGCGCGTTCACCGACGTGTGCAAGCGACTCGTCACGGCCGGGATCACCCCGATGTACGGCACCTACAAGGACAACTGGACCATCGCCCAGGGCATGTTCGACTACTCGGTCGGCGGCATGCTCGACGTGCCGGCGACCTTCGCGGCACTCGACAGCGAGGGCACCTCGGTCGGCAGGGGGTCGAAGGTGTCGTTCGAGAAGGACTTCGCCGCTCCGGTCGGACGCATGGTGGACCTGCTGCAGTGGCACCAGGAGGGTGCGGCCAGTCGGGGCTACGGCGACGGCAACCTGGCGTTCGCGCAGGGGAAGGCCGCGATGTACCTGCAGGGCCCGTGGGCGCTCGGCGAGATCGCGAAGACGAACCCCGACATGGACCTCGGCACGTTCCCGTTCCCCGCGACCGACGACCCCGCCGACAACAAGGTGCGCGTCAACGTCGACCTCGGGCTGTGGATCCCGGAGGCGTCCCGGAAGCAGGAGGCCGCCCGCGAGTTCCTGTCCTTCCTGATGAGCCCGGCGATCAGCGACCAGTACAACGCCGACAACAACGGCTTCGGCGTCCGCAAGGACTCCCCGCCGGTGTCGAACCCCGCGCTCAGCGGCATGCAGGACTCGTACGACCGCGCCGCGTTCTACCTGGGCGCCTCGCAGCTCATCCCCGCCGAGATCCCGGTGGCGAACTACCTGCAGTCCATCGCCTTCGGCGGTGCGCCCGAACCGCAACTCCGCACCCTCGACGGCGACTGGGCGCGGCTCGCGCTCCGGTCGGCCGCGTAAGGAGACGACCTTGGCCACCACGACCACCGAATCGATCACGACGGCGGACCGCCGCCGCCGGGGCGGAGCCGCACCGCGCCTCCAGGCCGGCAGCCGCGGACGCGGGAAGCGCGTCGACCCGCTCTTCCTCGTGTTCCTCGTCCCCACGCTCGTGCTCTTCACGCTCGCCATCACGCTCCCCGCGGTGATGGGCATCGTGCTGAGCTTCACGAACTCCGTCGGCTTCGGCGAGTTCCGGTTCACCGGCCTGACGAACTACGTCGCGGTGTTCTCCGACCCCGCGATCCTGCAGGCGTACCTGTTCACCATCGGCTTCTCGCTCGTCACCGTGCTCCTGGTGAACGCGGTCGCGTTCCTGCTCGCGATCGCGCTGACGTCGAAGATCCGCGGCAAGATCGCGCTGCGTGCGGTCTTCGTGCTGCCGATGGTGATCTCCGGCATCGTCATCGCCTACGTGTTCTCGTTCCTCTTCGCGAACAGCCTGCCGGCGCTCGCGTCCGCGCTCGGCTTCGCCCCGCTCGAGCAGAGCATCCTGGCGAACCCGGACCTGGCGTGGGTCGCGATCGTCCTCGTGACCGCGTGGCAGGCGATCCCGTCGACGCTCCTCATCTACATCGCCGGCGTCCTGTCGATCCCCGGCGAGGTCTACGAGGCGGCGGCGCTCGACGGCGCCAGCGCGTGGCGGCAGCTGGTCTCGATCACGGCACCGCTGACGGCGGGCTACATCCTCATCAACCTGGTGATCGGGTTCAAGAACTTCCTGAACTCGTACGACATCATCGTCGGCCTGACCGACGGTGGCCCGGGCACCTCGACCACGTCGGTCGCGATGTCGATCTTCAAGGGCTTCAGCGGCGGCGACTACGCGTACCAGATGGCGAACGCGACGATCTTCTTCGTGATCGCCGTGGTCATCGCCGTGATCCAGCTGCGGGCGACCCGCGGGAAGGCAGCGCTCTGATGACCATGCAAGCACCCCTCCGCCCGGGCACGACGGCCACCGGCAGCATCCGGTCCGTCGACGCCGACCGCACCGCCGGACGCCGCGGCGAGCGCTTCAACTGGCCGGTCACGATCGTCCTCGCGCTCTGCACGCTGTCGGTCCTCGTCCCGCTGTACGTCACCGTGACGATGGCGTTCAAGACGACGTCGCAGGCCGTGGACGGCAACGCGTTCTCGCTGCCCGCGCCGTTCAGCGTCGACGGCTTCGTGCAGGCCTGGGAGCTGACGGACTTCCCGCGGGCGTTCGGCGTCTCCGTGCTCATCGCGGCGATCACCGTCGTCGGCACGATCCTGCTCGCGTCCTTCACCGCGTACGCCATCGCCCGGAACTGGGAGCGCCGGTTCTTCCGCTGGTCGTTCTTCTACCTGCTCGCCGCGATGTTCCTGCCGTTCCCGGTGCTCGCGCTGTCGCAGGTGAAGCTCACCGGTCTCGCCGGACTGGACAACCCGTTCGGCGTCGCGATCCTGCACGTCATGTTCCAACTGTCCTTCAGCGTGCTGCTCTTCACCGCGTTCCTGCGCTCGATCCCGGCGGAGCTGGAGGAGAGTGCACGCATCGACGGCGCGAGCACGGGGCAGGTGTTCTGGCGTCTGGTGTTCCCGCTCCTCGCACCGATGAGCGCCACCGTCGGCATCTTCGCGTTCCTCGCATCCTGGAACGACTTCGTGATGCCGTCGCTGATCACCTCCGACCCGGCGCTGCAGACCCTGCCGGTGCTGCAGCAGATGTTCCAGACGCAGTTCAGCAACAACTACAACGTGTCGTTCGCCTCGTACCTGATGGCCATGGCACCGGCGATCCTCGTCTACCTGGTCACCCAGCGATGGGTGATGGCCGGTGTGACCCAGGGCGCGATCAAGTGACGACCGCGACCGAGGCCGCGGCTGCGGCCTCGGTCTCCGACGACACGACCACCACCACCACCACCACCACCACCCGCACGACCAACGAAAGGCCCGACGTGACCGACACGCTCGTCCAGCCCGCAGCATCCACCGACGCCGAGACCTGGTGGCGCCAGGCGAGCGTCTACCAGGTCTACCCGCGCTCGTTCGCCGACGCGGACGGCGACGGGGTCGGTGACCTGCGCGGTGTGACCTCGCGCGTGCCGTACCTCGCCTCGCTCGGGATCGAGGCCGTCTGGCTCAGCCCGTTCTACCCGTCCGCACTGGCCGACGGCGGCTACGACGTCGACGACTACCGCGACGTCGACCCGCGCCTCGGCACCCTCGCCGACTTCGACGACATGGTCGAGGCCCTGCACGGCGCCGGCATCCGCGTGATCGTCGACATCGTGCCGAACCACACGAGCGACCGGCACGAGTGGTTCCGCGAGGCCCTGGCGTCGCCGAAGGGCAGCCCGGCTCGCGACCGCTACGTCTTCCGTGACGGCACCGGTCCCGACGGGTCCGAGGCGCCGGCCGACTGGGTGTCGATCTTCGGCGGCCCGGCGTGGACCGCCGTGGGCGACGGCCAGTGGTACCTGCACAACTTCGCGAAGGAGCAGCCCGACCTGAACTGGGCGAACCGCGAGGTGCGCGACGACTTCCTGCACACGCTGCGCTTCTGGTCGGACCGCGGGGTCGACGGCTTCCGCATCGACGTCGCGCACGGCCTGGCGAAGGACCTGCCCGCGGGCGAGCTGCCCACCTGGGCCGAGGTCCTGGCGGCACCGAAGGACGGGTCGCACATCCTCTGGGACCGCGACGACGTGCACGAGATCTACGCCGAGTGGCGGAAGGTCTTCGACGAGTACACCCCGGCCCGCACCGCGGTCGCCGAGGCGTGGGTCGCCGCGGACCGCCGCGCCCGGTACGCGAGTGCCGAGGGGCTCGGGCAGGCGTTCAACTTCGACCTGCTCGAGGCCGACTTCGACGCGCAGCAGTTCCGCACGATCATCGAGTTCAACCTCGGCCTCGCCGAGCAGTCCGGGTCGTCGACCACGTGGGTGTTCTCGAACCACGACGTCGTCCGGCACGCCACCCGCTACGCACTCCCCGCCCGCGACGGCGACGAGCAGAAGCAGGGGTCGGCGTGGCTGCTCGCCGGAGGCGACCAGGCGGCGCTCGACCGTTCGCTCGGCCTCCGACGCGCCCAGGCGGCGACGCTCCTCGAGCTCGCGCTGCCCGGTTCGGCCTACCTGTACCAGGGCGAGGAGCTCGGGCTGCACGAGGTGGGCGACATCCCGGACGCCGACCGCCAGGACCCGGCGTTCTTCCGGAACCCGGGCGTCGACGTCGGCCGTGACGGCTGCCGCGTCCCGATCCCGTGGACGCGGCAGGGGTCGTCGTTCGGCTTCGGCGAGGGCGGCTCGCACCTGCCGCAGCCGGCGTGGTTCGCGCGGGTCTCGGTCGAGGCGGAGGACGCCGACCCCGACTCGACGCTGAACCTGTACCGGAAGGCCCTGGGCCTGCGTGGCCAGCTGCAGTCCGAGGAGCACCTCGAGTGGCTGGAGACCGGCCGCGACGACGTGCTCGCGTTCCGCCGGCCGAACGGGTGGACGAGCGTCACGGTGTTCGGCGACGAGCCCTACGCACTCCCCGCCGGCGAGCTGCTGCTCGCCTCCGCGCCGGTGGCAGACGGCGCACTGTCGGGTGTGGGGACCGCCTGGTTGCGTTCCTGAGGCGACCAGTCGGCGGTCTGGAGGCGCGGTGCGGGCAGGCACCGCGCCTCCAGTCCGTCAGGGGGTCACCCCGCGTGCCTGGCGGAACCGGGCGTACCCGGCCGGAACGGGCGTACCTGATCGAGCCGTTCGACCAGGTACGCCCGTTCTCGCTTCCCATCGCAGGCGTTATGGGAAGGAACGGGCGCGCTGAACTCGCGGTGTCGGTCGGTAGGGTCGGCACCATGAGCGGTGCGGCCATCAGCGTGCGGGACTTCGTCATGCGCTTCGGCGACCGGGACGTCGTCGACGGGCTGTCGTTCGACGTCGCCCCCGGCGAGACGTTCGGGCTGCTCGGCAGCAACGGCTCCGGCAAGACGACCACGATCCGGGCGCTCCTCGGCATCACGACGCCGACCTCCGGCACGCTGCACATCGACGGGGCGCCCTACCGTCCGGCGACCGGAGGGATCGGCTACCTGCCCGAGGAACGCGGGCTCTACCGCAAGGAGTCCGTGCTCGACGTCATGACCTACTTCGGCACGCTGCGGGGGTTGCGCCGTTCGGAGGCCGCCGCCTGGAGCACCGAGTACCTGGCGCGCGTCGGGCTCGCGGACCGCGCGAAGCTCCGGGTCGACAAGCTGTCCGGCGGGCAGCAGCAGAAGGTGCAGCTCGGGATCACGATCATGGACCGCCCGCGCCTGCTCATCCTCGACGAACCGACGAAGGGCCTCGACCCGGTCAACCGGCGGCTGCTGCTCGACCTGGTGGACGAACGGAAGGCGGACGGCGCGACCGTGGTCCTCGTGACGCACCACATGGACGAGGTCGAGCGGCTCTGCGACCGGATCCTGCTGCTCAAGGACGGTCGGGCGGCCGCGTACGGCAGCATCCCCGACGTGCAGGACGCCTTCGGTGGTGCCGTCGCCCGGGTGCAGCTCACCGGCTCGGTCCCCCGCTCCCCGCTGTACGAGCTGGCCCGGCACGAGGGGCACGTCGCGCACCTCGTGCCCACCGCGGACGCGGCCGTCGACGGGTCGGACGTCCTCGCCTCGCTCGTCGCGGCCGGGGTGCACGTCACCGGGTTCGAGATGCGACGGATCCCGCTCGACGAGATCTTCGTCCAGGTCTACGGCCACGACGCCGGTGAGGACCGGTCCGCGGACGGCCCGACGACGACCACGGGCACCGCGAGCGGGGCAGCCGCGTGAGCCGGCTCGGGACGGTCGTCCGCTTCGAGTTCGTGCGCGCGATCAAGAAGCCCGCGTTCTGGATCGGCACGCTCGCGCTGCCGATCGTGGTCGTCCTGGTCTCGGTGCTCGTCGGCATCGGACAGGCGGCCGGCTCCGACTCGATCTCGGCGAGCACGTCGGCGGCGAAGACACCGTTCCGGTACGTCGACCACTCCGGTCTGGTGTCGGCCAGGATCGCCGCGGAGTGGGGCGGCTCGCCCTCCGACGACCCGGCAGCCGACCGGGCGGCAGTCCGGGCGGGCACGCTCGAACTGTTCGTCGAGTACCCCGAGAAGCCCTCGTCGCAGTCGATCCGGCTGGACGCCGCCGACCGCGGACTGTTCGAGAACGGCGGGTACTCGACGCTCGCCGAACGCGTGCTCGAGCGGAGCGTCGCGGACTCGGTGGGCGACGACGAAGCCGTCGCGCTCCTCCGGGCACCGCCGTCCACCGACCTGACCACGTACGCGGACGGCCGGGTGGCGCCGGGCTGGTTGTCGATCGTGCCGCCCCTGCTGTTCCCGCTCGCGTTCTTCGGGATCGTGATCCTGCTCGCGACCCGGATGGTGACGGTGGTGGTCGAGGAGAAGGAGAACCGCATCTCCGAGATGATCCTGACCACGGTGACGGCCGGCGACCTGATCCGGGGCAAGGTCCTCGCCATGCTGCTCGTCGGGCTCGTGCAGGTCGGGGTCGTCGTCCTGCCGGGACTCGCGGTGGCACTGGCTGCACTGCCCCTGGTCGCCTCGCGGCTCGGCGGTCTGACGGTGGACCCGTGGCGGATGGTCGTCGGGGCCCTGCTGCTCGTCGGCGGGGTGCTGCTCGCCTGCGGCCTCTTCGTCGCCGTGGGTGCCGCCGTGCCCTCGATCAAGGACGCCTCGACGCTGCAGTCCGCCGCGATCTTCGCCCTGATCATCCCCCTCTACGCGGCGTTCTTCGTGATGACGACGCCCTCGTCACCGGTGGCGGCGTTCTTCACGTGGTTCCCGACCTTCACGCCGATCACGGCGATGGTCCGGAACGCGGTCGGGTCGCTGTCCGTCGTCGAGTCGGTCGTCTGCATCGTCGAGGTGTTCGCCGTCGCCGCACTGCTGCTCTCGTTCGCCGAGTACCTGTTCCGCCACTCGGTCGCGCAGTACGGGTCGAAGGTCAGCCTCAAGCAGATCGCCGGGTGGCGGAAGGGCCGGCCCCGGACCCGCTGAAGCGGGCGCGACCCGCTGAACCGGGCTCAGCTGCGGACGAGCGCCGCGGGCTCAGCCGCGGACGAGCGCCGCGTCGAGGTCCCAGGCCACGGGTTCGGGCTCACGCCACCCGTGCCGGAGCGTGCGCACGGCGCGGTCGTACTCGACCAGCACGTCGAGGTACGGCCGGACGAGCATCTGCACCTGCAGCCCCTCGTGGACGGCGAGCAGCTGGGTGGCCGCCTGGTGCGCCGGGATGCCGATGGTCTCGACGCCGGTGGCGACGTCACGCTGCAGCCCGACGGTCAGCTCCTCGACGTACTCCTCGAACCGCTTGCGGAAGAAGCCGGCGAAGTCACGCTCCGAGGCGGCGAGGGGCAGCACGCCGGCGAGCAGCCGGACGAGGCCCGGGTCGGCGACGTCCTCGGCGAGGGTCATCCGCACGTGGTCGATCGTGCACCGCGGCACGGACGAGCGTCGGGAGCCGCGGAGCTGCAGCCAGCGGTCGTACGCGACCAGGAGCAGCCCGTCCCAGGTCGGGAAGAGCCGGTCGACGATGGTGCGGTCCACGCCGCACGTCTCGGCGACCGTGCCGGCGTCGACCTCGTGGAACGGGTGCAGTCGGAAGGCCCGGATCGCGCCGCGCACGATCCGCTCGGCCGATGACGCGTCGTCCTCGACGCGCCCGCCGTGCATGTCTGCCATCCCGACATTCCATCGCACCGGTGCCACGGTGTCCCCACCCAGTGCGGGGGTCAGGCAACACCTGTCGAGCGCGTCAGCCGACGGTGACCGGCGCAGCCGAGGGCTTCCGCCCCTGCTGCATCCAGACGAAGAACCCGGTCAGGGTGAACACTCCGTAGAACACGTACATCAGACCGGACGCGTAGTACCCGGCCGAGAAGAGCAGCGGCACACCGACCAGGTCGACCGCGACCCAGACGAGCCAGAACTCGACCCACCCCTTCGCCATGCCGTAGGTCGCCAGCACGGACCCGACGAAGATCCATGCGTCGCTCCACACCGGCTCGTACGAACCGAGGGCGCGGAATACCGGGGTCAGCACGGCGGTGCCGCCCACCAGCGTCAGCACCAGCAGACCGCGGGTCGACCAGGAGGCCCACCGCGGCTCCACGACGGTCGTCGCCTCGTCCGCACGGTGCGTCCACCGATACCACCCGTAGACGCTGACCGCGATGAACATGACCTGTCGGCCGGCCTGGCCGAGCAGGTTCACCGGGTTCGGGGTGTCGAAGAGCGCCCCCATGAAGACCGTGAAGAGCAGGGCGTTCCCGAGGATCCCGACCGGCCAGGCCCAGACCTTGCGGCGCATCCCGCCGAGCGCGCTGAGCAACCCGAACACGTTGCCGATCACCTCGCGCCAGAGCACCGTCTGGTCACCGATGACGAGCTGCGCGTCGAACAACCACCGCACGATGCCCATGGGCCCTCCTCGTTCCGAGACCGTGCAACCGTACGGGCAGCAGACGCATTCCACCGGCCGCGAGACCCCGCGTGACGCGCCGGGCTAGGCTCGGGCACCGTGACGGACGGGGTCGTGCAGGACGCGGTGCAGCGCACCCGCGCTGCCCTCGACGAGGCCTCGGCCCGCCTCCGGGGAGCCGGCGTCCGCGACGAGGCCCTCGGCGAGTACGTCGAGCCGCGCGCCGTCCTCGGCATCCGGCGGGAGCCGACGATCCGCTCCCTCGGACGGGTGTGGCGCGTCGGTGCGCTGCTGCTCGGGTCCTCCCCCGAGACGGCGGGTCGGGTCTGGGCGACCGGCCGGATCACCCGGGTGACCGATCCGGGTCGTCAGCAGTTCGTCTCGGTCTCCGCCGAGGTGCGTCGCGCGTACCGGGCCGCCGCGGCGAAGGGCCACTTCGCCGCGGGCGACACGGTCAACCACGGCGCGGTACCCGTCCCGCTCGACGACTCGCTCGTCGGCGCCGACGGCGTCCTCGCCGTGGTCGACGGCGAACCGGTCGTCCGTTGGTCCCCCACCGCCGGGACCGCCGTGCCGCTCGAGGACTACCTCCGCGACCGGGTCGCCCTGCTCGTGGACCCGCCGAGGGGCGCGACCGACTGAGCCGCGGGCCCGGTCCGACGACGGGCAGGGGCTCAGACGGCGTCGGATCCGGATCCCCCGCGTTCCGCCACCACGCGGTCGAGCCACTCCGCGAGGACGGTGCGCTCGCCCCCGAGCCGGTCGGCCGACGAGCACGGCCTCGCGGCCGACCGGTGTCAGCGGCGAGACCGATCGGCGACCCACTCGTCGAACGACGGCCCGACCACCTCCGTGGCCGCACCGGGCAGGAGCGCACCGTCCCGGAACGCGCGCCCGAAGCGCCCGGGGAGGCGGAGCGACAGCGCGCGGACCCCGGGACCGGGCAACGCCCTGGTCATCTCGAGGAGGGTCGTGCGCTCCGGACCGGCGACCTCTACCCGCCGCTCGGCGCGGTCACCCGAGACGACGTCCGCCACGACGGCGGCCACCGCGGTCAGCGCCACGGGGGCGATCGACATCTCCGGCACGAGTGCGAGCCGTCCGATCCGGAAGCGCTCGGCGTTCTGCTCCGCGAACTCGTGCCACTGCGTCGAGCGGACCACGGTCAGCGGGGTACCCGTCGTCAGCGCGGCGCGCTCCTGCGCGGCCTTGCCGGCGAAGTAGCCGTACCCCTGCACTTCGGGCCGCTCGCACCCGACGATGGACAGCAGGACGTGCCGCGCGCCGACCACCGCTGCAGCGGACCCGATCGCGGTGGTCGACCGGACGAAGAAGTCCGTGGCACGTCGACGGCTCGTCGTGAAGCGACCCGTGGCCTCGACCACGACGTCGGCGCCGGTCAGCGCAGCCACGACGTCGTCTCGCAGGACGTCGAGGCCGGTCCTCCGGGACGACAACTGCACCACCCACCCGCGCGCTGCGATCGCCGCCCCGATCGCTCGACCCGATGTTCCCCCGCCGATGACGACTGCGCGCACGACACCCTCCCGATCGTTCCTCTACAGATGTAGAGAACAGTACGATGTCCGAGCTGGGAGGGGAAGCCATGGGACGACGCGAGGACCTCGCCGACGCAGCCGTCCGCCTCGTTGCGCGCGGGGGCGCGCGGTCGCTCACGCACCGTGGTGTCGACACCGAGGCAGGCGTCCCACCCGGGTCGACGACGTACTACGCGTCCACACGCCGCGCCCTGCTCGCACTGGTCGCGGCACGGATCACCGAGCAGCTGGCGGCGGACGTCGCCGGGCTCCGACTGCCGGACGACCCGGACGACGCCGCGGTCGTTGCCGTGGCGACGGGGTTCCTCGACGCCCTGGCCGCCCGCAGCGACGCACAGGCCGCGCGGCTGGCACTCCTCGTCGAGCTGCGGGACGACACCGAGCTCCGCGCTCCCCTGACCGGGGCCGACCCGGTGCGCGACGAGCTCGTCCGTGCAGCTCGGTCCCTGCTCGACGGCATCGGCGTCGTCGATCCGGATGCGACTGCACGAGACCTCGTGGGGGTCGTCGACGCCCTGCTGCTCTACCGCGTCGGCACGGTCGCCGCGGTCGACCCCACCGCGGTACTCACGGCCTACGTCGCCGGACTCGAGCGACGTTGATCCCCGTGCCGGTCAGATAGCGAGCCGGTCCGTCACCGCCGCGAGCCGCATCGCCTCCCGGCCGTCGTCGAGCGCACCGCGACTGACGGACCACAGCGCCGATTCGACCAGCCGCGCCGTGCACCAGGCGGCGATCCGGTCCTCGGGCTCACCGGTCGCGTCCGCGAGCACGGCGACCCGGTGTCGGACAGCACGCAGGGGGTCGTCCGCGCGGAAGGGGTCGTCGACCTGCACGAGCAACGGGCACAGGTCGTAGGCAGGATCGCCGACCATCGGCTTCGGGTCGATGACGAGCCACGGCTCCCGCCGGGCCGCGAGGACGTTGCCCGGGTTCGCGTCGCCGTGCACGACCACCGACCGTGCGGCACTGCGGGGAAGGGTGCGGAGCAGGTCGGTGCCGCGGCGCACGAGCCCGGGGTCGAACGGTGGCGCGAGCTCGCGCATCCGGGCATCCGCGAGCGCCGCCCACTCCGCGGCGACGTCGGCGACGCACTCGAACGGGTGGTCGTCCGGGACCCCGGTCGCCCAGAGCCGGGTGAGGAGGCGGTCCGCGGCCGGCAGGTCGTCGCGCTCCACGAGTCGGGTGCCGGGGTCGCAGTGCTCGAGCAGGAGCACGAAGGGGTCGACGGCGAGCAGGCGGACCGCACCGGCGCCGTCCCACCACGCGAGCGCTGCGGCCTCGTGCTCGGCTTCGCGGTGCGGGAGGGACAGCTTGAGGACGGCATCGCCACCGTCGGGCAGTCGCACGGGCACGACGTGCGAGACGCTGCCGCCGGCGTACGGCTCGCCGGGGCGCAGGCCCCAGCGCTCGACCGCGCGGGCGAGCAGGCGCGGGACGGACGCACGCCAGTCCTGCTCGGTCGGCCACATGCGCGCAGCGTACCGACCGCCGGACCGGGAGCTGCGGGGCGGGCGCGGTCCGGGCCTCCCGACCGGCCCCCGAACGGGGTACGCACTTGTCCGCCGCAGCACCGACTGCCGCGGCACCCGGGCGGGTCTACCGTCTGTTGCGGGCGGCAACGGGGCCGCCCGACGACGAATCGAGCATCATGCAACGACGGATGAGCACGCTCCTCGCGACGATCACGGCGGTCGGCCTGGTCGGCGCCCTGACCCCTGCCCTGCAGGCACAGGCAGCCGTCCCGACCAGCGACACCCCGGACTTCGGGAGCAACGTCAAGGTCTACGACCCGTCCACCCCGACGTCGACGATCCAGGCCGACGTCGACGCAGCGTTCACCTCGCAGCTCCGCAGCACCAGCGCGCAGTTCGGCTCGCAGCGGTACGCCTTCCTGTTCAAGCCGGGCAACTACGGTCGGGTCTGGGCGAACCTCGGCTTCTACACCTCGGTGGCCGGTCTCGGGAAGAACCCCGACGACGTGACGATCTCCGGCGCGCTCAACGTCGACTCCGGCTGGAACGCCGGCGACGAGAAGAACGCGACGCAGAACTTCTGGCGGTCGGCGGAGAACCTGTCGGTGGTGCCCGAGGGCGGGACCGACCGGTGGGCGGTGTCGCAGGCCGCACCGATGCGGCGAGTCCACGTCAAGGGGAACCTGACGATGGGGCCGTCGAACCAGGACGGCGGGCAGGGGTACTCGTCCGGCGGCTACATCGCCGACTCGAAGGTCGACGGCACGGTCACGAGCGGGTCGCAGCAGCAGTGGTACACACGGAACTCGACGCTCGGCAGCTGGCAGGGCGGCAACTGGAACATGGTGTTCTCGGGCGTGCAGGGCGCGCCGGCGAACGACTTCTCGAAGAGCTTCACGACGCTGTCGACCACCCCGGTGACGCGGGAGAAGCCGTACCTGTACGTCGACTCGTCGAACAGGTACCACGTGTTCGTGCCGTCGCTGCGGACGAACTCCACCGGGGTGACCTGGCCGAACACGCCGGGGACCGACATCCCGATGCGCAACTTCTACGTCGCGCACCCCGGTGACAGCGCGGCCACGATCAACAGCGCGCTCGCGCAGGGGCTCAACCTGTTCTTCACACCGGGCACGTACCAGCTGAACGCCGCGCTGAACGTCACGCGTCCGGACACCGTCGTCACGGGCATCGGCTTCCCGACGCTCGTGCCGACCGCCGGCAACGCGGTGCTCACCACCGCCGGCGTCTCCGGGGTGAACGTGTCGAACCTGGTCGTGGACGCGGGGACCCAGAACAGCGCGCAGCTCGTCCGACTCGGCACCAGCGGCTCGCACGCCGACCACGCGGCCGACCCGCAGAGCATCCAGGACGTGTTCTTCCGCGTCGGGTCGAGCATCCAGGGCAAGGCGTCGACGACGCTGCAGGTCAACGCGGACGACACGCTGGTCGACCACATCTGGGCGTGGCGAGCCGACCACGGCGGAGCAGCGACGGGGTGGAACGTCAACACCGGCGCCCGGGGCGTCGAGGTGAACGGGGACGACGTGCTCGCCACGGGGCTGTTCGTCGAGCACTACCAGCAGTACGAGGTGCTGTGGAACGGCAACCGGGGTCGGACGATCTTCTTCCAGAACGAGATGCCGTACGACGTGCCGGACAACGCCTCGTGGCAGAGCCCGACCGGGGCCGGCTACGCGGCGTACAAGGTCGCGTCGGGGGTGACGAACCACGAGATCTGGGGCGGTGGCGTGTACTGCTTCTTCAACACGAACCCGGCCGTCCACGCCGACCGGGCGTTCAAGACCCCGACCGGCTCGGGCATCCGGGCGCACGGGCTCGTGACGGTGTCGCTCGGGGACACGGGCAAGATCTCGAGCGTCATCAACGGGGTCGGCGGGGCGGTGCCGACGCCGGCGGGCAACACGGCGCCGAACCGGCTCGCGTCGTACAACTGACGCGGCTGTCCAGCGGCACCGGGGCCGTCGACGACACTGCTCGTCGGCGGCCCCGACCACGACCGGGGCACAAGTCCCGTCAGCCCGTCGTCACACGCCGTCGGTACCGTCCGGGCATGGCACCCGACCGCACCAGACTCGTCCTCCCCGGACAGTACGGACCGCTGTTCGACGACGGCGGCCCCGCGCTCGTGGTCGAGGCCCGCGAGTTCTTCACCGCCCGACCGGTGCACCGCGCGAAGGCGCACCTCTGGCTGAGCGCCCTCCGGCACCGCGTGCGCGAGCTCGGCGACCGGGCCGAGCACGTGCAGGTCGAGACCTTGAAGGACGCCCTGGTCGGACGCGACGACCTCGACGTGGTCGACCCGCCGTCGCGCACCCTCCGCGCGCAGGTCCGGCACTGGGGCCGCGGCACCGAGGTCCTGCCGAGCCGCGGGTTCATCACCGACGAGGCCGAGTTCGCCGAGTGGGCCGCCGAGCGCACCGGGCGCTTCCGCATGGAGACCCACTACGAACGGGTCCGCCGCCGCGAGGGCTGGCTGATGCACTCGGACGAGCCCGTCGGCGGGAAGTTCAGCCTCGACGACCAGAACCGCGAACCCCCACCCAGGGGTGCGACGACGCTCGGGCTGCCGGACCCCTGGTGGCCGACCGAGGACGACATCGACGACGAGGTCCGCCACGACCTCGACCGCTGGGAACGCGACGGCGACGTCCGCTTCGTCGGCAGGGACGACACCCGCCGCTTCGCCGTCACCGCCGACGAGGCCCGGCAGTCCCTCGACGACTTCGTGCAGGTCCGGCTCGGGGACTTCGGGCCGTTCGAGGACGCCACGCTGACGAACGACTGGACGATGGCGCACTCGCTGCTCAGCGTGCCGATGAACCTCGGCGTGCTCGACCCGTTCGAGGTCGTCGAGGCGGCCCTCACCGCGCACCGTGACCACGACGCCCCGCTCGCAAGCGTCGAGGGCTTCGTCCGCCAGGTCGCCGGCTGGCGCGACTACGTCTGGCACCTCTACTGGTGGTTCGGCGACGACTACGGCGCCGAGGAGAACGCCCTCGGCGCACACGAGCGGCTCCCCCGCTGGTGGCAGGAGCTCGACGCGTCGGAGATCGACGCGGTCTGCCTGTCCACCGCGATCGAGGGGCTGCACGACCACGGCTGGCTGCACCACATCCAGCGACTCATGGTGCTCGGCAACTGGGCGCTGCAGCGCGGGTACGACCCGGTGCACCTGACCGAGTGGTTCACCGACGTGTTCGTCGACGGCACCGACTGGGTGATGCCGGCGAACATCATCGGGATGTCGCAGCACGCCGACGGCGGCATGGTCGCGACGAAGCCGTACGCGTCCGGCGGGCGGTACATCGACCGGATGTCCGACCACTGCGGCGGGTGCCGCTACGACCCGACGAAGCGGCTCGGCGAGGACGCCTGCCCCTTCACGGCGGGCTACTGGGCCTTCCTGTCGCGCACGGAGCCCGCGCTGCGGGACAACAACCGGATGGCGCGACCGCTGCAGCAGATGCGGAAGCTGGCTGACCTCGACGAGGTGGTGGCGCAGGAGGCGCGACGCGGCACGCCCTGACCGGCCACGGTCGGTCGGGTGGCCACGGGGCGGACGGGAGGCTCGGTGCGACGCCGCCACGAGCCTCCCGTCCGTCCTCCGTCACCACCGCGCACGCAACCGGCGTGCGTTCATGGAGCAGCAGACGTCGGGTCGCCACCGTCCACCCGACGGTTCCTGCTCCACCGCGCGAGGGAGGCGCCCGGGAGGAGCGCCCCGGTAGGGTCGGCTCGTGGCCAGCAACGACGCATTCGACGACCGCTACGACCTGCGCGAGTTCGCGCCGACGACCGACGACCAGGGCGCTCCGACTCCGGAGACGGAGGCGTGGATGCACGCCGTGGGGCTCGGCTTCCACGAGCCGCACCCCGATGCCGAGGGCGCCGCGCGGATGGCGTCGCACTTCCTCGAGGACCGGGAGACGTTCCTCGGTGTGTACGTGCGCGAGCCGCTCCCCGGATCCGTGGACGAGACCTGGCCGGCGGGCACCTTCACGTGGTTCCGCAAGCGCCTGACCTGGGACGAGGGCGCCGCGATCGACACCCAGGCGATCTCCGCCGTCACGGTCCGGCCGACCGAGCGCCGTCGAGGGATCCTCCGACGGATGATGACGCACGCGCTCGAGCGCGGTGTCGCCGAGGGCTACGCCGTCGCATCGCTCACCGCATCCGAGGGCACGATCTACCGACGCTTCGGCTTCGGCTGCGCCATCCGCGAGCGAGCGGTCACCGTCCGCCGCGAACGTGCCCTGCCGCTGCTCGCACCGACGACCGGCACCGTGACGGTCGTGACGCCGGAGTGGCTCGCCGAGGGCACCGGCCGCGCCGTGTTCGACCGGTTCGACGCGCGCACCCCCGGCTCGATGGTCCGGAACGCCGGCACGTGGCCGATCGTCCTCGGGCAGCGGAACGGCGACGGCTCCCCGGCGAAGGACGTCCGCGCCGCGGTGCACCGCCCGGAGGGCGCAGGGTCCGACCCGGCCGAGATCGACGGCTACGTGACCTGGCGCGTGAAGGAGGGCACGGGCGACACCGTGCTCGAGGTCGTCGACCTGGTCTACGCGACCGATGCCGCGTACCTGTCGCTGTGGGAGTTCCTGCTGTCGATCGACCTGAACGACGTGGTGAAGTACAACCGCTCGCGGCTCGACGACCCGATCGTCGCGGCGCTCGGCGACAACCGTGCGTACGACGTCGAGCACGAGGAGGACCACGTGTGGCTCCGGGTGCTCGACGTGCCGGCGGTGCTCACCAGCCGCCCGTACGCCGTCGACGGGTCGGTGACGCTCGCGGTCGCGGACGCGATGGGCTTCGCGGCGGGCACATACCGGCTCGACGTCGTCGACGGGCAGGGCACGGTGACGCGCCTGTCCGACGGCGACGACGGCGAGGCCGACCTGCGGCTCGACGTGGCGGACCTCGGCGCGGTGCTCATCGGTTCGGTGTCCCCGGTCACCCTCGCGGCGGCCGGGCTCGTGCGGGCGGCGGACCCGGCGGCGCCGGCGCTGCTCCGGGCGATGCTCACGCCGACGCGGACGCCGCACGGGATCACGTACTTCTGATGCCGGACGGCGAGCTCACCACGTCGATCGGACGTGCGCGGCAGGCCGTGGCCGTGCTGGCATCCCCGACGCTCCGCGCCGCGGTGGTCGGTGGCGGGACGCTCGACGACCGGACCGCGGCGTCCGTGGCGGCGTTCGACTGGCTGGGCGACGGCGGACCGGACAGCGCCGTCCTCGGACGGACGACGAAGGACCTGCAGCGGTTGCAGGGCCCGGCTGCGCTGCTCGAGTTCGGGCGGATCGAGCGCATGCCCGTGCCGGAGGACCAGCGGCACCCGGTCTCGGTGCGCATCATCGGCATCGTCGGGGATCGCCTCGGTCGAGCGCGGCCGGTGTCGGAGCGCGAGCTCAACGCGGCGATCGCGATGTTCTGCGCCGACGTCGCGATCGTCCGGCGCGACGCGGTCGACCTCGGTGTGCTCGAGCGGACGGACGACGGCGCGGCCTACCGCTTCACCCGCTGACGACCGGCGGGGCCCCTTCCGCAGAACGCGACGTCGGCGACTCCTCGCAGCGCTGTACCGCTGCGAGCGGTCGCCGACGTTGCGCGTTGCGGTCCCGGACTGCCGGCTGAGCGGGCCTCGCCCTAGGCGCGGCGGCGCACCCGTGGGTCGACGAACGCGTAGACGACGTCCACGATCACGTTCGCGGTGACGATGAGCAGCGCCGAGAACACCGTGAAGCCGACGACCACCTGCAGGTCGAGGGTGTGCACCGCGTCGATGAGCAACGCTCCGAGGCCCTGCATCGAGAACACCTTCTCGGTGATGACCGCACCGCCGAGCAGCGACCCGAGGTCGAGCCCGAACAGCGTCACCACGGGCAGGATCGCCGTCCGGAGTCCGTGCCGCACGACGACCTGGCGCTCCCGCAGGCCCTTCGCGCGGGCGGTCCGGACGAAGTCCTGCGACATCGACTCGAGCATCTCGCCGCGGGTCAGCCGGGCGTAGATGGCGGCGCTGATGAACGCGAGCACGCACCACGGCAGCACCAGGTGCGTCACCCAGCCGACCGGGTCCTCGACGAACGGCACGTAGCCGCTCGTGGGCAGCCACCCGAGGGTGAACCCGAACAGCAGGATCGCGAGCAGCCCGATCAGGTACGCGGGCGAGGACACCCCGGCGACGGCGACCGTCATGACCGCGCGGTCGGCGATCGTCCCCCGCTTGAGCGCGGACACCGTGCCGCCTGCGACACCGGCGACGAGCCACAGCACGGCGGCCCCGACGGCGATCGACGCGGTCACGGGCAGGCGCGACGCGATGAGGTTCGTGACGCTGTCGTGCAGCTGGAACGAGTACCCGAAGCACGGCGCCGCGCACGTGATCGTGGACGCGCCGGAACCGAACGTGCGACCCGCGAAGATGCCGGCGAGGTACGCCCCGAACTGCGCGAACCACGGCTTGTCGGTGCCGAGGAACGCCTGCACGTCAGCGAGCCGCTCGGGCGTGCACGGCTTGTCGCAGATCGCCCGGGCCGGGTTCGTCGGCAGCAGCATGAACAGCGCGTAGGTGATCGCCGCGACGACGAACAGCACGACGACCGCACCGAGGATCCGGACGGCCAGGAAGCGGAAGGTGTTCACCGGTCGCCCCCTCGCGGGTCGAGGGCGTCGCGCAGGGCGTCACCGAGCACGTTGAAGGCCAGGGTGATGAGGAACAGTGCGGCTCCGGGGAAGACGAGGTACATCGGGTCGGTCTGCACCCAGCCGATCGCGTCGCCGATGCTGCGGCCCCACGACGGCGTCGGCGGGTTGACGCCGACGGCCAGGAAGGACAGCGCGGCCTCGGCGCCGATCATCGACGGGATCGAGATGGTCGCGTAGACGGTGATCGTCGCGGCGAGGTTCGGCAGGAGCTGCTTGCGGATGACGTGCCAGCGCCCCGCACCCATCGCGGTCGACGCGACGACGTAGTTCCGGCTCACGAGCGAGAGCGTCTGCCCGCGCACGACGCGGGCGACGGAAGGCCAGCCGAAGAACCCGATGACGAGCACGACGAGCAGCGGCTTCGGGAACGAGGTCGGCACGACCGCGGTGAGCGCGATCATGAAGACCAGGGAGGGGAAGCCGAAGATCACGTCGACCACGCGCGACAGCACCCGGTCGTACCAGCCGCCGAGGAACCCCGTGGTGACACCGACGAGCACCCCGATCACGATCGACATCGCGGTCGCGGCGAGCCCGATGCCCAGCGACGTCCGCGCGCCGTACGTCACGATGGCGAAGAGGTCCCGCCCGGTCAGCGGCTCGACGCCGAACCAGTGCTCGCCGCTCACACCGCCGGCAGCGCCGCGGGGCGCCCCGAAGTCGTTCAGCGCGTCGACGTTGTAGCTGTACGGGTTCTGCCCCGTCACGGCTGCGATGAGCGGTGCGGCGATCGCCACGACGACGAACACCGCGATGACGACCGCGGCGGCCACGGCCCAGCGGTCCTGACGGACCCGGCGCACGACGGCCCGGAACCCGGTGGTCCGACCGGCCGACGCGGAGACGGGCCGGTCGACGACGTTCGCGGTCACGAGACCACTCCTTCCCAGGCCCGCCAGGCCTCGCGGCGGGCGGCCTGGCGCTCGGGGTCGGCGACCGGGGCCGCCGCGAGCAGCATGCGCGTGTAGTCCTGCTGCGGGTGGTCGAGCACGGCGGAGGTCGCGCCGCGCTCGACGATGCGGCCGTCGTGCAGCACGACGACGTCGTCGGCGAGCTGGCGCACCACCGCCAGGTCGTGGCTGATGAGCAGCATGCCGAAGCCGAACTCGTCCTGCAGGTCCGCGAGCAGGTCGAGCACGGCGGCCTGCACGGTGACGTCGAGGGCGCTGGTCGGCTCGTCGGCGATCACCAGCGCCGGTCGGAGCGCCAGTGCCCGGGCGACGGCGACGCGCTGCCGCTGGCCGCCGGACAGCTGGTGCGGGAACCGTTCGGTCCACGACGGGTCGAGCTGCACCGCGGACAGGAGGTCGCGGGCGCGGTCGGCGCGCGATGCCGGAGTGCCCTCGCCGTGCACGAGCAGCGGTTCGGCGATGCTCCAGCCGATGGTCTGTCGCGGGTTCAGCGACGACGCCGGGTCCTGGAAGACGATGCCCACGCGGCTGCGGAGCTCGCGGAGGCGCTTCCCGCGTGCGGTGCGCAGGTCGTTCCCGTCGACCTCGACCGAGCCGTCCACGACGGGGACGAGTCCGGCGAGCGCGCGGCCGATGGTCGACTTGCCGGACCCCGACTCCCCCACCAGGCCGAGCGTCCGCCCGGCCGTGAGTTCGAGGTCGATCGCGCGCACGATGGGTTCACCGCGGCGTGCGTAGCGCACGGCGACGTCGCGCAGGCGCGCGACCACGGCTCCGGGCTCGACCACGTGCTCGGCTGCCGACGCGAGACTCGCGCTGGGCGACGTTCCTCGCGCCGCGGAGCCCGAGGACGGTCGCTGGGCCCGAGACTCGACCTCGTCGCCGGACGCGGGTCGTGCCTCCAGGGCGGGGACCGCGGCGAGCAACTCGCGCGTGTAGTCGGCCGTCGGGTGCGCGAAGACGTCGGCGACCGTGCCGTGCTCGACGGGGTCGCCGCGGCGCATCACCAGGACCTCGTCGGCGACGTCGGCCACCACACCCATGTCGTGGGTGATGAGCAGGACGGCGAGGTCGCGCTCGCGACCGAGCCGACGCAGCAGGTCGAGGATCCCGGCCTGCACGGTGACGTCCAGCGCGGTCGTCGGCTCGTCGGCGAACAGCGCGACGGGGTCGCCCGCGAGCGCCATCGCGATCATCGCCCGCTGGAGCTGCCCGCCGGACAGCTCGTGCGGGTACGCCTTCCGGATCCGGGTGGGGTCCGGGAGCCCGGCGGCGCGGAGCAGCTCGTCCACGCGGGCCGAGACGCCCGCGCGGTCGAGGTCGGTCGGGTGTGCCCGCACGGCCTCGGCGATCTGCGTGCCGATCGACAGCACCGGGGTGAACGAGTTCATCGGTTCCTGGAACACGACCCCGATGCCCGCACCCCGCACGGCACGCAGCGCCTCCGCGGAGGCGCCGATCAGCTCGGTCCCGCGGAAGCGGGCGCTGCCCGACACCCGGGCGGCGGCCGGCAGGAGTCCGAGCACGCTCATGGCACTGACCGACTTGCCGGAACCGGACTCGCCGACGAGTGCGAGCACCCGACCGGGCGTCAGGGTGAAGGAGACGTCACGGACGACGGGCTCCGCGTCGCCGAACGCGACGCGGAGCCCCTCGACCTCGAGCAGCGGTGCACTCACTGGGCGAGCGAGACCTTGAGGTAGTTCGGGTAGGCCGGGAAGTCCGCGATGCGGAAGTTCTCGACGTTCGACCCGGCCAGGAAGGACTGCTTCGCGTAGATCAGCGGGACGACGGGGGCGTCCTCCATGATGCGGCGGTCCGCCTGCGCCCACAGCTCCTGCGCATCGGACTGGTCGACGGTGCCGGTCGCCTTCGCGATGAGGGCGTCGACCTCGGGGTTGCTGTACTTCGAGACGTTGTAGCCGCCCCCACCGATCTGCGACGAGTCGTAGAGCGGCTGGATGTTGGCGTTCGCGCTCGGGAAGTCCGGCTGCCAGCTCGACAGCGACAGGTCGAAGTCGGTGCCGTTCGTGGTGGCCTGCGTGAAGGAGTCGTAGTCGAGCGGCTTGAGCGTCACGGCGATGCCGGCGCGCTTCAGACCGGCCTGCAGCGCCTGCGCCTGCGCGAGGTACGTCGGGTCGTTCTGCGTCACGAGGGTGAGCGACAGGTCCTCGGCCCCGGCCTCCTCCAGGAGCGCCTTCGCCTTGTCGACGTCGCCCGTCGCGCCGGTCTCGTACAGGTCGTAGTCCTGGCGTCCGGCGATGCCCGGCGTCACGAGGGTCGTCGCGTACTCGCCGGCGAGCGCACCACCGGCCGCGATGCGGAAGGACTTGCGGTCGACCGCGTACTGCAGCGCCTGGCGGACCTTGAGGTCCTTCAGCGCCCCACGCTGGGTGTTGATCGCCATGTAGGTGATGGGGCCGGCCTTGCTCGTCGCGAGGCGGTCCTGTGCAGCGGGGTTGGCGCGCACCTGGTTGAGCTCGGCGGCACCGAGGAACTGCGCGCCGAAGGCGTTCTTCGCGTCACCGTTGTCGGCGATCAGGCTCTGCGTCGTGGTCGAGGCGTCCTGGCTCTCCTTGAACACGATCTTCGACGGACCGGCGGTGCGGATCGCGTCGGTCTTCGCGCTCCACTCCTTGTTGCGGACGAGCGTGACCTGCGAGCCCTGCGTGTTCGACTCGATCTGGTACGGACCGCTCGACACGGGCTTCGCGTCGTAGGCGCCGGTGTCCTTGCCCGCGCCCTCGGGCACGGGTGCGAACGCCGGCATCGAGGCGAGCCACGGCCAGTCGCCGTACGGGGCGTCGAGCTTGAAGACGATGGTCTTGTCGTCCGGGGTCTCGATGCTGTCGAGCGTCTTCCCCTCGAAGGGGCCCTGGTAGTCCGAGCCGCCGACCAGCAGGGACTTGTGGTAGCTCAGGCCACCGGTGAGGTTCGGGGCGAACGACCGCTCGATGCCCCACTTGACGTCCTTCGTGGTGATCGGCGTGCCGTCCTGGAACTTCAGGCCGTCCTTCAGCGTGTACGTCCAGGTCTTGCCGCCGTCGCTCGACTCACCCGTGGTGGTCGCGAGGTCCGGCACCACCTTCGCGGTCTTGCCGGGCTGGACGTCCCACGTGGTCAGGCGGCGGGCGACCAGGCCCATCGAGGTGATGCCGAGGCTCTGGCTCGTCGCCGGGTCCCAGTGCAGCGCGGTCTGCGCCGTCAGGATGTCGAGCGTGCCGCCCTTGCTCGTGCCGGTGGACGCGTCGTCCGACGCGCCGCCACCCGAGCAGCCGGTCAGCACGAGGGCTGCGGCGGCGGCGACGGCCGCGGTGATCGTCAAGCGCTTGGGGCGGTGCATGGTGTGCTGCTCCTCGTGGGGTGGGGGTGTCGGGCGCGGACGACCGGGTGGCCCGGTCGGCTGCGGCCCTCGTCGTCGTGGTGGACGGGGCGTCCGGCCCGGTTCGGGTGGCCGGGCGGTCCATGGTCGCACCGGTCGGTGCGCGGATCCGAACGCCCGCGGGGTCCGGACGACATGCAACGCAACATTGCATGACGCAACGTCCCAACGTCTGCGCCCCGAGCGTATTCCCGGGGCGCGCGGGTCGTCCGGATCGCGCCCGGCGCCGGGCCAGGTCGGACCGGCCGGGAGGCACGGTGCGGCCCCGTCAGGCCGCGATCATCGTGCGCGCGGCCCGTCCGGACGACCGCTGCCCCGTCACGCCGCGACCGTCGTGCGCGCGGCCCGCCCGGCGATCGCACCGACGCCGAGCGCCGCGCCGAGGAACACGACGGCGAGGATCCCCCACCCGACCGTCCCGAGGTCGACGGCGGTCAGGGTCACCACGGTCGGGGCGATCATCGCCGCCACCGCGTACCCGGTGCCGTAGATGCCCTGGTAGGCGCCGACGCGGTCCGCCGGTGCGAGCTCGAAGCTCAGCGCCCACCCGGCGGCGCTCGACGTGATCTCCGCGAGCGAGTGGGCGACCGCCGCGAGGACGAGCACGGCGGTCGCGATCGCCGCCGGCACCCAGTCGTCCCCGCGTACCCATCCGGCAGCCGCCCACAGCCCGCACGCCACCGCCATGACCCACCCCGCGTGCCGCATGACCCGCGCCGCACCCGCGACGGTGTCGGTCCCGCGGCTCAGCCTGACCTGCAGCAGCACGACGATCACGGTGTTCACGAGCAGCAGGGGCGAGACGAGCACGTCCGGCGCGACGGTGTGCTGCACGACCCAGATCGGCACGCCGACCTCGAACAGGCCGAACTGCATGCCGAACAGTCCGGTCAGGGCGGTGACCGCGAGGAACCGGACGTCACGGTAGGGGCTGCGGCCGGCGGGCTCCTGCCGAACGATCGTGCCGGTGTCGGTCCGGTCGGCCGGTGCCGCGTCGACCCGCACCGCGGGGAGACCGGCGACGAGCACCGCCGACGCCAGGAACAGGGCGCCCGAGAGGACCATCGTCACGCGGTAGGCCTCGCCGGTGCCGATCGCGAGCGGGACCGCGGCCAGTGCGGTGCCCACGCCGATGCCGACGTTCGTGACCGTGCGCATGGTCGCCCGGACGCGGACGCGCTCGGCACCGGGGAACGCCCGTCCGACCGCGGCACCCCGGACGGAGCCGCCGCCCTGCTGCGCGAGCGTCACGACGGACGCCGTCGCGATCAGGGTCGGCAGGTCGTGGACGAGCACGTAGCTGACGAGCGCGAGACCCTGCACGAGGTGCAGCCAGACGAGCATCCGTCGCGCGCTGAAGCGGTCCGCGAGGTGCCCGAAGACCAGCGACGAGGCCACACCGACCGCTCCGGCGACGGTGAGCCCGAGACCGACCGCGACCGCCGGGATCCCGACGATCGTGATGAGGTACAGCGACGTGAGCGTGATGAAGGCGCCGCGACCGAGGGTGTCCACCAGCGTGACCGTGAGCAGGCGTCGGAGGGTCGGGTCCTGCCGGACGAGGGTGCGGATCGGGACCGGTTGCGCCGTGGTGCTCACGCTCCAGTTCTCGCACCGTCGCGGTGCTCCGCCGAACAGATGTAGCGTCTGGCTTCATGATCCGGTACCGCCTCGACCCGTCGGACGTCTCGGCGGTGCGGTTCGGCATCTCGCCGCTGTCGGAGCTGGGCCTCGGGCTGCGTGCCTTCCGAGCGCCGGAGCGGTACCCGCTGCAGCGCCCGTGGCTCGAGCGCATCGCCGGCGTGCTCCCCGTCCTCGACCGCCCCGTCCTCGCCGGTCTGGTCGACGAGCGCCGGTGGGTCGCGGACTTCGTCAACCCCCGACCGGACTCGCCCCTCGGGTCGATCGACGACGAGCTCCGAGCCCTCGGCCGGATCTCCCCCGCACGGCTCCGCACCGACCTCGAGCGGGTGCACGGCTCCGTGCCGGACGTGTTCGTCGGACGGCACGAGGACGTCGTCGACCGGCTCGTGCGCGCGCTCGCGACGACGTGGGAGCTCTGCTTCGCACCGTACTGGCCACGGATGCGCCGCGTGCTGCAGGCCGACGTCACGCACCGCGGACGGATCGCCGCGCTCGAGGGTGTCGGCGCGGCGCTCGGCGGCCTGTCCGAGTCGGTGCGGTTCGACGGTCGGCACGTCGACGTCCGTCTGAACAGCCCGATCGCCCGCGACCGTCCGGTGCAGGGCGAGGGCTTGACGCTCGTCCCGTCAGTCTTCGTCGTCCGTGCGTCGACGCCGATCGACGACGACCTGCCTCCGACCGTGATGTACCCGGCCCGGGGCCAGGGAGCGATGTGGTCGACCGCGTCGCACCCCGACGTCGGGGCCGTCCGGGACCTGCTCGGTGCCACCCGGGCGGCGCTCCTCGACGCGCTCGGCGAGCCGGCGTCGTCGACCGACCTCGCCATGCGGTTCGGCGTCTCGACCTCTGCCGTGAACCAGCACCTGCGGGTGATGGAGCGCGGAGGACTGCTGAACCGCACCCGGTACGGCCGAGCGGTCCTGTACTACCGCAGCGCGGTCGGCGACGCGCTCGTCCGCCGGGAGTGAGCGCGCCGCCGTGGCGTGTCAGCGGTCGAAGAGTCCGCCGAGGAAGTCGTTGCCCAGGTTCGACGCCTGCTCGCCCAGCCCGGAGGCCTGCTCGCCGAGCCCGGAGGCCTGCTCGCCCAGTCCGCCCAGGAACTGCTCGCCCTCGGCGGCGAAGCCCTCGACCCCGCCGCCCAGGTCCGCGAGTCCGAGGTCACCCATGCCGGAGGCGATGCCCTCGAAGTCGACGCCGAGGTCGGCCGCGCCGGCCAGGACCGGCGCGGCTGCTGCGCTGACCACCGCTCCACCGGCGACGGCCACCGCGAGACCGCCCAGGGCCATCGCACCGGCACCGACGGCCCCGCCGCCGGCGAACGCGCCGCCGCGCCCACTGCCGCCGCCCGGACGACCCGAACCACCGAGCACCCGACGGATGAGCCCGGGCCGCGACATCTCACCACGGGTCATCGCACGGGCCATGCCGCCGGACGAGTCGTCGCGCAGGTGCTCGTGCGGCGGCAGCTCGGAGTTGAGCCGGTCCCGCACCTGCTGGCGCTGCGCCGGGGTGAGCCGGGCGAAGGCGTCGTGGTGCACCTGCTCGATCTGGTCGGGGTTCGCCGTGCGGAGCAGGTAGTCGTACTTCGCGAGGGCGACCTTGTCGGGGTCTGCCTGTCCCTGGTGTCGCTGCGGCTGGCGGTACTGCTGCGGCTGTCCGTACTGCTGCTGGCCCGGCTGCTGCTGCCGTGAGCGGTCGTCGCCCGTCAGCTTGTCCGCCGCGCCGCGGACGATGTCGCGCCAGTCGGCCCCACCCCCGGTGCCGCGCGCGTTCTGCTGGTCGCCGGCGGCGGCGTTCCCCTGCGCGCGCTGCTTCTGCATCTGCTTGTCGATGACCTTCGAGGCCATGCCGAGGATCCGGTTGAGATTCGCCATGCCCCAACCTTTGTGATCACACATGTGAGCACTCAGCGACGGAGCAGTGCGCCACCCGCCGGTCAGGTCCGAGAGCGCTGTGAACGCTTGTTCAGCCGAACACCTCTGCCAGCCGGACGAAGAAGAGCGCACCACTGACGAGGCCGAGGATGACGGCGGCGAGCGAGACGCCGAAGCCAGTGACCCGCTCCCCGACCAACTGCCCAGCTCGCACGAGGCCGATCGCGCCGAAGACGATCCCGAGCAGGCTGGGGATCGCCAACAGGTTCACGATGAAGGCGATCAGGGACAGCACGAGACCGGCGTACCCGTAGGGATTCGCTGCCCGCGTGGCACGATCACGGGCGATCCTCGCCCCGCGTCCGGTCGCACGCCCGGGCATTGCGATCCCTCGGTACTCGGATGGAGCGGGTGGGCGCGGCGAGGCCTCCACGAACCTCCCGAACGAGGGCACCACTGGCTGTGGAGCGGGATCGCCCCACCGTTGGCCGTCCCACCAACGAAGCCGGGCCTGGTCTTGCGGGTCCGGGTACCAGCCCGCAAGGGGGAGAGTCACAGGTCATCTCTCTGAGGCATGCTCGGAGCGTCACCAGATCGGTCACGCTCGGGGCAGCCCCTGTTCGGGACCGATCACTAGTACATCACCGGACGGTTCGGTAGGGTGTCCTCGCCCGCGCACCCGCCGGAGCGCGGCCAGGTGAACGTGCGAGGCCCGGATCTGCTGGAACAGATCCGGGCCTCAGTTCGCCTTCCGAGTGGAAAGCCAGGGATGCAAACCCATCCCCGAGCTCAGCGCTCGGACCGATGGTAGCCGAGCCCGCTCGGCTTCGCATCCCTGGCTCGAAGCTCTTCGTGTCCGCCGGCGACGACACCAGGAGGTCCTCGATGTCGCGAGACGACGACGGCCGGAACAGGCGTCACGCGCTCTGGCTGGGGATCGCGAGCTTGCTCGTGAACACCACCAGGCTGCTGGTCGACCTGCTCCGCAAGGGCTGAGGATGCGGGTGCCCCTCGCCGCCACCAGCGGCGAGGGGCACCCCGTCGGTCAGGACAGCAGGCGCGTCAGGACAGCAGGCGCGCCAGGAACGCGTTGCGGAACCGCCCGGTCGGGTCGAGGTCCCGCGCCAGCGCCGAGAAGTCGTCCAGCCGCGGGTACGCCTGGTGCAGGCGCTCGACGCTCGCGGCCGAGACCTTGCCCCAGTGCGGCCGAGGGTCGAAGGGCGCGAGGAGCTCCTCGATCCGCTCGACCGTCTCGGCGACGGCGGCGGCATCCCGTCGGAAGGTGAAGTGCAGGCCGACCGACTGCCGTCCCGACGAGGGCGCCAGCCAGGCCGTGTCGGCAGCGACCGTGCGGACCTCGGCCGCGATGAGCAGCGGCGCGAAGAGCGGTTCGAGCGGACGCAGGGCCTCGAGCGCGGCGACGGCGTGCTCGGCGGGGATCAGGTACTCCGCCTGGATCTCGGCGCCGGTGGACGGCTCGAAGGTCGACCGGAAGTGCGGCAACCGTTCGGCCCACGGCCCGGGGACACCGCCCTGCTCGGTCACGCTCGCGGCGTCGTTCTCCCCCGGGTGCACCGGACCGTCGGCTCGGCGTGCACCGACTGCGACGAGGTCGACCGACGGTGCGGGTTCGTCCACGCGGTGCTTCGTCCACACCTGGCGGGCGCCGCGGTCGTCGAACGACGTGAACATCGACACCGAGTACGCGTCCGACATCACCGCGTCGAAGTGTGCCGTCACGGCGTCCCACGGCAGGTCGAGGTGCACGGTCGTGGCCACCTGGAACGTCGGCTCGATCGCGAGCTCGACCGCGGTGACGACGCCGAGCGCGCCGAGTGCCACCCGGTGCGCGTCGAGGGCGCCGTCCGGCGACGACGCGTCGACCCGGACGACGTCGCCGGAGGCCCGGACGACCTCGAGACCGACGACCGCCTGCGCGAGCGACGGGTTGCGGACGCCGGAGCCGTGCGTGCCGGTGGCGACCGCGCCGGCGACCGAGATGTGCGGCAGGGAGGCGAGGTTCGCGAGGGCCCAGCCACGAGCCTCCAGGCCGGCCGCCACCTGCGCGTGCGTCATGCCGGCCGCGACCCGCACCACGCGCCGGTCGGCGTCGATCTCGAGCACCGGAGGCAGGCCGGCGAGCGTGACCTGCACGGCGTCGGTGTCGGCGATCTCGTTGAACGAGTGCGTCGAGCCGAGCGCCGTCAGGCGCGGCGTGGCCGCGACGAGCTGCTGCAGGGCCGCCACCGAGGTGGGGCGTTCCAGCGCGGAGGCGTGGTAGGTGACGTTCCCCGCCCAGTTGGTGCGTGTCGTCGCGGCCACGGTCACGGCCCTAGAACCCGCGGTCCAGACGGTGCCACGCCTGCTGCAGGCGGAGCTCGTCCTTGAACGCGCGGGCCGTGGTGTGCTCGTCGATGACGAGGAACTCGGTGCCGACCATGGTCGCGAGGTCCTCGACGACCTGCAGGCCGACGGCGGTCGTCATCACGGTGTGGTGCGCGGCGCCGGCGGTGAGCCAGGCCTCCGCGGCGACCGGGAAGGACGGCCGAGGCTCCCAGACGGCGCGGCCGACGGGCAGCTTGGGCAGCGCCGAAGTCGGCGGCACCACGTCGACGACGTTCGCGGTGAGGCGGAAGCCGTCACGGGTGTCCGACAGCGCGACGACGACCGCTTCGCCGGCGTCCGCGGTGAAGACCAGGCGGACCGGGTCGTCCTTGCCGCCGATGCCGAGGGGGTGGATCTCGAGCGTCGGCTTCGTCGTGGTGAGCGTCGGCGAGACCTCGAGCATGTGGGCGCCGAGGATCTTCTCCGCACCCGGGGTGAGGTCGTACGTGTAGTCCTCCATCAGCGAGGCACCACCCGGGAGGCCCGCGCCCGCGACGTTCATCGCACGGACGAGCACGGCGGTCTTCCAGTCGCCCTCGGCGCCGAACCCGTAGCCGTCGGCCATGAGCCGCTGCACCGCCAGGCCCGGCAGCTGCTTGAGCGTGCCGAGGTCCTCGAAGTTCGTGGTGAACGCCGCGGAGCCGTTCTGCTCCAGGAGTGCACGGAGGCCGAGCTCGATCGCGGCACCGTCGCGGAGCGCCTGGTGACGGTCACCGCCGTCGCGCCGCAGCGATGCGTCGACGTCGTAGTCGCGCTCGTAGACGGCGACGAGCTCGTCGACCGCTGCCGTGTCCGCCTCGGCCTCGGCCACCGCTGCGGCCAGCTCGTTGACCGCCCAGGTGTTCACCTGCACGCCGAGCTCGATCTCGGCCTCGGTCTTGTCGCCCTCGGTGACGGCGACGTAGCGCATGTTGTCGCCGAAGCGCGTGAGCTTGAGCTCACGGACGGCGGCGGCACCGGCCGCCGCGCGCGTCCAGTTCTCCACTCGCGAGACCACGCGCGGGTCGGACACGTGCCCGACCGCGGTCGCGTGCCGGACGCCGAGACGGGCGAGGGCGTAGCCGAACTCGCGGTCGCCGTGCGCGGCCTGGTTGAGGTTCATGAAGTCGAAGTCGATGTCGCCCCACGGCAGCGCGACGTTCGCCTGCGTGTGCAGGTGCAGCAGCGGCTTCGTGAGCGCCTGCAGGCCGCCGATCCACATCTTCGCCGGGCTGAACGTGTGCATCCAGGTCGTCACACCGATGACCTTGTCGTCGGCGCTGGCCTCGATCAGCGCGCGGCGGATGCCGTCGGCGTCCTTGAGGACCGGCTTCCACACGAGCTTCACCGGCACGTGCGGCGCCAGCTCGGCGTGCACGGCGCGGCTCTGCTCCTCGACCTGGCGCAGGGTCTCCTCGCCGTACAGGCCCTGCGACCCGGTGAGGAACCAGACCTCGTAGCTGTCGAGGGTGGCCTGGGGGTTCACCTGCGTCATCGCATGGCTCCTTCGGGGTTCTGTCCGTAGACGTTCTGGTAGCGATCGAAGAGTCGATCGATGTCGTCGGGGGCGATGGGGACGAGCTCGCCGCCCTGCTTCGCGATGTGCACGGTGCGGGCGACGTCCTCGCACATCACCGCGGCCTTCACGGCGTCCTTCGCGTCCTTGCCGATCGTGAAGACCCCGTGGTTCTGCATGAGCACGGCGCGGCTCCGGTGGCCCGCGAGGGTGTCGACGATGCCGCGGCCGATCGAGTCGTCGCCGATGATCGCGAACGGGCCGACCGGGATCGGTCCGCCGAACTCGTCCGCCATCGCCGTGATCACGCACGGGATCTCCTCGGCGCGCGCCGCCCACGCGGTCGCGTACGTCGAGTGGGTGTGCACGACGCCGCCGACCTCGGGCATGTTCCGGTAGACGAAGGCGTGCGCGGCGGTGTCGGACGACGGGCCGTGCGCGTTGCCCCACCCGTCGGCGGGGACGCCGTCGAGGGTGCAGACCACCTGGTTCTCCGGGGTCAGGTCGTCGCTGGCGACCCCGCTCGGCTTGATGACGAACAGGTCGGTGCCGGGGACGCGCTGGGACACGTTGCCGCCCGTCCAGATCACCAGGCCGTAGCGGACGAGCTCACCGTGCAGGGCGGCGACGCGCTCGCGCGTGGCGGCGACGGCCTGCCTCGTGTCGTCGGTGGGCGCTTCGGTCATCGGGTCGGCTCCTGTTCGGTCTGGAGGCGCGCCTCGACCACGTCGATCGGCTCGCCCTGGTCGGTCGTCGGGCTGGTGCGGGTCGCCGCGGCTGCCACGTCCTGCACGGGGAGGGCCGCGCGGTACCGGGCCAGGTAGTCCTGGAAGCCCCGGACGTCGCGCTCCTCGGGCTCGGCGACGTGCACCGCGTCCCCGCGGAACACCGTGTCGGCGAGGAAGTCCTCGAGCGGGCGGTCGGTGTGCTCCAGGTACGCCGCGAGCACGGCGATGCCCCAGGCGCCGCCCTCGCCCGCGGTCTCCTCGAGGGCGACCGGCACGCGGAGCGCCGCGGCGAGCAGGCGCTGCGGGGCACCCGGCGTGCGGAAGAGTCCGCCGTGCGCGGTCATCCGGTCGACGGCGACGCGTTCGCCGTGCAGGACCTCCATGCCGATCGCGAGGGTGGCGTAGGCGCCGTGGACCTCGGAGCGGACCAGGTTGCCCAGGGTGAAGCGGGCACCGGGAGTGCGGAGCAGCAGCGGACGGCCGTCCTCGACGCCCGTGACGGGTTCGCCCGCCAGGTAGTTGAAGGAGAGCAGCCCGCCGGCGTCGGGGTCGGCGTCGGCGGCCTCGGCCAGCAGGGTCGCGTAGACGTCGTCGACCGCGACCGACGGGCTGCCGGTCCGCTCGCTCGTGGCGTCGGCGAAGCGACCGAACACACGTGCCCAGGCGGCGATCTCGCTCGCGCCGTTGTTGCAGTGCACCATCGCGACGGCGTCGCCGGCCGGGGTCGTGACGACGTCGAGTTCCTCGTGCGGGGTCCGGAGCGCGCGTTCGAGCACGACCATAGCGAAGATGCTCGTGCCGACGCTGACGTTGCCGGTGCGCGGAGCGACGGCGTTCGTCGCCACCATGCCCGTGCCGGCGTCGCCCTCGGGCGGGCAGAACGGGACGCCGGGCTGCAGCGTGCCGGTCGGGTCGAGCCACGCGGCACCCTCGGGGGTGAGCACACCGGCGTCCTCGCCCGCCACGAGCACCTCGGGCAGCAGGGCGCGGAGGTCGGGGACGTGGTCGCCGAGCAGGGTCTGCGTGGTCGCGAGCATCGCGGCGTCGTAGTCACGGCGGCCGGGCTCCCCCGGGGCGCTCTCGACCGGGCCGGACTCGATCGGGAACATGCCGCTGGCGTCGCCGACACCGAGGACGTCGCGGCCCGTGAGCATGCGGTGCACGTACCCGGCGAGGGTCGTGATGCCCGCGAGCTGCGCCACGTGCGGTTCCTCGTCGAGCACGGCCTGGTACAGGTGGGCGACCGACCAGCGCTGTGGCACGTTGAAGTCGAGCGCGGCGCTCAGGCGCTCGGCGGCGGGGCCGGTCGAGGTGTTGCGCCAGGTGCGGAACGGGACGAGGAGCTCGCCGTCCTCGTCGAACGCGAGGTACCCGTGCATCATCGCGGAGACGCCCGCGGCGCGGAAGGCCGTCGGACGGACGCCGAACTGCCGCTCGACGTCGGCGACCAGGTCGGCGTAGGCCGCGCGGACCCCGGCCTCGACGGCGACCAGCGGGTAGGTCCAGCGGCCGTCGACGTACTCGTTCTCCCACTCGTGGGAGCCGCTCGCGATCGGTCGGAGTTGCTCGTCGACGAGCACGGCCTTGATGCGGGTGGAGCCGAGCTCGACACCGAGGGTCGTGCGGCCGTCCTCGACCTGTTGCCGGCGGTCGTCGCTCATGTGTCCTCCCGAGACCTCGTCGTCCTGCGTGAGCGCTCACATCCTGGCACGTGAGCGCTCACGCGTGCAACGCGACGGCGCGCCGCGGTCCCCGCCGCTCGCCGCTCCCTCTGCCACCCTCCGCCCGTACCCCGCTCGAGTCGCCCCGAGCGGGCACGATCTGTCACGGTCAGCACCCCTCGCCGACACATCTCACCCGCTCGGCGACGCGCACGCGGCACGTCCTGCCCACTCGGCGCCCCGGTCCGCCGGCCCCGGACACCCGCCGGGCTACGCGCCGAGGGTGCTCTCGCGGACGACGAGCGCCGGGGTGACGGCCGTCGACGCCGGACGCCCACCCGCCACGAGGTCGAGCAGCGCCCGCCCCGCGATGCGACCGAGCTCGTCGAGCCGCAGGTCGACGGTGGTCAACGGCGGCCTCGAGGCCAGCGCCACCACGTCCCAGTCGTCGTACCCGGTCACCGCGACGTCGCCCGGCACCGTCCGACCGGTCTCACGCAGCCGGTCGCACACGCCCCGGGCGATCTGGTCGTTCCCGCACAGCACCGCGTCCACCGCGGTCGAGTTCCGGTCGAGCAGGTCCACGGCCTGCCGCCCCCAGCGCTCGGACCACTCGCCGTGCATCGGAGCACCCACCATCCGCTCCCCGAGCACCGGAGCGGCGCCGCGCGCCCGGTCCACCGCGGACCGCGCGTCCTCGGGCCCGGTGACGACGGCGACCCGCTGCCGTCCGAGTCCGAGCAGGTGCGCGGCCGCAGCAGCAGCACCTGCGGCGTCGTCGAGGGTGATCGACACGTCGGACGGGTCGGTCGAGGGCGTCAGCGCGTAGACGACGGGGACCGGCACGGGTACCTCGATCGGCGGACGGGCGTCGGCGGACCGACCGGTGACGACGATGCCGTCGACACCCCGGGCGACGAGCGAGCGGAGGTAGTGGGCCTCGCGGACGTGGTCGTCGCGGGTGTCGCAGACGAGCACCATCATCTCGCCGGCGGACAGGGCGTCCTCGGCGCCGAGCAGCACCGGCATGGTGAACCGTCCGAACGAGTCCGTCGTGATCATGCCCACCGTGAACGTGCGGCCGGACGACAGCGCCCGCGCCCGTGCGTCACCGACGAAGCCGAGCTTGTCGGCGGCGTCCTTCACGCGACGACGGGTCTCGTCGCGCAGCTGCCCGGTGTCGTTGAGTGCCTTCGAGGCGGTCCCGATCGACACCCCGGCGAGCGCCGCGACGTCGGTGATGCGGACGGACCGGTTCGGGTGATCGACGGCCACGGCAAGGTCCTTTCCGACTCGGAGGGCTGGCCCGATGCTAGCGCGGAAGGCTCTTGTGCATGCCCTGACGGTGCCGTAGCGTCAAGAACGGAAAGCGCTTTCCGAACGGACGGCCGCCAGTCAGACGCAAGGAGGCGCCATGACCACCACGACCGGCACCAGGACCGACACCCCCGCGACCGGGCGCCGCGTGCGGACCGCGACCCCGGCCCTCCCGACCGCGGCGGCGCACCTGTCGTGTCGTCCGCTCCCGGCCGGAGCCGCCCGCATCACCGGGGGCTTCTGGGCCCAGCGCCAGGACCGCAACGGTCGCGACGCCGTCCGCAGCGGGTACGAGCGCCTCCGCGACGCCGGGAACTTCCGGAACCTCCGGATCGCCGCCGGCGACGAGCAGGGCGAGGTCGTCGGGCCGGTCTTCATGGACTCCGACGTGACGAAGTGGCTCGAGGCCGTCGCGTGGGAGTACGGCCGCGCCCCCGCCCAGGACCTGCTCGACCTGCAGCGCGAGGTCACGGCCCTGTACGCCCGGGCACAGGCCGCGGACGGCTACGTCGACTCCGTCCAGCAGGTGCGCGGGAACGGCGAGCGCTACGTCGACCTGAAGTGGAGCCACGAGCTCTACTGCGCCGGGCACCTGTACCAGGCCGCCGTCGCGCAGCACCGTGCGACGGGCGACACCGCGCTGCTCGACGTCGCGACGAAGAACGCCGACCACCTCGTCGCCACGTTCGGGCCCGGCGACGACCACACCCAGGACGTCGACGGGCACCCGGTCGTCGAGACGGGCCTCGTCGAGCTGTACCGCGAGACCGGGGACCGCGCCTACCTCGACCTGGCGCACTGGTTCGTCGACGCCCGGGGGCACGGCATCATCGAGCGCGCCGGCGGCGAGCCGACGTACTTCTCCGACCGGGTCCCGGTCCGCGAGGCCACCACCGTCGAGGGCCACGCGGTCCGCGCCGTGTACCTGGCCGCGGGTGCCGTGGACGTCGCGATCGAGACCGGTGACGCCGAGCTCCTGGCGGCGAGCGAGCGGCAGTTCGCGGACATGCAGGCGACCAAGGCGTTCATCACCGGCGGCCTCGGCGCCCGCTGGGACTGGGAGGCGTTCGGCGACCCGTACGAGCTCCCGACGGACCGCGGCTACGCCGAGACCTGCGCGGCGATCGGCGGCGTCCAGTGGGCGTGGCGCCTGCTGCTCGCGACCGGGAAGCCGGTCTACGCCGACGCGATCGAGCGCCTGCTCTACAACGCGTTCCTGCCCGGGGTCAGCCTGGCGGGCACGGAGTACTTCTACGTCAACCCGCTGCAGCACCGCGACGGCGCCCACCGGGACGAGAACCGCTCCCCCGCCCACGGCCGCCGCGGCTGGTTCGACTGCGCCTGCTGCCCGCCGAACATCATGCGCACGTTCGCGAGCCTCGACGGCTACCTGGCGACCGCGACCGACGGGGGCCTGCAGGTCCACCAGTACGCGGACGCCGACCTCGGTCCCGTGCGGGTCTCGACCGGGTACCCGCACGACGGCCGCGTGGTGGTGACGGTCACCGAGGGCGGCCCCCTGGCACTCGGGCTGCGCATCCCCGCGTGGTCGGACACCACCACCGTGACGACCCCCGACGGCACCGCCTCGCCGGAGCCCGGCACCCTGCACGTGGTCGAGCGCGACTGGTCGGTCGGCGAGACCGTCGAGCTCGCCTTCGACACGACACCGCACCGGTACGTCGCAGACTCCCGCATCGACGCGGCGCGCGGTCAGCTCGCGATCGAGCGCGGCCCGCTCGTGTACGCCGTCGAGCAGGCCGACCAGCAGGGCTTCACGGTCGACGACCTGACGGTCGACGACCTGACGGTCGACGACCTGACGGTCGACGCCACGGCGCCGATCACCGAGGAGCGCCGCGACGACCTGCTCGACGGGGTCGTCACGCTGCGCGTGCCCGGGTACGCACCGGGGCGGCACGAGCAGGCGGCGTGGCCGTACCGACGGATCGACCGGCCGGGAGGCGCGACCCACCCCGCCGACGCGGCCGCCGCCTCCGACGTGGCCGGCCCCACGGACGCAGCCCCGGCCTCCGACCCGACCGGCCCCACGACCGCGGCCGGTCGCACGGACGCGGCCACGGGCCTCCAGGCCGGACCGCCCGTCACCGCGGTCGCCGTGCCGTACTACGCCTGGGCGAACCGCGGCCCTGCGCCGATGCGCGTCTGGCTCCCGCTCGCCCGCTGAGGCCGACGCTCAGGCCGAGCGGCGCACCACGAGCTCGGGCAGGAGCAGCGTCTCGTCGCGGGGCTCACCCTCGACCACGGCGCGCACGGCCTCGAGCACCCGCTGCCCCATCGCCATGAAGTCCTGGCGCACGGTGGTGAGCGGCGGGGTGAAGTGCGCCGCCTCGGGGATGTCGTCGAACCCGACCACCGCGATGTCGTCCGGCACGCGGAGCCCCTCGTCGGCGAAGGCGTGCAGCACCCCGAGCGCCATCTGGTCGTTCCCGGCGAAGACCGCGTCGACCGCGTGCACGTCGATCGTCCGCGCCGCCGCGAACCCGCTCGCCGGGGTCCAGTCGCCGTCGAGCACGACCGGCTCGAGCCCCGCCTCGCGCATGATCCGACCGTAGCTCTCGCGGCGCACCTCGGACTCCTGCGAGACCGAGGGCCCGGCGATGTGCACCACCCGGCGGTGCCCGCGGGCGAACAGGTGCTCCATCACGAGTCTCGTACCGGCGGCCTGGTCGATGGCGACGGCGGCGACACTGCGTGCGGCCGGGGTCCGGACGGCGTCGCGCTGCACGGCGTTCGCGACGACCACGGGGACGGTGACCGGGATCGTCAGCGACGCGAGCGCGTCCAGCACGCGGTTGTCGGCCGCGACCAGCACGATCGCGGCGACGTCCTGCGCGAGCAGCGTGGTGAGCGCCCCGGACAGGTCGACCGGCCGGGGGTCGTCCGGCAGCGTCGAGAGCAGCACGTGGTAGCCGGCCGACCGAGCGGCCCGTTCGAACCCGACCGCGGTGCTAGACGGTCCGTACAGCGCGTCGCCGGCGGTGATGATGCCGAGCGCGCGGCTGCGTCCCCCGGCGAGGGCCCTGGCGGCGGCGCGGGGCCGGTACCCGAGCGCGGCGACGGCGTCGGTCACCTGCGAGCGGTAGGCGTCGCGGACGGTGGGGTCGCCGTTGATCACGCGGGAGACGGTCTGGTGCGAGACACCGGCGCGCTCGGCGACGTCGAAGATCGTCGGGGCCTTGCGACGTCTGCCGCCGGGGCCCCCGAGCGCGGTCGTGGTGGTCACGTCGCCGAGCGTACCGTCCGGGCCGCTCCGCGAGGCAAGATCCCGAAACGGTCACGACGAGTTGACACCCCGGTACGGAACCCTCAGTATGTGAGCGCTCACACGAGCGAATCCCACGGGGCACAGCAGCCCCAGCACCCGAGCGCGTCGAGGACGACGCGAGAGGAACAGAGGTACTTCGATGATGAAGCGCAGGATCATCGCGGGGGTCGCGGCCCTCGGCATCGCGTTCTCCCTGGCAGCTTGCTCGGCCGGCGGCCGTGCGGCGAGCACGGGCGGCGGCGACACCGCGGACGGCAACAAGGGCGCCCTGGTCGGCGTCGCGATGCCGACCAAGGTCTCCGAGCGGTGGATCAAGGACGGCAACGCCGTCAAGAGCGACCTCGAGAAGGCCGGCTACAAGGTCGACCTCGAGTACGGCGACAACAAGGTCCAGCAGCAGGCCCAGCAGGTCAGCAACATGATCACCAAGGGCGCGAAGGTCCTGATCATCGCCTCGATCGACGGTGGCGCGCTGTCCGACCAGCTCGACCAGGCGGCGAAGGCCGGCATCAAGGTGATCTCCTACGACCGCCTGCTCACCGGCAACAAGAACGTCGACTACTACGTGTCGTTCGACAACTACAAGGTCGGCGTCGACCAGGCCACGTCGCTGCTCACGGGCCTCGGCGTGCTGGACGAGAAGGGCGAGAAGACCGGCAAGAAGGGCCCCTTCAACATCGAGGTCTTCGCCGGCTCGCTCGACGACAACAACGCCGGGTTCTTCTTCAACGGCGCGATGGACACCCTCAAGCCGTACCTCGAGGACGGCACGCTGAAGATCGGCTCCGGCCAGGACCAGCTCTCGCAGGCCGCCACGCAGCAGTGGGACCCGGCGACCGCCAAGGCCCGCATGCAGAACCTCGTCGCGTCGACGTACTCCGGCGGCACGAAGCTGGACGGCGTGCTCTCGCCCTACGACGGCATGTCGATCGGCATCATCTCGGCCCTGCAGGGCGCCGGCTACGGCTCGGGTGACCGTCCGCTCCCGGTCGTGACCGGTCAGGACGCCGAGGCCGCCTCGGTCAAGTCGATCATCGCGGGCCAGCAGTACTCCACCATCTACAAGGACACCCGCAAGCTCGCGAAGCAGTCCGTGACGATGGCCGAGGACCTGCTCTCCGGCAAGACCCCCGAGGTCAACGACACCAAGAGCTACGACAACAAGGTCAAGGTCGTCCCGACCTACCTGTTCCAGCCCACGGTGGTGACGAAGGCCAACTACAAGGAGGTCCTCGTCGACAGCGGGTACTACACCGAAGCCGACCTCAAGTAGGACGCAACCATCCACAGGACTGGAGGCGCGGTGCACCCCCGCACCGCGCCTCCAGTCCGTCTCCACCCGCGCCCACGCGCGGACGACGGAAAGGCGGTCCACATGGCGGACACCATCCTCGAGATGCGGGACATCACCAAGACCTTCCCCGGAGTGAAGGCGCTGCAGGGCGTCTCGATCGAGGTCGAGCGCGGTCAGGTCCACGCGATCTGCGGCGAGAACGGCGCCGGCAAGTCCACCCTGATGAAGGTGCTGTCGGGCGTCTACCCCCACGGCTCCTTCGACGGCGAGATCCTGCTCGACGGCAAGCCCGTGCAGTTCGCTGACATCAACGGCTCCGAGAAGGCCGGCGTGGTGATCATCCACCAGGAGCTCGCACTCAGCCCGTTCCTGTCGATCGCCGAGAACATCTTCCTCGGCAACGAGCGCGTCAAGGGCGGGCTCATCGACTGGAACCAGACGAACCTCGAGGCGGCGGCGCTGCTCAAGCGCGTCGGACTCAAGGACAACCCGGTCACCAAGGTCACGGACATCGGCGTCGGCAAGCAGCAGCTCGTCGAGATCGCGAAGGCGCTCTCGAAGGAGGTGAAGCTCCTCATCCTCGACGAGCCCACCGCCGCGCTGAACGACGACGACTCGGAGCACCTGCTCGAGCTCATCCGCACGCTGCAGGCCGAGGGCATGACGGCGATCATCATCAGCCACAAGCTCAACGAGATCAAGGCGATCGCGGACAAGGTCACGATCATCCGCGACGGCAAGACCATCGAGACGCTCGACATGCACGCCGACGACGTGTCCGAGGACCGGATCATCCGCGGCATGGTCGGTCGCGACCTGTCCAGCCGGTACCCGGAGCGCGAGCCGAAGATCGGCGAGGAGCTCCTGCGCATCGAGGACTGGACCGTCCACCACCCGCTCGACGGCTCCCGCGAGATCATCCACCAGGTGAACCTGAACGTCCGCGCGGGTGAGGTCGTCGGCATCGCCGGGCTCATGGGCGCCGGCCGCACCGAACTCGCGATGAGCGTCTTCGGGCACTCGTACGGCACCGGCATCTCCGGCACCGTCTACAAGCGCGGCGTGCCGATCAAGACGAACACGGTGACCCGGGCGATCGACAACGGCATCGCGTACGCGACCGAGGACCGCAAGCGGTACGGCCTCAACCTGATCGACGACATCAAGCGGAACATCTCCGGCTCGGCGCTCGGCAAGCTCGCCGACTGGGGCTTCGTGAACGCGTCGAAGGAGACCACGGTCGCCGGCGGCTTCCTGAAGAGCATGAACATCAAGGCGCCGAACGTCGACGCCGTGACGGGCAAGCTCTCCGGCGGCAACCAGCAGAAGGTCGTCCTGTCGAAGTGGATGTACGCCGACCCGGACGTGCTCATCCTCGACGAGCCGACCCGCGGCATCGACGTCGGCGCGAAGTACGAGATCTACACGCTCATCAACGACCTGGCCGACCAGGGCAAGGGCGTCATCGTGATCTCGTCCGAGCTGCCCGAGCTGCTCGGCATCTGCGACCGCATCTACACACTCTCCGAGGGCACGATCACGGCCGACGTGCCCCGCTCCGAGGCCACCCCAGAGGTCCTCATGCAGTACATGACCCAGGAACGGGAGACCCCAGTCAATGAACGCGCTTAAGTCCGCCGCCGGCTACCTCACCGGGCAGCTCCGACAGATCGGCCTGTTCATCGCGCTGATCGTCATCGTCATCTTCTTCCAGGTGGCGACGAACGGCATCACGTTGGCCCCGATCAACGTGTCGAACATCATCGTCCAGAACAGCTACATCCTGATCCTGGCGATCGGCATGGTGATGGTCATCATCGCGGGCCACATCGACCTGTCCGTCGGGTCGGTCGTCGCCTTCAGCGGCGCGATGGCGGGCGTGATGATCACGCAGTGGGGCCTCCCCTGGCCGGTCGCAGCGCTCCTCTGCCTCGTCGTCGGTGCGCTCGTCGGCGCGTGGCAGGGCTTCTGGATCGCGTACTTCGGCATCCCGGCGTTCATCGTGACGCTCGCCGGCATGCTCGCCTTCCGCGGTGCCACCCAGATCGTGCTGCAGAACCAGCAGATCTCGCCGTTCCCGGAGGGCTTCCGCTCGCTCGGCTCCGGCTTCCTGCCGTCGTTCGGCACCACCGGCTACGAGCCGCTCACGATGATCCTCGGCATCGCAGCCGCCGCCGTCATGGTGATCTCGGCCTTCCGGGGCCGCATCACGCGCCGCAAGTACCAGCTCGAGAGCGAGCCGTTCGCCTGGTTCATCGTGAAGACGGCCTTCGGTGCCGCCCTCGTGGTCTACGTGGCGCTGCTGCTCGCCAGCTACAACGGCACCCCGATCGTGCTCGTCGTGCTCGGCCTGCTCGTGGTCGTCTACTCGGTGGTCATGCGCAGCTCGGTGTTCGGTCGCCACGTGTACGCGATCGGCGGCAACGCCCTCGCCGCGCAGCTGTCCGGCGTCAAGACGAAGCGCGTCACGTTCCTGCTCTTCGTGAACATGGGCGTCATCGCGGCCCTGGCGGGTGTGGTCTTCACGGGCCAGCTCAACCTCGCGGCCCCGGGTGCCGGCAACGGCTTCGAGCTCGACGCCATCGCGGCCGTGTTCATCGGTGGCGCTGCCGTCACCGGCGGCATCGGCACGGTGCCGGGCGCGATCGTCGGTGGTCTCATCATCGGCATCCTGAACAACGGCATGTCGATCCTCGGCGTCGGCACGGAGTACCAGTCGCTCATCAAGGGCCTGGTGCTGCTCGCCGCCGTCGCGTTCGACGTGTTCAACAAGCGTCGGGCGGCGTCCGCGCGCAAGTAGGACTGGCTCTCCTGCCCCGAGACTCGGGCTGAGCGACACATCTCGCGCCGATCGGTGCGAGAACGGTCGCCCAGCCCGAGTCTCGTTCTGTACGCGGAGGCGTCAGGCGGTCAGGACGGCCCAGCCGGCGGCCGGGAGGCGCAGGGTCCCGTCCCGCAGGTCGCCGGCGCCCGCCTCCACCCGCGTCGCGTCGGCCGCGGGTACCTCGACGGGGTCGTCCGCCAGGTTCAGTGCGGTCACGACCGCCGCGTCCGCGGTCGCCGTCCGCAGCACCACCGCCGTGTTCGTCAGGTGCACGACGTCGGTGTGCGCGCGGTGCAGCCACGGGTTCCGGCGACGCAGGGCGATCAGTGCCTCGTGCACGCGGGTCAGGTCGGTCGGTGCGGGCGGGGCGGCCGGGAGCTCCGGGCGGACGGCGTCGTCGCCGCCCTCACGTTCCTCCTTGACCGCCGTCCACCCGTACTCGTCGCCCGCGTACACGACCGGCGTCCCCGCGACCGTGAACAGCACCGCCGCGGCGTGCCCGGCGAACCGCTCCCCCACCGCGCTCGCGATCCGGGTGACGTCGTGGTTGCCGACGAAGGTCGTGGGCACGAACGTGGCGAGCAGGGCGTCGTGGCGCTCGACGGCGTGCGCGAGCTCGAAGCAGTTCCGGTCGGCGATCCCGTGCCAGACCGCCTGCCACAGCTCGTACTGCGTGGTCGAGTCCATCGTCGACGCCTCGACCATCGCGGCCGCGTCACCGTGGATGACCTCCCCGCTGGACCAGGCGTCCGGGAACCGCTCGCGCACCCGTGGCAGCACCCGCGCCCAGAACGCCGGCGGGACGGCGTACGCGGCGTCGAGCCGCCACCCGTCGATCCCGCGGTCGAGCCAGTAGGTCATCACCTCGACCACCAGGTCCTCCGCCGCCCGACCGTCGTGGTCGAGGGCGACGAGGATGTCGTGCCCCTCGAAGTCACGCACGGGCACGGGCTCGCCCTGCTGCCAGTCGGTCTGCTCGAGGGCGAACAGGTCGGCCGTGGACGCACGGGGACCCTGCTCCTCGAGCGCCCGGAACGCCGGGTGCTCACGCCCGACGTGGTTGAAGACGCCGTCGAGCACCACGCGGACGCCGCGCTCGTGTGCCGCGGCCACGAGCGCCACGAGGTCGGACTCGTCCCCGAGCCGCGGGTCGACCCGGAAGTGGTCGACCGTGTCGTAGCCGTGCGTCGACGCCGCGAACACCGGGCCGAGCACCAGCCCGTTCAGCCCGAGTCCCACCACGTGGTCGAGCCACGGCACGAGTCGCTGGAGGCGGTGGTCGACCGGACGGTCGTCGACCGGGGTCGTCGGACGGACCTCGGCGCCGACCGCGCCGAGCGGGTAGACGTGCCACCACATCGCGTGCTCGACCCAGGCGGGTTCCTGCGGGCGGGAGACGTTCGGGTCCAGGGTCACCACTCCGATCGTGCCAGCCGACCCTGGGCTGTGGGTCGTGTCGGACCGCAGGACCAGGATGGGCGCATGGGACGAGCGATCAGGACCGCCGCGGACGCCTCGGCATCGCAGGAGGCACACGCGGAACGGACCTGCGCGTCCTGCGGTCGTCGGATGCCGTCGTCCGCCTCCCCCGACGCCAAGTGGTGCTCGGCGGCGTGCCGGAAGCACGGGGTCGACGACACCGACCGCGCGCTCGAGCAGCGGATCGACGAGCTGCTCGCCGCTCGTGCACGGACGTCGAGCATCTGCCCGTCGGAGGTCGCGCGGTCCCTCGAGCCCGACGACTGGCGGCCCCTGATGGAGCCCGCACGACGGGCAGCGCGTCGCATGGTCGCGCGGGGCGAGGTCGAGATCACCCAGAACGGCAGCGTGGTCGACCCCTCGACCGCCAAGGGTCCGATCCGGATCCGACGACCCCGGTAGGGAACACGTGTCGCCCGTGGACGTTGCACCACCACGATGACGAACACGACCGAACCGACCATCGCCCGTCCCGAAGCCCTCGTCGTGGGTGCCAGCGGCATCACCGGCTCCGCGCTCGTCGACCACCTGCTCGCGCTCGGGTGGGACGTGACCGCGCTCTCCCGGCGCCCGCTCGCTCGTGACGGTGTCCGCACCGTCGCCGCGGACCTCCGCGACCCGGACTCCCTGACGTCGGCACTCGCGGGCGAGCGGCCGACGCACGTGTTCTTCACCGCCTGGCAGCGGCAGGAGACCGAGGCCGAGAACATCCGGGTGAACGGTGGCATGGTCCGCGACCTGCTCGCCGCGCTGTCGCACGCCCCGCTCGCCCACGTCGCCCTGGTCACGGGGCTGAAGCACTACCTCGGCCCGTTCGAGGCGTACGCCGCCGGGGAGATGCCCGACACGCCCTTCCACGAGGAGGAACCGCGCCTCGACACCCCGAACTTCTACTACGCGCAGGAGGACGAGCTCTTCGCCGCCGCCGAGCGCCAGGGGTTCACCTGGTCCGTGCACCGCTCGCACACCGTCATCGGGTACGCGGTCGGCAACGCCATGAACATGGGCCTGACCATCGCCGTGCAGGCCACGCTCGCGAAGGAGCTCGGCCTCGACTTCGTGTTCCCGGGCAGCGAGGCGCAGTGGAACGGCCTCACCGACATGACCGACGCCGGGATCCTCGCCGAGCACATGGTCTGGGCGGCCACCAGCCCCGAAGGCGCCGACGAGCCCTTCAACGTGGTGAACGGCGACGTCTTCCGGTGGCGGTGGATGTGGCCGCGACTCGCCGCGCACCTCGGTGTGGACCCGGCGCGGGTGGTCGGGTACCAGGACCGTCCCCGGCCGCTCGAGGAGCAGATGACCGAGCACGAGGGTGCGTGGGCCGGCATCGCCGAGCGGTACGGCTTGGTCGAGTCCGACGTCACGCGTCTGGCGTCGTGGTGGCACACCGACGCCGACCTCGGACGTGCCATGGAGGTCGTCACCGACATGGGCAAGAGCCGCGAGGCGGGCTTCACGGCGTTCCGCCGCACCGAGCGCGCCTTCGCCGACCTGTTCGCGCGCTACCGTGCCGAGCGTCTCGTCCCGTAGCCGTACCCCGACGGAACCGACCGGGGTACACGAACCTCAGACCGGGCCGCGAGTCGGGCCGGATGCCCTGGTTGTCTCGGTGACACAGACGCCGGGAGCCCTCGGCGGTTCCCGGAGGAAGGAAGACACCATGTCGCTCGGAGACAAGGCCAAGGACGTCACGCAGAAGGTCGCCGGCAAGGTCGAGGAGGCCGTCGGCAAGAAGACCGACGACGCCGAGCTCACGCACCAGGGCCAGAAGGACCAGGTCATGGGCGAGGGTCGCCTCGACAAGGAGAAGGCCAAGGACGCGTTCGACGGCAAGTGATCGTCGACCACCGCTGACGCCCGTACCGCTCGTCGGTGCGGGCGTTCGCCGTACCCGGGCAGTCCGTCCCGGCCGGCCGGCTCAGAACGCGTAGCGGATGCGGCAGGACGGCAGGTGCTCGGCGACGAGCTCGCGGAAGCGCTCGACGAGCTGCCCCTTCATGCCCGAGCGGTAGCGCACGTTGACGGCACCGTTCTGCGAGACCTTCTGCTCCTGCAGGTCCGGGCGCCAGAGCAGGTCCTCGGCCTTCGGGTGCCAGCCGAGGTTGACCTCGTGCAGGGGTTGGTTGTGCGTCAGGAAGATCACCTCGGCCGCGAGCTGCGCCTTGGCCGCGGGTGAGAGGACGTCGTCGACCTGGCGCAGCAGCTCGGCCCAGTCCGACTCCCACGTCGGTGTGAGGATCACCGGCGAGAAGTTGAGGTGCACCTCGTACCCGGCGTCGACGAAGTCGTTCACCGCGGCGATGCGTTCGGCGATCGGGCTCGTGCGGATGTCGGTGACCTTCGCGGTCTCGTGCGGCATGAGCGAGAAGCGGATGCGCGTGCGACCCATCGGGTCCCAGTCGAGCAGGTCGCGGTTGACGTACTTCGTCGCGAAGGAGGCCTTCGCCGTGGGGGTCATCCGGAAGAGATCGCAGAGGTCCCGCACGTTGTCGCTGATCATCGCGTCGACCGAGCAGTCGCTGTTCTCGCCGATGTCGTAGACCCAGGCGTCCGGGTCGCACTGGTTCGGCTCGGTCTTCGGTCCCTGCTTCGCGATGTTCCGAGCGACGTGCTTCGTGATCTGCTCGATGTTCGCGAAGACCGTCACCGGGTTCGAGTAGCCCTTGCGCCGCGGCACGTAGCAGTAGGCACACGCCATCGCGCAGCCGTTCGCGGTCGAGGGGGCGATGAAGTCGGCCGAACGCCCGTTCGGTCGGGTGACGAGCGACTTCTTGACGCCGAGCACGAGCGCCTCGGTCTTGATGCGCACCCACCGCTGCACGTTGCGCTCGTCGCCGTGCACCTCGGGGATGTTCCAGTGCGACGCCACGGGCACGATCTCGGCGTCGGGCCAGCGCCCGAGCACCTCCTGCCCGCGCGGGAGCTCGAGGGCGGCGTCCTCGGCGTAGATCCGCCGGACGTCGAGCATGGGTCGCACGCGTGGTCCCGTCATCGACACCTGTCTACCGCCGACCACCGACGGTGCAGACTCGGGAGCATGACCGCCGGACCCGACGACCACTTCTTCGTCGTCGACGGCCGCCGGTGGCGTCGCACCGACCCCGCGCTGCCCGAGGACCTCGCCGCGGCACTGCGCTCGCACCTCGGCCGCGGGCGCAACGCCGTGCGGCAGGCGAAGCGCGCCGGCGACGAGGACGCCCTCGCCGCCGCCCGGCACCGGAACGGCCTGGCGAAGCACGGGCTCGGTGAGCGTGGCCCCGAGTGGTGGACCCGCCCTGAAGCCGACCGGGTCGCCGACGCCGAGCGCGCCCTGGCCGACCTCGACGCCCTGGACGACTGAGTCCGCCCGGTCCTTCCCAGAACACTCGCGATGGGAAGCGAGAACGGGCGTACCTGGTCGATCCGTCCGACCAGGTACGCCCGTTCTCACCAGGTACGCCCGGAAGTGCCCGGTGCCCGGCGCCGGAAGACGCGCCCGCGTCAGGCCTCGGTGTGGCCCAGGTCGGGCTCGAGGAGCATGCACACCGTCCGCGACGCGCTGGCGTGCAGCTCGAACACGACGACCTCGTTCCGGCCGGCACGGAGCACCGGCCCCGGCACGGCCAGCGTCCGCTGCGGCCCCCGCGACCAGTACCGCCCGAGGCAGAACCCGTTCACCCAGGCGACACCCTTGCGGAAGCCGTCGAGCGACAGGTAGCGGTCCTCCGTGGACGTCAGGTCGAACGATCCGGCTGCGAGCACGGGACCAGCCAGCACGTCGCCGTCGGTGGAGGGCAGTGCGGCGAGCTGGTCGACCGCTGCCGGCGCGATCGGGCCGAGCGCGAGCGGCGACGCCGACCACCGGGCGAGCGGGACACCGTCGACGGCGACGACCCCGATCAGGCCCTTCGGCTCGCCGATCCGGGGGCCGTAGTCGACGCGCCCCTGGTCCTCGACGAGGAGCTCCAGCGTGCCGGTGACCGGCGGGAGCGCGATCGCCCGGTCGTGGTGCTCGCGCTCCAGGACGCCGACGACCACGCCGTCCACCGAGACGACCGCACGGTCGCGGACCTCGGTGCCGACGGTCAGGACGCCACCGTCCGGCAGGTCCACCTCGGTCCGGTACAGCACGAAGCCGCTGGCTGCGCCGAGGGCGTCGAAGGTCGGCGGCTCGTCGTGCGCCGACCACTGCGTGAGCGCGGGCAGCAGGGACCGGAGCGACGCGACCCGGTCGAGGCGGACCGCGACGTCCGCGGCGGGCGCGGGGCGCGCCTCCAGGCCGGCGACCGACGCGGCGGACGCACTCGACGCGGCGGATGCACTCGACGCGGCGGATGCACTCGACGCGGACAGCACACCCGACCCACCCGGCTGCATCGACGCCGGGAGCGCCGGGACGGGGGCGTAGCGCGCGATGACCTCCCGGAAGGCATGGAACTTCGTCGTGGGCCGGCCGGCCTCGTCGAGGGGCGCGTCGTAGTCGTACGACGTCGCGATCGGCCGGTACACGCCCTTGTCGTTCGCGCCGTTCGTGAAGCCGAAGTTCGTGCCGCCGTGGAACATGTAGATGTTCACCGAGCCGCCGGCCGCCAGCAGGTCGTCGAGGTCCGACGCCGAGGCCGAGGCGGGCGTGGTGTGGTGGTGCTCGCCCCAGCTGTCGAACCAGCCGTCCCAGAACTCGGAGCACATCAGGGGTCCGGTCGGCTGCGCCTGACGGAGTCGCTCGAGCCGCTCCGTGGAGCGGGACCCGAACGAGCCGGTCTTGTGCAGCGACGGCAGCGACCCGTCCTCGAGCATGGTGCCCATCGGCTGGTCGACGCTCGTGAAGGGCACCGTCAGGCCGATGTCGCGGTGCATCTGCTCGAGCGCACGCAGGTACGACGCGTCGGAGCCGTACGCGCCGTACTCGTTCTCGACCTGCACGAGCACGATCGGCCCGCCCTGGTCGACCTGCCGCGGCACGAGGACCGGCGCGAGCTGCTCGAGGTAGTCGCGCACGGCGGCCAGGAAGCCGGGCTCGTTCCGCCGGACCCCGACGGTGCCGTCGGCGAAGAGCCAGTAGGGCAGGCCGCCGTTCGACCACTCGGCGCAGATGTAGGGACCGGGGCGGACGATGGCGTGCATGCCCTCCTCGGCGACCAGGTCGAGGAAGCGGCCGAGGTCGAGCCCGCCCTCGAAGCTGAAGGTCCCGGGCTGCGGCGCGTGGGCGTTCCAGGCGACGTAGGTCTCGATGGTGTTGAGGCCCATCAGCTTCGCCTTGCGGATCCGGTCCTGCCAGAGGTCCGGGTGGACGCGGAAGTAGTGGATCGCGCCGGACAGGACCCGGTGCGGCTCGCCGTCGAGCAGGAAGTCGGTGTCGCCGATGGCGAAGCGCATGGTGTGTCTCTCTCGTACGACGGGGCCGTGCGGACGTGGTGTCCGCACGGCCCCGGGGTGTGGGGAACGCGGGTGTTACTTGCTCTCGACCGTGAAGCCCTGGTCCTTGCCGTACTTCACGAGTGCCTTCTGCCAGGCCTCCAGGCCGCCCTCGAGCGAGGTGCCGTTCTGGTAGGACTGCCCGACGGTGTCGGCGTAGACGCTGTTCGCGTACACCTGGTACGGCAGGTAGGTGAAGTCGTTCGCCGAGGTCTTCGAGGCGTCGACGAGGACCTTGTTGATGTCCTGGCCGCCGAAGTACTCCGGCTTCTCGTTCAGGAACGAGCTCGAGTCGAGGTCGGCGGTGGTCGACGGGAAGCCGCCGGACTGCATGAAGACCTTCGTGGACTCCTCCGACGAGTTCAGCCACTTCAGGAAGCCGGCAGCGAGGGCCGGGTTCTTCGACTGCTTCATGACGACCTGCGAGCTGCCGCCGTTGCTGGCCGTCTGGGCCTTGCCGCCGTCGTAGGTCGGCATCGGCGCGACGCGCCAGTCACCCTTGGCGTCCGGCACGCTGGCCATCAGGTTGCCGGGCATCCAGGCACCGGTCACCATCGTGGCGATCTCGCCGTTGCCGAGCTGCTTGTACCAGTCGTCGGTCCAGCCGGTGGTCTTCGACAGCAGGCCCTGCTCGACGAGCTGGTCCCAGGTCTTCGCCCACTTCTGCGTGCCGGCGTCGTGCAGGTCGATGGTGATCTTGTCGCCGTCGGTCGTGAACGGGGTGCCGCCGGCCTGGGCGATCATGCTCGTGGTGAAGCCGGCGTCGCCGGAGTCCGCGGCGATGTACTTCGACGGGTCCGCCTCGTGCAGCTTCTTCGCCGCGGCGACGTACTCGTCCCACGTGGTCGGCACCGTGATGCCGTACTCGTCGAAGACCTTCTTGTTGTAGAACAGCGCCATGGGGCCGGAGTCCTGCGGCAGGCCGTAGACCTTGCCGTCCATCGCGACGTTGCTCCAGGTGCCCTTCGAGAACTTGCTCTCGAGGTCGTCGAAGCCGTACGACGACAGGTCGACGAGCGAATCGGACAGGGCGAACTGCGGCAGCGCGTAGTACTCGACCTGGGCGACGTCGGGCGCACCCGAGCCGGCCTTGATCGTGTTCTGCAGCTTCGTGTACTGGTCGGCGCCGGTGCCGGCGTTGACCAGCTTGACCTTCACCTTCGGGTACTGCTTCTCGAACGCGGCGATCTGGTCCTTGGCCGAGGGGGTCCAGGACCAGTAGGTCAGCGTGCCGCCGTCCTTCAGGGCCTTGTCGATGTCGTCCGCCGAGCCGCCGGCGGAGCTGCCGGACGCGCAGGCGGTCATGGCGATCGCGGCGGTGACGCCGATGGCGAGGGCGCTGAGCCCGCGCCGGAGACGCTTGTTCATGGGTTGCCTTCCACTTCTTCGTGATCTGGGGCTGGGGTGGTGCTGCTGTGTCCGGTCGCCGGGCGCGTGGCGGGCTGCCGGCGTGCCAGGCGTCCGGTGGGTCAGGCCTTGACGGACCCGGCCGCGAGGCCGGACTGCCAGAAGCGCTGGAGGAAGAGGAACGCGACCACGATCGGGATGATCGTGAGGAGCGATCCGGTGACGACGAGGTTGTAGATCGGCTGCGCGCCGGAGCCGGTGGCCTGCGCGTTCCACTGGTTGAGGCCGACCGTGAGCGGGTACCACTTCGGGTCGCTCAGCATGATGAGCGGCAGGAAGTAGTTGTTCCAGGTGGCGACGACCGCGAAGAGCAGGACGGTGACGACGCCGGGGGTGAGGAGCTTCAGCGCGATGGTGAAGAAGATGCGGAACTCTCCGGCGCCGTCCATGCGGGCGGCCTCGATGAGCTCGGTCGGGATCGCGTCGATCGCGTAGGTCCAGATGAGGTACATGCCGAACGGGCTGATCAGCGACGGCAGGATGATCGCCCACGGGGTGTTCGTCAGGCCGAACTGCGAGAAGAGCAGGAAGGTCGGGACGGCGAGCGCGGTACCGGGGACGGCGATCGCACCGAGGACGACGGCGAAGACCGCACGACGGCCGGGGAACTGGAACTTCGCCATGCCGTAGCCGGCGACCGTGGCGAGCAGGGTCGCGCCACCGGCACCGACGACCACGTACAGCAGCGTGTTGCCGAGCCACTGCATGAAGATGCCGTCGTTGTAGGTGAGCGTGTCGACGATGTTCTGCCACAGGTTGAAGTCGCCGCCGAACCACAGGCCGAAGGTCGACAGCAGCGACGCCTGGGTCTTCGTGCTGTTCACCAGCAGGTAGAACAGCGGCGCGAACGAGTAGACGACGAAGACGACCATCACGGCGGTGAGGAGACCGGAGCGCTTCACCTTGCGTCCGTCGACCGGCTTGCCGGCGCGGCGCGACCGGGAGGCGCGGGTCCCGCGGTCGCGCGGGTCACGCTGGGTGGTGGTCGCCTCGGTGACCGTGGCCGGGCCGGTCCCACCGGCGGGTCCGGTCGCGGGGTGCTGCAGGGTGCTCATCGGTTCTCCTGGCGGGTTCCGCGGACCTGGACGACGTAGGCGATCACGGCGGTGATGACACCCATGACGATGGCGACGGTGGCGGAGTAGTTGAACTGCTGGCCGCTGAAGGACAGCGAGTAGGCGTACATGTTCGGGGTGAAGGCGCTGCCGATGACGTTCGGAGCGAGGGTCTTCAGCAGGTTCGGCTCGTTGAAGAGCTGGAAGCTGCCGATGATCGAGAAGATCGTCGCGATGACCATCGGGCCGCGCAGGGCGGGCAGCTTGATCGAGAAGACGGTGCGCAGCGGTCCGGCGCCGTCGAGCTCGGCGGCCTCGTACAGCTCGCCGGGGACGACGCGGAGCGCTGCGTAGAAGATCAGCATGTTGTAGCCGAGGAACTCCCACGTGACCACGTTGCCGATCGACGTGAGGACCCAGGTCGGGCTGAACGGCTGCAGCAGGTCGATGCCGAGCGCGCTGTTGGCGGCGCCGGTGAGGCCGAACTGGTTGCCGTAGATGAAGCCCCAGATGAGGGCTGCGACGACGCCGGGGACCGCGTACGGCAGGAACACCGCGATGCGGAAGAACCCGGTGCCCCAGAGCCGTGCGCTGTCGAGCGCGAGGGCGGCGACGAGGGCGAGGCCGAGCATGATCGGCACCTGCACGACGAGGAACAGCGCGACGCGGCCGAGGCCCTCCCAGAACTGGGCGTCCTGGAACAGCTGCACGTAGTTGGCGAACCAGACGAACTGGTTGCCGCCGATGAGCTGGTCGCGGAACAGGCTGAGCCAGAGCGCGTAGCCGATCGGCACGATGAGCATCGCCACGAGGACGACGACGAAGGGGCCGACGAACAGCCAGCCGGTGTACCGCCCCCGGACCTTCGGGCGGCGAGCGGTCGGCCGTGCCGGCGGTGCCGCCTCGGCCGGGCGCGCTGCGAGCGTGCTCATGTGACTCCCTTGTCTGCTGCGTTCGGGTTCCGGACCGCGCACCTTCCGGTGCGTTCGGGACGTGCCCTGCCTGCGCTGGCACCGTTCCGGAGGACGTCGATGTTGACGTCAACATCGAACGACGTCACCGTAGCATGGCAACGTCAACATGCACTAGCGTTCGGGGAAGTCGAACGGAGGGAACACGTTGTCGACCGATCTGACCGCACCGCGTCGTGCGCCGTCGATGGCCGCGGTGGCCGATGCCGCCGGCGTCTCGATGCAGACCGTGTCGCGCGTCGCACGCGGGTTCGACAACGTCAGTCCGGACACCCGCGACCGGGTCCAGCGCGCCATGGACGACCTGGGCTACCGGCCGAACCGTGCAGCCCGCGCACTGCGGTCCGGGCGCTTCCGGACCATCGGCGTGATCATGTTCACGCTCGCGTCGTTCGGCAACATGCGCACGCTCGAGGCGATCTCGGCAGCAGCGGCGGCCGCGGACTTCACCATCACCCTCCTGCCGATGGCGTCGCGCACCGGCGAGGGCGTCCGCACCGCCCTCTCGCGGCTGCACGAGCAGGCGGTCGACGGCGTCGTGATCGTCATCGAGTCGCACATCATCGACACCGCCGAGGTCGTGCTGCCGAGCGGTGTCCCGCTCGTGGTCGTCGACTCCGCGGGCACGACCGACCGCCCCTCGATCGACATCGACCAGGCCGAGGGTGCACGGCTCGCCACGCAGCACCTGCTCGACCTCGGCCACGAGACCGTCTGGCACGTCGCAGGCCCCTCGGCCTCGTACTCCGCCGAACGCCGTCTCGACGCGTGGCGGGAGACGCTGGAGCTCGCCGGTCGTCGGGTCCCGCCGGTCCTCCCCGCCGGGTGGTCGACGGCCGACGGGCACCGTGCGGGCCGGGAGATCGCAGCACGCCCCGACATCACCGCCGTCTTCGCGGTGAACGACCAGACCGCGCTCGGGGTGCTCCGGGCGGCGCACGAGGCCGGTCGCGACGTGCCGGGGAGCCTCAGCGTCGTGGGGTTCGACGACTTCCCCGAGTCGGAGTCGTTCTGGCCGCCGCTCACCACCGTGCACCAGTCCTTCGACGAGGTCGGGCGCCGTGCGGTCGCGACGCTGCTCGCGCAGATCGAGGGCACCCCGGTCCGGACGTCGACCGACCTCGTGCCGGTGCGCCTGGTCGAGCGGGCGAGCACCGCACCCCCGCCGCGGGCCTGAGCGCTCCCGGCGGATCAGGCGGTCACCCGTGCGCTCCCGTGACGCAGGAGCAGACTGACCGCATGACCACCTTCAGCGCAGTGACCGTGCTCGGCGCCGGCGTCCTCGGCACCCAGATCGCCCTCCAGACCGCTCGACACGGCGTCCCTGTCGTCGTGTACGACATCAGCGAGGACGCGGTCGCCGCCGGTCGTGAGCGGCTCACCGGCATCGTCGAGCAGTACCTCGGCGACGTCGGGCAGGACGCCCGCCCGGACGCCGACGCGGCCGTCGCGCGGATCACCTTCGACACCGACCTCGCGAACGCCGTCGCCGAGGCGGACCTGGTCGTCGAGGCGGTGCCCGAGCGACTCGACCTGAAGCGCGACGTGTACGCACGCCTCGCCGAGGTCGCGCCGGAGCACACGGTCTTCGCGACCAACTCGTCGACCCTGCTGCCGAGTGCGATCGCCGACGCGACCGGGCGCCCGGACCGCTTCCTCGCCCTGCACTTCGCGAACCACGTCTGGCGGCAGAACACCGCCGAGGTGATGGGGACCGAGCAGACCGTCCCCGAGGTGTTCGAGCGCGTCGCGACCTTCGCCGAGGAGATCGGCATGGTCCCGATCCGCCTGCACAAGGAGCAGCCGGGCTACGTGCTCAACTCCCTGCTCGTGCCGCTCCTCGACGCCGCCGCGGGCCTGGTGCTCCGCGGGGTCGCCGACCCCGCCACGATCGACACCACGTGGCAGATCGGGACCGGCAGCCCGGTCGGGCCGTTCCGCATGTACGACGTCATCGGGCTCCGCACCGCGCACGCGGTCGCGAGCGCCTCCCCCGAGCCGGGCGCGCAGGCGTGGGCTGCGTACCTGCAGTCCGAGTACCTCGACCAGGGCAAGTTCGGCGTCGAGTCGGGTGAGGGGTTCTACCGGTACCGCTGACGTGAGGGGGCCTGACCTGAGCACCCCTAGGATCTCGGGATGGAACTCGTCGCCCCCTCCCCCGAGTACTTCCCGTCCTTCCGCCGCGCCCTGCAGGAGTGGGACGGCGCCCACCAGGACGGAGCCGGGATCCGCGACGTCGCGGAACTGCAGGACCGTGCCGGCTTCGATCGCTGGGTCGAGCAGCTCCTCGCCGAGGAGACCGTCCCCGCCAGCCCCGGACACGTCACGTGCACCTACCGCTGGATCGTCGAGGGCGACGAGTACCTCGGCAGCATCGCCCTCCGGCACGAGCTGAACGACTTCCTCCGCTCGTACGGCGGGCACGTCGGGTACGGCGTCCGGCCCTCCGCCCGGGGGCGGGGACTGGCGTCCGCGGCCCTCGCCGAGGTCGTCCGCACGGCAGCCGAGCGCGGCCTGCCCGAGGTCATGCTGACGTGCGACGCGACGAACCCCGCGTCCCGCCGGGTCATCGAGCACGCCGGCGGCCGCTACGAGCGCAGCGTCGTCGACCCGGACGGGCACACCCTGCTCCACCACTGGATCCGCACGGGTGCGCACGCGCAGCCCGACGTCACCGAGGTGGACGTCGTCGGCGGCCCCGAGCCGCTCACCGTCGGGCTCCACGAGCACGACCCCGCCTGGGCGGGCCGGTACGAGGAGCACCGCGCACGGATCGCCCGCGCCCTGGACGGCCAGCACGTCACGATCGAGCACATCGGGTCGACGTCCGTGCCGGGACTCGCTGCGAAGCCGATCGTCGACGTCGCGGTCGCCGTGGCGGACGTCACCGACGAGGCCGCGTACCTCGCCCCGCTGCTCGACGCCGGGTACGAGCTCCGGGTGCGCGAACCCGGTCACCGACTCGTCCGGACGCCCGAGCGGGACACACACGTGCACGTCTACGAGCACGGTGCCCCCGAGCTCGACGACTACCTGCTGCTCCGCGACCAGCTCCGCCGCGACGACACCGACCGGCAGCGGTACGAGGACACCAAGCGGGCGCTCATGGAGCAGTCGTGGGACGACACGAACGCCTACGCCGACGCGAAGACCGCCGTGATCGCCGACGTCAAGGACCGTGCACGGACTGCGGTCGTGCGCGTGCGTCCGGTCCGTCCGACGGACGCGGACGCCTGGCAGGACCTGTACGCCGGGTACCGCGCCTTCTACCGTCTGCCCGAGGACCCCGAGGCCGTCCGCACCACCTGGGAGTGGGTGTCGACGGGCGCGCACGGGCTGAGCGGGCTCGTCGCCGAGGACGCCGACGGGCACCTCCTCGGGCTGGCGGACGTCCGCCGGTTCGCCCGCCCGTCGTCGGCGACGACCGGCCTGTACCTCGACGACCTGTTCACGGCTCCTCCCGCCCGGGGACGCGGTGTCGCGACCGCCCTGCTGCACGAGGTCGCCGCCATCGCCGCCGCCCAGGGCGCGAGCGTCGTCCGGTGGATCACCGCCGCGGACAACGCGACCGCGCGGGCGGTCTACGACCGGGTCGCCGCGGCGACCCCGTGGGTCACCTACGACATGCGGCCGTCCGCGGACTGACCGACCGGCGGACGGGAGGCCCGTGGCCGGACCGCACCGCGCCTCCCGTCCGCGTGTCCCGGGTCGGGAGGCCCGTGGCCGGACCGCACCGCGCCTCCCGTCCGACACGACCGGCCACGCCGTCACGACCCGGACACGAGCGAAGGGCACCGGTCCGCTCGCGCGGGCCGGTGCCCTCCGTGCTCACTCGACGCTCACCGGAGCGCTCGCCGAGGCGTTCGTGCGCCGACCGTGGTCGGCGGCGGCTCAGCCGATCGACACCGCGGTCCAGGAGACCGGGGGCAGCTCGATCGTGATCGTGTCGCCCTCGCGACGGACGGTCTCGTTCGTGCGGAGCCCGACGCGCTCGCGGCCCTCCAGGTCGTTGACGGCGTGCACGTCGTCGTCCCAGATGCCCTCGGCGCGGACGTCGCCCTCGACGCCGATGCCCGCCAGGTCGATCGTCACCGTGGTGCTCTCGGTCTGGTGGCGGTTCACCAGGAACACCGCTGCCTTCCCGTCCTCGACGGTGGCGGCGGAGTCGACCACCGGGACCTCGCCGTACTTGCCGCCGTCGACCGTGTCACCGGAGGCCTTGACCTGCAGCGACGTGCCGTTGGCGAGCCGCGAGGTGACCGAGAACGGGAAGAAGGTCGTCTGGCGCCAGGCCGGTCCACCCGGCTCGGTCATGATCGGGCCGATCACGTTGACGAGCTGGGCGAGGCTCGCCGACGCCACGCGGTCGGCGTGGCGGAGCAGCGAGATGAGCAGACCACCGACGACGACCGCGTCCGCGACCGTGTAGACGTCCTCGAGCAGACGCGGGGCGACCGGCCACTCGTCGAGCGTGAAGGTCTTCGCCTGCGCCTCCCAGCGCTTGATCGACCACACGTTCCACTCGTCGAACGAGATGTCGATCCGCTTGTCCGACTTCTTGTGCGCCTTGACGTGGTCGGCGGCGGTCGTGACCGTGTCGATGAAGTGGTCCATGTTCACACCCGAGGCGAGGAACGAGGTCATGTCGTCGTCCTCCTCGTAGTAGGCGTGCGCCGAGATGTAGTCGACGTCGTCGTAGGTGTGCTCGAGGACGGTGCGCTCCCACTCGCCGAACGTCGGCATCGAGGCACCGGACGAACCGCAGGCGACGAGCTCGAGGTCGGGCTGGATCTGCCGCATGGCCTTCGCGGTCATCGCGGCGAGCTTGCCGTAGTCCTCGGCGTTCTTGTGACCGAGCTGCCACGGGCCGTCCATCTCGTTGCCGAGGCACCACATCTTGATCGCGAACGGCTCCTGGCGGCCGTTCGAGCGGCGGTACTCGCTGAGCGCGGTGCCGGCGTCGATGTTCGCGTACTCGAGGAGCTCGATGGCCTCCTGCGTGCCGCGGGTGCCGAGGTTCACGGCGAGCATGAGCTCCGAGTCGACCGCGTCGAGCCAGTGCTGGAACTCGTGCAGGCCGACCTCGTTCGTCTCGGTGGAGTGCCAGGCGAGGTCGAGGCGGCGGGGTCGCTGCTCGACGGGGCCGACGCCGTCCTCCCACTTGTAGCCGGAGACGAAGTTGCCGCCGGGGTAGCGGATCGCGGAGACGTTCAGCTCCTTGACGAGGTCGATGACGTCCTTGCGGAAGCCGTGCTCGTCGGCGGTCTCGTGAGCGGGCTCGTGGATGCCGTCGTAGACGTGGCGCCCGAGGTGCTCCACGAACCCACCGAACAGGCGACGGCGCACCGGCCCCACGGTGAACGCGGCGTCGAGGACGAGGTGTGTGCGGGGCATGGATCTCCTTCGATCTGCTGGGGGTTCGTGCGGTGACGTGCGCGGCCCGTCACGAAAGTGAGCGCTCACGTCATGAGAACGCTAGCGGGTTCCGGCCCGTTGGGGAAGCGGTGGCACACCGGTGTCGTGACGTTCACGGAAGGGGTGGCGGCGACCCCGGTCGGCCGCTAATGTGAGCGCTCACGGAGCAACGACCGCTCCGCTCGGCCCGTCCCGATGGAGTGATGCCATGCCGATCCGACCAGTCGTACCCACCTCGCAGACCCGCGGCGGTGCCTTCACCCGGCGGACGCTGCTCGCCGGTGCCGCCGCAGGTGCAGCGGTCCTGCCGCTCGCAGCCTGCTCGAGCCCGATCGCCGCCGGCATCGCCGGTGCCCCGCTCAACCCGGAGACGCTCGTCTTCTGGAACCTGTTCGGTGGCGGCGACGGCGTCCGCATGCAGACGATGGAGGACGGGTACGCGAAGCAGCACGGCGGCTCGTCCGCGCTGCAGGCCACCACCTTCGCGTGGGGCAACCCGTACTACTCGAAGGTGACACTGGCCACCGTCGGGAACAAGCCGCCGGACGTCGCCATCGCCCACCTCACCCGCGCGAAGCCGCTGTGGGACGGCGACCTGCTCGACCCGATCACCGAGGACGACCTGGCGAGCGTCGGCCTGAGCGCCAGCGACTTCAACCAGAAGGCCTGGACCGCGCAGAAGACCGACGGCAAGAACATCTGCATCCCGCTCGACACACACCCCTTCGTGCTCTTCTACAACGTCGACGTGTGCCAGAAGGCGGGCCTGATCGACGCCGACGGCAAGCTCAAGGACCTGAACGGCCTCGAGAACTTCGAGGCCGCGATGGCCGCCGTCGCGAAGGTCACCGGCGGCACGGCGCTCAACGTGGCGAACGTCGTCCCCGAGACCGCGACCCCGTGGCGGTTCTTCTGGACGATGTACAACCAGATCGAGGGCGCGACCCCGTTCATCAGCGACGGCGGCGCGAAGCTCACGGTCAACGAGGACGCCTACGGCAAGGTCACCGAGATGACCCAGAAGTGGGTGCAGAACGGCTGGCTGAACAAGGCGCTCGACTACGCCACGGCGCAGTCGCTGATGTTCGACGGCAAGGCCGGGTTCTTCATGCAGGGCGAGTGGGAGATCAGCACCGCCCAGTCGATCAAGGGACTCAAGTTCGGCATGGTGCCGATCCCGCAGCTCTTCGACAAGCCCGCGACCCAGGCGGACTCGCACACGTTCATCCTGCCGAAGAAGGACCGGACGCCCGAGCAGCGCAAGGCGCACATGCTCTTCATCAAGCAGATGCTCGAGCAGAGCCTGACCTGGGCCGAGGGCGGGCACGTGCCGGCGTACATGCCGACGTTCGACAGCCAGCAGTACAAGGACCTCACCCCGCAGTCGAACTACGCGTCGGCCGCCGAGACCGCGGTCTTCGACGACGCTGCCTGGTACGGCGGCTCGGGCTCGACCTTCGAGGGCCTCGTCGGCGCGCAGCTCGCCCTCGTCCAGCAGGGCAGCAGCTCCCCCGCCCAGGCGCTCTCGGCGATCAAGGGCCAGCTCGCGACCTACCTCAACACCCCGAGCCCGCTGTGACCGGGCACGTGATCCTCCTCGTCCCCGTGGACACCGCGCGAAAGGCACGATGACGTGACCGCTGCACCAGTTCTCACCCGCCCCACGGACGCCGCGACCGTCACCCGTCGTGCGCGGCCCCGCGTGAACTCGACGAACCGAGGGCAGGGCCGCTCCGGCTGGCTCTTCCTCGCCCCGTTCGGGCTGTTCTACGCGGCCTTCCTGCTCGGCCCGACGGTCTGGATGATCGTCACGAGCTTCTTCAACACCTCGACGGTGCGCACCGGGCTCGGCAGCTTCGCCGGGTTCGCCAACTACGCCGAGATGCTCGGGCGCAGCGACTTCTGGTCGTCGCTCTGGCACACGCTGCAGTTCACGCTGTACACGACCCCGCCGCTCGTGGTCCTGGCGTTCGTGTTCGCCGTGCTGACGAACCGGATGAACCGCGGCCAGTGGTTCTTCCGCCTGGCGTTCTTCCTGCCGTTCATCCTGCCGTCGGCGACGATCTCGCTCATCTGGGTGTTCATCTTCACGCCGGCGACCGGCCTCTGGGCGAGCCTGCAGACCGCACTCGGCATGACGCCCGGGTCCGGGATGCTGTCCAGCCCGAACACCGCGATGATCGGTGTGGCGATCGCCACGGTCTGGTGGACCCTCGGCTTCAACTTCGTGCTCTACCTGGCCGGTCTGCAGGAGATCCCCCGCGAGCTCTACGAGGCCGCGGCCGTCGACGGCGCGTCGAACTGGCAGCAGATCAAGTCGATCACGCTCCCGCTGCTCGGCCGCACGACGACGCTCGTCATCCTGCTGCAGATCATCGCGAGCCTGAAGATCTTCGACCAGGTCTACCTGATGACGAACGGCGGTCCGGGCATCTCGACCCAGGTCTCGCTGCAGCTCATCACCGGCGTCGGCTTCACCGACAACCGCCTCGGCGCCGCGTCCGCCGCGTCGGTGCTCCTGTTCATCGTGATCGTCGCGATCGCGGTCATCCGGCAGCTCGTCGAGCGTGCTGCCGCCAAGCGAGAGATCGGGGCCTGACATGACCGCCACCGAGAGCATCACCACGTCGCGTCCGCGGAAGCTGCGCTCCGGCGTCTCGGCCGCAGCCCCGGCCAACGCTGCGAAGATCGGCGTCTCCGGCAAGGGCTTCAACATCGCGGCCGCGATCATCCTGACGGTGTTCGCGGTCATCTGGCTCATCCCGAGCCTGTTCGCGCTGAAGACCTCGCTGTCCGACAACGGCGTCGCCGCCCTGGGCGCGAACGCGATCCTGTCGAACTGGAACCCGACGCTGCACTCCTACGCGTCGCTGTTCCAGGCCGGCGACATCTGGAACTGGTACCTGGCGAGCGGCATCACGAGCCTCGTGACCGCCGCCCTGACCGTGCTGTTCGCCTCGATGGCCGCCTTCGCGCTGTCACGCCTGGTGTTCCGCGGCCGGAACGTCGCGTTCCTGCTCATCATCCTGGGCATCATGATCCCGACGCAGGTCCTGATCATCCCGATCTTCCAGGAGCTCAACGCCGTCGGCCTGCTCAACACCTACTGGTCGGTGATCTTCCCGCAGGTGCCGGCCGTCATCGCGGTGTTCATCTTCAAGCAGTTCTTCGACGGCATCCCGAAGGAGCTGGAGGAGGCCGCGCGCATCGACGGTGCGGGCATGTGGAAGATCTACTGGTCGGTGATCCTGCCGCTGTCGCGTCCGGTGATCGCCGCGGTGACGATCCTGACCTTCGTCGGTGTCTGGAACAACCTGCTCCTGCCGCTGTTCGTGCTGTCGAACCCGGACCTCATGACGATCCCGGTCGGGCTCGCCACGGTGCAGGGCAGCTTCGGGCAGCGCTACGCCGACATCCAGGCCGGTGCGATCCTGGCGGCGCTGCCGCTGATCATCCTCTACCTGGTCTTCCAGCGGCAGATCGTGGAGGGCGTGACGGGCTCGGGCCTCAAGGGCTAGACGCCCCGCATCGACGGACGGGAGGCACGGTGCCAGCTGGCACCGTGCCTCCCGTCCGTCTCGCCTGCCTGGTCGAACCGGGCGTACCTCGTCGAATCGGGCGTACCTGGTGTGTCTGATCGACGAGGGATGCCCGGAACCACCAGGCATCGCACCCGCTCTGGGAAGGAACGGGCGTCGCGGGGCGCAGGTCAGAGCGGGTCGAGCCGGGTCCGCAGCAGGCAGAACTCGTTGCCCTCGGGGTCCTGGAGCACGTGCCAGGACTCCTCGCCGGTCTGCCCGACGTCGGCGGGACGCGCGCCCAGGGCGAGCAGCCGTTCGAGCTCGGTGTCCTGGTCCTGGTCGACCGGCGACAGGTCGAGGTGCAGCCGCAGGGTCTGGGTCGGTGCGTGGTCGACCCGGTTGAGGATGATCGTCGGGGTCGCACCGCCGAACCCCGACGCCGGTCCGATCTCGACGCCGTCGTCGTCCTTGCCGAGTTCGACGTAGTCCAGCACCGCGCACCAGAAGCGCGACAGCGCCTCGGGGTCGCGGCAGTTCAGCACGAGTTCGCTCAGTCGGACGCTCATGCCCGCACGCTACCCGGCCGGGCTCAGACGGGGACGGCCTGCCGCGCCTCGTGCTTCCAGAAGCCGGAGAACGTGATCCGCGACTTCGGCACCCCGGCTCGGTGCAGGTGCCGACGGCCGGCGGTCGCGAGTCTCGACTCCCCCACGACGAAGGCGTACACCCGGTCGTCGCACGGCACGTGCCGCTCGAGCTCGGCGAGCGCCGCCCGCCCGGGGACCTCGTGCGGGTCGACGTGCTCGCGGACGATCCAGGTGACCTCGACACCGACGGGGGCGTCGAGCACGCGGACGTCGGCGGCGGTGGGGACCTCCTGGATGATGCGGCCGACGGTGTCACGGGGCAGCGAGGCCGCGATGCCGACGACGGCGGGCAGCCCGGTCTCCTCGGCCGCGACGACGACCTCGCTCACGTCGTCCGGGCAGTCGAAGATGCGGCCCTGGTCGAGCACCGCGAGCTGGTCCCCCGGACGCGCGGAGCAGGCCCAGATCGCCGCGCCGCCCTCGAGCGCGCCGTCGTCGTCGGTGTGGACGATGAAGTCGACGTCCATCTCGGCCGTGCCGTCGGGCAGGTGCCGGAAGGCGGCGACCGTGTAGTTCGCCAGGTGCGGGCGCTCGTCCTGCGGGATGGCGAGGTACTGGGGGTACCAGCGGGTGCCGTCGATCTCGGGCAGCGTGAAGGTGGACTGGTGCGGGAGCTGCAGGAACAGGCGGAACCAGTGGTCGTACCCGGCGAACGGGAACTCGTGCAGGTCGTCCCCCACGACGGTCACCCGCTGCACCGACGGGGTGTGCCGGACGGAGCGGAGCACCTGCGCACGGAAGAGCCGGGGTGCCTCGGGCATGAGCCGCGGGATCTTCGCCATGAAGGGAAGGCTACCCTAAGCTGGTCCGCGTGCCATCCCCCGAAACCGTCCTGACGCCCGATCGGGCTGCCCGGACCGACGGCCCACCGCGTGCCGACAGCGTGCACCGTCGTGCCGTCCGCCGTCGGCTGCTCGTGGTCGTGGTCCTGGTCGTCGTGCTCGCCGTCGCCGCGGTCGCGAGCATGCTCCTCGGGAGCAACCGGCTCGGCGTCGACCAGGTGATCGCGGGGCTGACGCGCTCCGGGTCGAGCACCGCGGAGGCCGTCGTGTGGGGGTCGCGCATCCCGCGGACCCTCATCGGTGCCGCGGTCGGGGCAGCGCTCGGCATCGCCGGACTCCTCATGCAGGGCCACACCCGCAACCCGCTCGCCGATCCCGGACTGTTCGGGGTCTCGTCGGGCGCCGGGCTCGCGGTCGTGCTCGGCGTCTACGTCTTCGGCGTCACGAGCACCGGCTCCACGGTCTGGTTCGCCCTGGTCGGGGCCGTCGTGGCGAGCGTCGTCGTGTTCTCGGTGACCGTCGCCGGCAGCGGGACCGCGAGCCCGGTACCCCTCGCCCTGGCCGGCGCCGCCGTGTCCGCCCTGCTCGGGGCCGTCACCTCGTTCATCGTGCTGACCGACCAGGAGTCCCTCGACGCCTACCGGCTCTGGGTCGTCGGGTCGCTCGCCGCCCGGCAGCTCGACGTGCTCGCGGCCGCGGCGCCGTTCCTGCTCGTCGGCGCCGTGCTCGCGGTCTGGAACACCCGCGCGCTCGACGCCCTCGGGCTCGGGGCGGAGCTGGCGAAGGGCCTCGGCGAGAACGTGCTCGCCGCCCGGCTCGTCGGGCTCGGCGGCATCACGCTCCTCGCCGCCGGTGCGACCGCGGCAGCCGGGCCGATCGGCTTCGTCGGCCTGACGGTGCCGCACGTCGCCCGGGCCCTGGTCGGCACCGGCCACCGCTGGACGCTGCCCGTCTCGGCACTCGTCGGGGCTGCGCTCGTGCTCGTCGCCGACGTGGTGGGACGACTGGTCGGCGGGTTCTCCGAGGTCGAGGTCGGCATCGTGCTGGCGGTGCTCGGCGGTCCGGTGTTCGTCGCCGTCGCCCGACGTCGATCGCTGGTGTCGCTGTGAGCGCCGCGACCGGCACGCGGCGCGGCGCCGACCGGCCGGACGCCGGTGAGAGCGCGGGCCCGGGCACGCCGGCCACGGGCACGCCGGGCACGGGCCGTGCGCCCGCCGGCCGCCGCGGTGTCCGGATCGGACCGCTCGGCCTCGCATGGCGCCCGCGGGTGCTCGGCTGGACGGTCGGCGCGATCGCGGTCGCCCTCGTCCTCGTCGTGCTCGGCGTCGCGGTCGGCAGCACGTTCATCGCCCCCGGCACCGTCGTCCGCGCGCTGCTCGGCGCCGACGACGGCCCCGACGGCTTCATCGTCACGACCCTCCGGCTCCCCCGCGTCCTCACCGGCGCGTTGGTCGGCCTGGTGCTCGGGACCGCCGGCGCGCTGACGCAGACCGTCACCAGGAACCCCCTCGGCACGCCGGACATCATCGGCGTGACCTCCGGCGCGAGCGTCGGCGCGGTCGCCGCGATCGTGCTCGGCGGTGGCACCTACTCCGTGTCCTCGGTCGTCCTGAGCGGCGGGATCCCGGTCGCGGCGACCATCGGGGCACTCGTCGCCGCGGCCGCCGTGTACGGCCTCGGGTGGCGTGGTGGGGTGCAGAGCTACCGGCTCGTGCTCGTCGGCATCGGGGTGAGCGCCACGCTCGACGCCGTGACGAGCTACCTGCTCGTCCGCGCCAAGATCACCGTCGCCACCGCGGCGTCGCAGTGGCTCGTCGGCAGCCTGTCGAGCACCTCGTGGACGACCGTGTGGCCGCTCCTGCTCGTCGCCGCGGTCTGCGTCCCGATCGCCCTCGCCACCAGCGCCGCGCTCGGCATCGGGCAGCTCGGCGACGAGGTCGCGACCGGCGTCGGGCTCGGCGTGCAGCGGCACCGACTGCTCGTCCTGGCGCTCGCGGTCGTCCTCACCGCCGCCGCCGTCGCCGCCGCCGGACCGATCGGCTTCGTCGCGTTCGTCGTCCCCCAGGTCGCCCTGCGCCTGGCCGGCACGAACCGCCCACCGCTGCTGCTCGCCGGAGCACTGGGGTCGGTGCTCGTCCTCGGCGCCGACCTGCTCGCCCGTTCCGTCTTCCCCTGGCAGGTGCCCGTCGGCATCGTGACCACCGTCGTCGGCGCCCCGTACCTGATCTGGCTCCTCGTCCGCCACCGCAAGGAGATGTCCCGATGACCACCACGACCGCGAGCACGAGCACGGCCCGCAACCACCGGGCCGGTGGCCTCGACGCGACCGGCACCGTGCCTCCCGTCCTGGAGGCCCGTGGCCTGTCGGTCGGCTACGACCGCGACCCGGTCCTCCGCGACCTGGACCTGCGGATCGAGCGCGGCACGGTGACGACCTTCCTCGGGGCGAACGGCTGCGGCAAGTCGACCCTCCTCAAGGCGTTCGGCCGCGTGCTGAAGCCGCAGTCCGGCGAGGTGCTGCTGGACGGCTCCCCGATCCGCAAGGAACCGAACCGCGCCGTGGCCCGGCGGCTCGCGATCCTGCCGCAGACGCCGGTGGCTCCCGCGGGCACGAGTGTGCTCGACCTGGTGATGCGCGGTCGGAACCCGCACCAGAGCTGGGCGAAGCCGTGGACGGCGGACGACGCCGACGTCGCCGAGCAGGCCATCGCGGCGACCGGATTGACCGAGGTCGCGCACCGCGACGTCGCGAGCCTGTCGGGTGGCCAGCGGCAGCGCGCCTGGATCGCGCTCGTGGTGGCGCAGCAGGCGGAGACCCTGCTGCTCGACGAGCCGACGACGTACCTGGACCTGGCGCACCAGCTCGACGTGCTCCGCCTCGTGCGGCGGTTGAACCGCGAGCAGGGGTCGACCGTCGTGATGGTGCTGCACGACCTGACGCTCGCCGCGCGGTACTCGGACCGACTCGTCGTCCTGCACGACGGCGGGGTCGTCGCGGACGGGACCCCCGACGAGGTCCTGACCCCAGAGGTGCTCGAGACCGCCTTCGGGCTGCACGCCCGGGTGGTGCCGGACCCGGTGACGGGCGCGCCGATGATCGTGCCGGAGGCCGACGAAGCCAGCACGTCCGCCTGAGTCCGGCGCGGTGACGTGCCGCCGCCCCGGCGGCCGGGTCGCCACAGGCTGGCGGTCCTCACAGAGTTAGGTTAGGCTCTCCTAACGTGAAGATCCCCCGCCGCGGCTCCCTGCGCGCCGCCCTCGTGACCTCCGTGGCCGTCCCGGCCCTCCTGCTCGCCGGTTGCTCCGGAGCGAACGGCTCCGACGACTCAGCCCGATCCGGGGACACCGCCGGCAACGCCTCGACCGCCTCCGGTCCCTGGTCGTACAAGGACGCCACCGGTGCGACCGTGAAGACCGACAGCACGCCGAAGCGCGTCGTCGTCCTCAACGACATCGCCATCTCGTTCATCGAGTACGGCCTGCGTCCGGTCGGCACCTTCGGCCAGCTGACCATGGCGAAGGACGCCCGTTTCGACGACCTCGACAAGGACGGCATCACACAGCTCGGTCAGGCGTACGGCGACATCGACCTCGAGCAGCTCGCAGCGCTCAAGCCGGACCTCGTCGTCACGTCGGTGTACCCGACCGACGAGAAGGGCACCCTCGACGAGACCCAGCCCGGCTACGGCTTCAAGGACAAGGAGCAGGAGCAGCAGGTCGAGGCCATCGCACCCGTCGTCCAGGTGAAGTGGGGCGGCAAGGGCGAGGACGTCATCGAGAAGATCGCCGGCCTGGCCGAGTCGCTCGGTGCGCCCGAGTCGAAGGTCGAGGCCGCCGAGGACCGCTTCGACGAGGCCGAGGACACCCTCGAGCAGGCCGCGAAGTCGAGCGACGTGTCCGTCGTCTCGATGTACGCGGACGGCGACGGCGCGTACGTGACGCGTCCGTCCGACGAGCCGACCCTGCAGATGTACTCGTCGTTCGGCGTCGACTTCGTGGAGCCGAAGCCGAAGGGCTTCTACTGGGGCATCTACTCGTGGGAGAACGCCGGGCAGATCACCGGTGACGTGATCCTGCTCTCGCAGCAGGGCTACCAGGTCGCGGACCTCGAGAAGCAGCCGACCTTCGCCGACAACCCGGCGCTCGAGGCGGGCCAGGTCCACAGCTGGACCTTCCCCGCGCTCGACTACGCGTCGCAGGCCGACTACATGACGAAGCTCGCGGGCTGGCTCACGGACAGCAAGAAGGTGTCGTAGCCGCGATCGTCGCGGACTGGAGGCACGGTGCCGGCTGGCACCGTGCCTCCAGTCCGTCCCGGGCGGCGTCAGCCGACGGGCAGCGCCGCGTTGACCGCCGTCTGCGCCTGCCGCCAGACGGCAGCGCGCGACCCCGCGTAGGTGCCGCCCTGACCGCTCCCGACGTACCGCAGGTTCGTCTTCCCACCGTCGGTGTTGCCCTGCCAGTACGCCGTCACCGCGCGCGAGGTCCCGCCGACGAGCCAGATCTGGTCCGCCGCGTCGGTCGTGCCCGTCTTGCCGAACAGCGTCGCTCCGTCGAGCGTCTGGCCCCCGGTCGCCGTGCCGCCGCGGAAGGCCCCCTGCATCACCGCGAACGCCTCGGCGGCGACCGACGCCGACACCGCCCGCGTGCAGGACCGCGGCTGCCCGCCGAGTGCCGTGCCGTCGGGGCCCGTGACCTGGTCGACGACGACCGGGGCGCAGGTCACGCCGCCGTTCGCGATGCCGGCGTAGGCGGCCGCCATCGTGAGCGGGGCGATGCTCGTCGTCCCGAGGATCGCCGCCGGGTTCGCTGGCAGCTCCCCACCCGTCGCCGGGTGGACACCGAATCGCGCGGCGGTGTCCCGGATGTCGCAGAGGTCGAGCTGCGACGCCATGTCCGCGTACGCCGCGTTCACCGACTGCGCCGTCGCCGCGCGGACGGAGTACGGCCCGGTCTGCCCCGGCGCGTCGTTCTTCGGGTCGTACGGGGTGCCCAGCGTCACCCGCTGCCCGCACTGCGTCCACGTGCTCCGGGCCTTCCGCGTGCCGTCCACCACGGTGTCCGGGCTCCGGCCGGACTCCAACCACTGCAGCAGCGTGAACATCTTGTAGGTCGAGCCCACCTGGAAGCCCTTCGATCCGCCGTTCGACTCGTCGGTGGCGTAGTTGAGCGAGGTCGCCGTCGCCGGGGCGTCCGCGGAGCGGTCGAAGTCCTTGTTCTGCGCCATCGTCAGCACCCGCCCGGTCCCCGCCTCGACGGTGTCGAGCGTGGCACCGAGGGCGAGACGGCTCTCGGTCGCGGGGTCGTGCAGGGAGAGCAGGTCCTTCTGCCGGGTGTTCAGGTCGAGGTCGAGTGTGGTCTGCACCCGGTACCCGCCCGTGCGCCAGGCGGCGGCGCGCGCGTCGGCGTCGGCGCCGAGCTGCGGGAGGTCCTGCGCCACCTGCTCGGCGTACGCGCAGAAGAACTCCGCGCCGCGGACCGCCGACTCGCACCCCTGCTGGGGTGCGGTGAGGCGGACGTAGTCGGCCGGACGTGACGCGAGCGCCGCGGCGAGGTCCGCGTCGCTCAGGTGCCCCTGGTCGTGCATCGAGCGGAGGACGACGTCCCGCCGGGCCTGGTTGTCGGCGTGGTGCTCGGGTGTCGACAGGTCGCGTCGCTCGGGCCACTGCACGATGGCGATCAAGGACGCGGCCTCGGCCGGGGTCAGGTCCGTGGCGTCCTTGCCGTAGTACCGCTGCGAGGCCGCCTGCACGCCGTAGGTCTGGTCGCCGAAGTAGGCGATGTTCAGGTAGGCGGCGAGGATCTCGTCCTTCGAGTACTCCTTGGCGAGCCCGATCGCCAGCTTGACCTCGGCGAGCTTGCGCTGCGCACTCTTCTCCGTCGCCTCGCGGTGTCCGGCCTCGCGCTCCTCGGCGGTCGGCAGTTCGCTCGCCTGCTGGATCTTGATGTTCCGCACGAGCTGCATCGTGATCGTCGAGCCCCCGGAGCCGCCCTGCCCGCCGGAGGCGATGACGCTCGCGACCGACCGCACCAGGCTCGTCGGGTCGACGCCGCCGGTCTCGCGGAAGCGCTTGTCCTCGCCGTCGATCGCGGCGTGCTCGAGGGTGTCGCTGATCTGGTCGAGCGAGAGCTCCTGACGGTTCTGGTCCCACACGTCGACCAGGTGCACGGGCTGCCCGCCCTGGTACGCCCAGATCTCGTTCCGCTCGGGCAGGTCACCGATCTCGATGTACTCCGGCATCGAGTCGAACAGGTCGATCGCCGAGGTCGTCCCCACCCCGGCCACCGCGAGCACCGGCGTCACGCCGACCCCGACCAGCAGCCCCGCCAGCACGCTGCCGCCGACGAAGCCCAGGGCCGCCCCGGTCGCACGTCGCATCGTCATGTCTCCCCCTCGTGGTCCCGCCCCCGTCGTCCGGTGGCGTCGGGTGACCCTCCCAACGCTGGTCGGGCGTCCGCCCGGGGTTCCCCGGGGAGGACCGGCACGACCGCTGGGAAAGGACCGAGTCGGTACGGATCGTTACCGGAGGGACCCCCGCCGTCACCGTCCCGTGACCCGACCGTGACCGAACCGTCACCCCGGGGTCGTCGGTACGCTCGGGTGATGGGGACCGGGCAGTGGCACGAGGACGTGCTGGGAGCCCCGTTCGAGCGCCTCGAGCTCCCGCTCGGCGAGGACCGCGAAGGACCGGTCGTCGCGACGCTCGTCCGACGACGGCGATCGCCGAACGACCTGTTGCTGCACGCCCGTGGGCCACTGCACGGCGTGGACGTGCTGTACGTGCACGGCTGGTCCGACTACTTCTTCCAGGTGGAGCTCGCGGAGCACCTCGAGCGGCTCGGCGCGCGCTTCCACGCCCTCGACCTGCGGAAGTACGGCCGGAGCCTCCGGCCGCACCAGACACCCGGGTTCGTCGACGACCTGGCCGTCTACGACGAGGACATCGGTGCCGCCCTCGACGCGATCGCCGCCGAGCACCACGGCGGCCCCCGTCGACGGCTCGTCCCGATGGGGCACTCCACCGGCGGGCTCACCCTGTCGCTCTGGGCCGCGCGTCACCCGGAGCTCGTCGACGGCCTGGTGCTGAACAGCCCGTGGCTCGAGTTCCAGGCGAGTGCGCTCGGTCGGGCGATCGTCGCACCGGTGATCAAGCTCGGCGCCAGGCGGAACCCCCTCGCGCCGATGCCGGCGGTCGACCCGGGCTTCTACACCCGCACGGTGTCCGCGACGGGCGACGGTTCGTGGACGTACGACCAGCGCTGGCGGCCCGAACGGGGCTTCCCGCTGCACCCCGGGTGGCTCGCCGCGGTGTTCACCGGGCAGGAGCGGGTCGAGCACGGGCTCGGTCTCACGGTCCCGACGCTCGTGATGCTCAGCGACAAGAGCATGCTGCAGCCGCGGTGGGACGACGGGATGGCACACGCGGACGTCGCGCTCAACGTGGACGTGGTCGCGCACCGGGCGTTGTCGCTCGGTGACGAGGTGACCGTCCGGCGTCTGCACGGAGCCCTGCACGACGTGGTGCTCTCGGCGCCCGACGTCCGCGACCAGGTCTGGGACGTGCTCGGTCGCTGGGCCACCACGCTCCCGCGCTGACGGCCCTCGCCGACGGCAGCGGGTCGGCAGCTCAGCCCGACGCGGCGCCGATCGACCGCACCGCCACCCGCGCCGCCGCGGCCACCAGCGCGTCGGAGGGCTCGGCGTCCGCGCCGGCACCGTCGCGCGTGGTGAACACCACGAGCACGATCGGGTCCCGGCCGGGAGGCTGCACGACCGCGATGTCGTCGCGCACCCCGTACGACGCCGTCCCGGTCTTGTCCGCGACCGACCACCCGTCCGGCACGCCGGCTCGGATCGTGCCGTCGCCGGTGGTGGTCCCCGCCATCGCGGACCGCAGCAGCGCCCGGTCGTCGGGGTCGAGTGCGTCGCCGAGCAGGACCGCGCGCAGGTCGGCCGCCGACTGCGCCGGGGTCGTCGTGTCGCGCGGGTCGCCCGGGACCGCGGTGTTCAGGTCGGGTTCGACGCGGTCCACCCGGGTCACGTCGTCCCCGATCCCGCGCAGCCACCGGGACACTCCGCCGACGCCGCCGAGCCGGTCCACGAGCAGGTTCGCCGCGGTGTTGTCGCTCTGCCGGAGTGCGGCGTCGACCAGCGCTCGGACCGTCATGCCCTCGTCGACGTGCTGGCTCGTCACGGGTGCGTACGCGAGCAGGTCGCCGCGGCCGTAGTGGACGACCTCGTCGAGGTCCGCGCCGCTCGACCGGTCGAGGACCGCCGCGGCGATGAACGCCTTGTTCGTCGACGCGAACGCGAAGCGCTCGTCGGCCCGGTACCCGGTGCTGCTGCCGTCCGCCGTGTCGATCGCGACGACGCCGACACGGGCCCCGTACTGCTCCTCGAGCGCGGCGAACGCACGGGACGTCGCCGCGTCCGCCGTCGGGGTCAGTACCGTCGTCGTGGTCGCGGTCGCCGACGCGGTCGGCGCGCCGCTCGCCGAGGTCACCGTGCCCCCACCACCGCTGCCACTGCAGCCCGCGAGCGTCAGCGCGGCGACCGCCGCGACGGTGGCCAGGGTCGTCCTCGTCGTCCGCACGCGGACGAGCATGCCGACCCCACCCGCGACCCGCCTGGACGTCGCACCCCGGCGCGGACGACGCGCCCCCGCACACCAGGGCGCGACGAGCGCCAGGGGGCGCAGCCGATCAGGTCCGGCGCGGCCGGACGGGAGGCACGGCGCACGCCGCCACGCGCCTCAGGTCCGGCGCGGCCGGACGGGAGGCACGGCGCTCGGCCGCCACGCGCCTCCGGACCGACCGCGGTCGGACGGGAGGCACGGTGCAGCGCCGCCCCGCGCCTCCCGTCCGGTGGGCGGTGCGTCAGGACCGCGACAGGCGCGTGACGGTCGCGTGCGCGCCGTCACGCAGGAGGCCGTCGAGCGCGTCGCGGTACGCCGCGACGAAGCGCTCGTCGTCGACCAGGTCGCCGAAGACCTGCCGGTCGCGCAGGAAGGCGAGCCGGTCCTCGCGCTGCTGCCGAGCGGCAGCGGTCAGCCGGTCGGCGAGGCGGTCGACGACCTGGATCGGCTGCCCGTCCTCGTCGGTGCCCTCGGCGTACCGCGCCCACGACGCGACGATGCCGGCCGACAGCGCGACCGGACCGCCGGACGCGAGGTTCGCGCGGACGACCGGCAGCAGCCACTTCGGGATGCGATCGCTCGACTCGGCGCACAGGCGGGCGAGGGTGTCGCGGACCTCGGGGTTCCGGAATCGCTCGATCAGTGTCGCCTGGTAGTCCGCGAGGTCGATCCCCGGCACGGGGTGCAGCGTGGGCGAGGCCTCCTCGTCCATGTACCGGCGGAGGAAGGTCGCGATCGCCTCGTCCTGCGTGGCCTCGTGCGCGTACCGGTACCCGGACAGGTACCCGAAGTAGCACAGGCCCTGGTGGCTGGCGTTGAGCAGCCGGAGCTTCATCAGCTCGTACGGTTCGACGTCCTCCACGAGCTGGACGTCGGCGTCCTCGTACCGCGGACGACCGGCGGGGTGGTCGTCCTCGAGCACCCACTGGAAGAAGGGCTCGGCGACGACCGGCCAGGCGTCCTCGATGCCGAGCTCGTCACGCACCCACGCCCGGTCCTCGTCCGTCGTGACCGGGGTGATCCGGTCGACCATCGAGTTCGGGAACGACACGTGCTCGTCCATCCAGTCGGCGAACGCCGGGTCCTGCAGACGTGCGTAGCTCGTGAACATCTGCCGGGCGACGTGTCCGTTGCCCTGGATGTTGTCGCACGACATCACCGTGAACGGCTCGAGGCCCCGGTCGCGACGACGTCGGAGCGCCTCGACCACGAGGCCGAACACCGTCCGCGGCGGAGCGTCCCCGCGCAGGTCCGCCGCGACCCCCGGCTCGTCCGCGACGAACTCCCCCGTGACGTGGTCGAAGTTGTAGCCACCCTCGGTGATGGTGAGGCTGACGATCCGCGTGTCCGGGTGCGCCATCTTCTCGACGACGGCGTCCGGGTCGTCGACGGCGAGGAGGTACTCCACGATGCTGCCGACGACACGGGACTCCCGCGTGCCGTCCGGGTGCTTGAGCACGAGCGTGGAGAGGCCACCCTGCTCGTCCATCGCTGCGGCCATCCGGCGGTCCTGCTCGAGGACACCGACTCCGCAGATGCCGTACTCGCGCGCCTCGCCCCGCTCCAGCAGCCGGTCGAGCACCATCGCCTGGTGCGCGCGGTGGAAGCCGCCGACGCCGAAGTGCACGATCCCGGTGGTGATGCCGTCGCGGTCGTAGGTGGGGACCGCGACGCCGTTCGCGGCGATCTGGTCCAGGGTCTCCGGGCTCAGGCGGACGGGCATGGGTACTCCTTCGTACGGCGGTCGCGAGCACCCAGTCTGTCAGTCGGGACCGCTCTGCGGAACCGGTGTGCGGAACCGGTGTTCCGCGCTCGGGTGGCGATCCCGGACCGCGGTCGGACCGCACCGGGGGACGAACCTGAGGGATCACTCGGAGAAGGTGCACCGAGTGCATCGATGCACCTAGTGTTGTTGCACGTGACCACCACCGACCGTCGTGCCGCCCTCAAGGCGAAGCACCGCGCCGCGATCCTGCAGGCTGCGCGCGACCTCGTCGACGAGCGCGGTGGTCGGGGGTTCAGCGTCGACGACCTCGCGTCCCGCGCCGACGTCGCGCGTCGGACGGTCTTCAACCACTTCGCCTCGCTCGACGAGGTCCTGCTCGCGGTGTGCGAGCAGGAGCTGTCGGTGATCATCGACCGGTTCCTCGCCGACATGGCACGGACCCCGATCGGCGACGGCAGCAGGGCGTCGATGTTCGAGGAGCTCGAGTCCGCCGCACGCGGCGCCGACCTGGCACCGGTGATCTCCGGCATGTACCGGATCATCGGCGAGCCGGGCAAGGAGGACCCGAAGGCCGCGGTCCTCACCCAGACCGCGTTCTCGCGGGTCACCGACCGGCTGCACGACGAGGTCGCCCGACGGCACCCCGGCGCCGACCCGCTCGACACCGCGCTGCTCGTCGACTCACTCATGAGCGGCATCGTCGTCATCGCCGACCACTGGCTCAACCACGACGGCCCCGATCTCACCCCCGCATCGCTGACCGCCTGGGATGCGCTGCTGAGCAGACTCGTGCACAGCGTCCGCTCCGGCTACATGCCGACCTCCTGACCACTCCCCCCGGGGTCCACCGGCGCACCCCGCACCACCACAGCACCTGACACGAAAGGACGGGGCAACCGCATGGCCGGTCTCCTCTACCGTCTCGGACGGTTCTCCGCACGACGCCACTGGCTGGTGATCATCGCCTGGATCGTCATCATGGGCATCGCGGGGCTCACCTACAGCCTGTTCGCGGGCACGATCTCCTCGTCGATCACGATCCCGAACACGAAGACGAGCCAGGTGCAGGACGAGCTGGCGGACAAGTTCCCGTCGGCGAACGGCGGCAACGGCACGCTGGTCTTCGAGACGACGGACGGCAAGGCCTTCACGGCGACCCAGAAGGCCGACGTCAAGGACTTCCTGGACGGGATCGCCGACCTCGACGGCGTCAAGGAGGTCCGCGACGGCTTCACCACGCAGGACCAGCTCGACGAGCAGCGGCAGAAGATCGTCGACGGCCGCCAGCAGATCGCGGACGGCCAGGCGCAGATCGACCAGCAGAAGACGCAGCTGGAGTCCGGCAAGCAGCAGATCGAGCAGGCGCAGACGCAGCTCGACCAGCAGAGGGCCCAGGCCGAGGCGCAGGCCCAGGCCGCCGGAGCCGCTGCGGCGAGCAGCGCGGCCGCACAGGCCGGCCAGCAGCAGCTCGCGCAGGCCCAGGCGCAGATCGACGCGCAGCAGCAGCAGATCACCTCGGGCCAGCAGCAGCTCGAGCAGGCACAGCAGAAGCTCGACGACCAGGAGCGACAGCTCGAGCAGGGGTCCGACCTGCTGGACCTGTCGAAGGACATCCGCTTCGTGTCGTCGAACGGCGCGGCGTCGATCGGCACCGTGCAGTTCACGAAGTCGACCTTCGAGGTGCCGCAGGAGACCAAGCAGGAGATCTCCGACCGCGCCGAGAGCGCGAAGCTCGACGGCGTCGACGTGTACGTCTCGAACGACATCGCCCAGGGTGTCCCGTCGATCCTCGGCCCGGGCGAGATCGTCGGCGTCGTCATCGCCGCGCTCGTGCTCTTCCTGATGCTCCGCACGATCATCGGCGCCGCGATCCCGCTGCTGTCCGCCGTGCTCGGTGTCGGCGTCGCGACCCTCGCCTCGCTGTCGTTCTCGAGCCTGGTCGAGTTCATCTCGGTCACGCCGGTGCTGGGGGTGATGCTCGGCCTGGCGGTCGGCATCGACTACTCGCTCTTCATCCTCAACCGACACCGGACCCAGCTGAAGGCGGGCATGGGCGTGCACGAGTCGATCGGGCTCGCGAACGGCACGTCCGGCAACGCCGTCGTCTTCGCGGGCACGACGGTCATCGTGGCCCTGCTCGCGCTGAACATCACCGGGATCCCGTTCCTCGGCCTGATGGGGACGGTCGGCGCCGTCGCGGTGCTCTTCGCGATCCTCATCGCGACGTCGTTCACCCCGGCACTGCTGTCCCTGCTCGGGATGCGCATCCTGCGGAAGAAGGAGCGGCAGCAGATCGGGCACACCGGGGCCGTGCAGGTACCGAACAAGCCGATGTCGACCTGGCGCGCCGTGATCACGCTCGTCGCCGGTGTCGCGGTGCTCGGCACGATCGCCCTGCCCGCCACGCAGATGCGCCTCGGTCTGCCGACCGGTGCGTCCGAGGCGACCGACTCGTCGCAGTACAAGGCCTACAAGGCGCTCGAGGACGAGTTCGGCGCCGGCCAGAACGGTCCGCTCCTCGTCGTGGCCGACCTGCCGAAGGCGATCGCGAAGGACGACGTCACCGCGACCGAGGTCACCATCGGCCAGGCGCTCGCGAAGAACGACGACGTCGAGGCCGTGCTGCCGATCGGCGCCTCGTCCGACCGCGACATCATCGCGTTCCAGGTCAAGCCGGCGGGCGGCCCGGACAGCGTCTCGACCGAGACCCTGGTCAAGGACCTGCGCGAGCAGACGGTGCAGACCGACGACGGCAGGGTGACACTCGGGGTCGCCGGCAACGCGAGCGCGAACATCGACGTGTCGGAGAAGCTCGCGAACGTGCTGCCGCTCTACCTCGTCGTGGTCGTCGGCCTGTCGCTGATCATCCTCATCATCGTGTTCCGGTCGTTCCTCGTGCCGATCACCGCGACGGCCGGGTTCATCCTGTCCGTGCTCGCGTCCTTCGGTGGTCTGACCGCGATCTACCAGTTCGGCTGGCTCGGCTCCGTGTTCGGCGTGCACGACCCGGCGCCGATCCTGAGCTTCCTGCCCATCATCGAGATCGGCATCCTGTTCGGACTCGCGATGGACTACCAGCTCTTCCTGGTCTCGGGCATGCGCGAGGCGTACGCGCACGGCGCCTCGGCGAAGGTGGCGGTCCAGCGCGGTCTGCACGCCGGGCGCGCGGTGGTCACGGCAGCGGCGATCATCATGATCTCGGTGTTCGCGGGCTTCATCTTCTCGGAGTCCTCGACGATCAAGCCGATCGGCTTCGGCCTGGCGTTCGGTGTCCTCGTCGACGCCTTCGTCGTCCGGATGCTGCTCATCCCGGCGGTCATGCACCTGCTCGGCACGAGCGCGTGGTGGATCCCGAAGTGGCTCGACCGGATCCTGCCGGACGTCGACGTCGAGGGCGCCAAGCTCGAGCGATCGCACCCCGGCGACGACCGCGGCCACCGCGCCGAGCCCGCCGTGGCCGGTGCCGGTGCGGGTACCGGTGCGCACCGCGGGTCGCACGCCGCGGACGTCGAGCCGGACGCCAACCCGCACGACGGGCACACGCCGACGCACCGCGCCTAGGCGACGGCCGCCGGCGCGCGCACCGCGCGTCGGCGACAGCCCCGCAGCACCGCCTGGAGGCCCGGTGCCGGTCCACGAGACCGGCACCGGGCCTCCAGGCCGTTCCGGGCACACCTGCCGGACCCGGGCGCCCCTGGCGGAAGCGGGCGTACCTGGCGGAAGCGGGCACACCTGGTCGTCCTGAACCATCAGGTACGCCCGGTTCCACTTGCCATCGCGCGTGCCATGGGAAGGAACGGGCACAGGACCACGGCACCGGGCCTCCAGACCGTTCGTGGACGAAGTACCGTGGACGCATGACCGCGACCGACGTCGACCCCCTGGCCCTCGACCGGCAGCTCTGCTTCGCCCTGGCCGCGACGAGCCGCAGTGTCATCGGGCTGTACCGCGACCTGCTCGACCCGATGGGCCTGACGCACCCGCAGTACCTCGTCATGCTCGCGCTGTGGGAGCACGACCCGCGGTCGGTGCGCGAGATCGCCGCGGAACTCCGCCTCGACTCCGCCACGCTGAGCCCGCTGCTGAAGCGGCTCGAGGCCTCCGGCTACGTCCGACGCCAGCGCAGCACGGCCGACGAACGCCAGCTCGAGGTGTCGCTCACGACCGCCGGGCGAGCGCTCCGCGACCGGGCACGTACGGTACCCGTCGCGGTGGCCGATCGGCTGGGCTGGCCACTCGAGCGACTCGAACGACTCAAGGACGACCTGACGGAACTGCTCGGTCGCGTCGACGCCCTCGACTGAGCGCCCCCTTCGTGGCAGAATGATTCGTGCACGAACGAAAGGACGGACCGTGGGTCGCTTCGGCAGCTGGTACGACCGGTGGAACCGCACGCTCATCGAGAAGATGGGCCCGTCGCAGATCGGCGCCGGACACGTCGAAGGCGCAGACGACCGCACCGTCGACCGCCCCTGCCCGATCTGCCGGCAGCCGCTCTCGCAGCACACGGTGATCCGCCCCGAGGGTCAGGTCCGCTCGAGCACCCTGGTGTGCCCCGGACGCTGAGCATCCGCCGCGGGATCGGAATTGCCCGGCGCAACACGTGGTTCAACGGACTCGTGAAGCTCTTCGAAGCCGCCGACCTCGGCGCACTCCACCTCCGCAACCGCATCGTCATGGCCCCCCTCACCCGGACGCGCGCCGGTGAGCAGGGCATCCCCAACGACCTCCTCGTCGAGCACTACGCGCAGCGCGCCGGCCTCGGCATGATCATCACCGAGGGCACCTGGCCCGTCCAGGAGGGCCGCTCCTACCCCGGGCAGCCCGGCATCGAGACCGACGAGCAGGTCGCGGGCTGGCGCCGCGTCACCGACGCCGTGCACGAGCGCGGCGGCACGATCGTCATGCAGCTGATGCACGGCGGCCGGGTCTCGCACACCGACATCTCGCAGACCCCGCGCATCGTCGGTCCCTCGGCGATCGCGGCACCGGGGCAGACGCACCTCGCCGACGGCTCGAAGGCCGACATGCCCGTGCCGCACGAGCTCACCACCGACGAGGTCCGCGAGGCCGTCCAGGGCTTCGTCCGCGCCGCCCGCAACGCGATCGCGGCCGGGCTCGACGGCGTCGAGGTGCACGGCGCGAACGGGTACCTCGTGCACGAGTTCCTCTCCCCCGTGTCGAACACCCGCACCGACGAGTACGGCGGCTCGCCCGAGAACCGCGCGCGCTTCGCCGTCGAGGTCACCACGGCGATCGCCGAGGCCGTCGGCGCGGACCGCGTGGGCATCCGTCTCTCGCCGCAGCACAACATCCAGGGCGTGCTCGAGGAGGACGACGCCGACGTCCGTGCGACCTACACCGCTGTGGCCGAGGGCCTCGCGCCGCTCGGGCTGGCCTTCGTGGACGTCCTGCACTCCGAGCCGGCCAGCGAGCTCGTGCAGCACGTGCGCCGCACCGCAGGCGCTCCGTTCATCGCCAACTCGGGCTTCTCGTCGATGACCTCCCGCGACGAGGCGATCACGCTGCTCGACGGCGACCTCGCCGACGCCGTCGCCGTGGGCCGGGCCGCGATCGCGAACCCCGACCTCGCCGAGCGCTGGGAGCAGGACGCGGAGCTCAACGAGCCGCGCCCGGAGCTCTTCTACGGCGCGAGCGCCGAGGGCTACACCGACTACCCGACGCTCGACCAGGTCCGCGAGCCCGTCGCGTAGCCGACGTCACCGGTCACGGACGGGGGGGGGGGGGGGGCGCCCCCCCCCCCCCCCCCCCCCCCCGGGGGGGGGGCCCCCCCCCCCCCCGGGGGGGGCGGCCGGGGGGGGGTGCCAGGGCGGACCCCAAAC